>NZ_VPBO01000015.1:0-113847 GCF_013418655.1 Acinetobacter sp. YH12128 | reverse complement strand
TGGAAGCAGATGAAATATTATTGGCGAGATTTTCAAGTCATGACAGCTGATAAAATAGAGCAATGGGTGGAGAGAGTATCAAACCAATTCGGAAAAGAATACATGTTTACTTTTTAATGACAGCTTAGAATTCATTTCAGCTTTAACCTTTTTTACAGCAGCCGTTTGTTCAGTTAAAGCATCAAAATCATCATATAAATATTGTATAATGCTTGGATGACCTACCCACTCACCAAACCCTAATCGATTCATAATACAATGTGCAACTGCTTTTTTTGAAGTAATGCTACAAACACCTGCTTCTCCAGAGATTGTTGCAACAAATGCTATAAATTCATCTGAATACTTCATTATTTTCTCCGCATGGTTTTATTATTGTTTTTTTAATTAATAAACTTGAATAATCATCTGCCAACAATATTAAATTACCATTTTCTAAAAATTTACTTTTCTTTTTAAAATAATTATAATAATCAAATCTTTGATTTAACCCCAAGTATTCCTTATCATTTAAATCAGCAATAATTTTTTTCCTACCAGTGAAAATTATCCTTGCATATATTTTCTTCTTAACACTATCACTTTCTATCAAACAATGATTATTTTCATTAAAAGCAATAAATTCATTAGTAGAATCTTCACTAGTTTCTCCATAAAAAAAGTTTACTTGGCATGGAGATCCACACGAAACTCTAACCCTAAATATATCACTATTAATCTTTGTGATAATTGGAGACTTAACATCTTCTAGCAATAATTTATTGTCCCCATCAACTACTCTGTAAATATTGCAACTTGATTCATATTCGTCTGTGCATTTTGAAACTATTTCAAAATCAGGCCCTTTGGCGTATATTATATTGTTGATAGAAAAGAAATTTATCAAAAACAATCCAATTAAAATATATTTATTCAAGATAATACCTTCTATATTTCTAAATTAATTTCATCACAAAGATGCATTTCGTCATCACATCCGCAACCTTGAATTTCTTCATCTAAAGACTCTGCATCCATTGCTGCATTTTTTTGATATAGAGTTATATAAGCACCTGGTACTAATGCCAGTTCTACATTTTCAATAGCATCACTATAAATACGTGCACTACTTTGTTGCTCAAACTGGTACTCAGCTTCAATTTTTTTAGAATGGTTAATAAGTTTATATTTCATATTTTTTAATATATTAGTATCAAATATTTGACTTAAGTCAAATCTCATACTATACAGCCCACTTTCAGGCAGCTTAGGCAATTGTGCATTTACAGTCGCTCCTCCCACAAAACTATGCTGCCCCGCCTTACTCTCAAACTTGCCGCCTGTCGTGGTAAATATTCCGCTGCCATTAATTTTCAGCTGTGAACCTCCTGCAGTCAGCACAATTTCTTTAGGACTGGTAATTTCAATTTTATCTTCTGTTGAAATGAGCTTAATCACCTTTCGTGCAATTGCTTCAATAGCATCATCTTGGGCTTGTAATTCAACTTTCCCTTTTGCGGCATAAGCACTCAGGCCCTTTTGAGCCGCAAACAGACTGATTTTGTCTTGTGCATGACCGACAATATTCTTTTGAGCACTGAAATTAATCGAACCTTGCGCACTTTCTGCAATATCCTGCGAGGCTTGTAAAACAATATCTTCCGGTGTAGTGAGTGCAATACCATTAGGTGATGCAAGCAACATCAACGCTTGGCGGAATAATTTGCCTTGTTCTTGTTTTGCCGCTGTATTGGATTTTTCTAAACCCTGCGCATAGCCTTCCATAAAGCCTTGTACTTTTTCTAATGCTTTTATGGGTGTCATCGCTGGTGGCAAACCAAAACCACCATTATTCAACAAATCATCAGGGTTAAATTTGATGTCTTCGATCAATTTACCCACATCTTTTAATACTTTTAATGGATCTTCTTTTAGGTTACTTTTCAGACTTGCAACCCGCCCTTGAATCACATCCTTACCATTTTCTTCAATATGATCTATGACAGACTTTAAGTTATCAAAGGCATCTTCGGCATCATTAAAAAATGCTTTAAATTCTTTTACTGTACTTTTGACATCATGTGCGATTGAGCCCATTTCTTTGACAAAACTTTTGCAGTTTTTTAACGCTGCCAATGGGTCTCGACTTAAATCCTCTTTGAACAAATTTAAAGTCGCTTTGACACCTTCGGCAGTACTTTTGATTTCTAAAGAGTTTATTAACTTCGGCAAACGATTAATCACATTTAATGCATCGGTCTGCTGCTTTACGGCTACGCCGCTCAGCATATTCATGCTCTGATGCCCTTGATTTAAAAGAGATTGAGCTTCAGCAGCAGCAAGATGATCGGCAACTGCTTTATCCTGTGCATAGGTACTAATGAGTAAACCTTTACCTGCACGCATTGCCCCCCAAGCATCCGTTCGTAGCTCAAACCCCTCTCCACGGCCATGGCTACTGTCTTGTTCTTTAGGATGGCTGAGATTACCTAAATTCAGCTGTGTCGCTGCATGACTACTTTGTAATTGGGTACTGATCTGACCCGTCGTATCATCAAAGCGCAGTTGGTTAAAGCCTGTTCCCGCAACTTCTTGCGAGCGGATACCACTGAGTTTTTTGGTTTTAGGAAGTTGACCTTTGAGGTCAAACATGGTCTGAGATCGTTCAGCTTCATGTATTCGTCCTACTACAAAGGGACGATCCACATCACCCTCAAAAAAGTCGATGACCACGATCTCACCAATACGAGGATGGAAACGTGCCCCATAACCTTCACCCGCCCATGGAGTCAGTACATCGACCCAAGCCGAGTCACTGTCATTATCATTACTCCCTGCTCCACCATCATGACTGTGATCATCACTGCGGGTGAACGTAAACCGAACTTTGATACGCCCCCAAGCATCGACATAAATACTTTCACCTTCTGGACCGACCACTTTAGCCCGCTGTGGAAACGCAGGTGGCCGGTGTAATAAAGAATCATATTCAGGCACCACAGAAATTTGCCGACGGACCACATACAGCTCATTGGCCTGCCGTTCATCCCCTAAAGATAGCCAACGGCTCGCGGCAAGTAACTTTTCTAATTGAACCAAAATATCTTTGGGTAAATTATTTTGGTTATAAAATGCTTTGCCCAATATGAGAAATTCACGATCTGTCGTTTGATGTTGATCGATTTCAGGATGATTTTCTAACTCAAACCAATACCCGACTTGAGCGTCCCGCACGCTACTGCTGGCGGTAAAGTATTTGGCTTGAAGTTCCTGATATTGATTGAGTTGCCGATTCAACTGATCCAATTGCTGTGTATTTGAAGTGGTCGCCTGATCTGCACCTTTAAGGTCGGTTGTCCAAGCCGAACTTACGGTCCAAGCCTGCTCTAAACTTAAGGTTTCATTATGCTGTTGCTCACTCTGTGCATGGGCACTTAAGAGCGGATTACTTTGGTCTTGTGCCAATTGTTGAGCTTGCCAACGCTGCGTCTGAATCATAGTCGATTGTAAAAATCGTTCTGCCACAAAACTGGTGATTGTGTCCAAGCGTTCTGTGGCATGACTCCGATGAAAGCGAATTTTTTTCCGCTCTAAAGCACTATAAGCCTGATTGGTATCAATTAAACGCAGCTGCTGTGCTTGCATCGGTGCAGCCGAAAATGCGACAAATAACTCCGCTTCATCAATTAACCAATTGATCCCTTCGCTGCGCCAAAGGCGAGTCAGAAATTCGTAGTCACTCTCATTGGCTTGCATAGTAAATGGACGTACATCATAAGTACGTGCCAGCCCCTCTAAGTTCAGACTTAAACTGGCAGCAAACAGCGCACTTTTTTTCTGCCATTCACTAAAAATAATCTCGGTTATCTCCCGTACCGATTTGTTCATAAAGACACGGCTATTACGACGCTTATGCCAAAGTGCTGTGGCATCCTCAATCACCAGTTTATAAACGGTCAGTGCACCATCACTTTGACCTTGGCTAGCCCCAGTAATCACACCGGTCAGGCGACTGAGTTGTCCCAAATCTGTCACTTGATCGACAGCCACTCGGCCGCCAATAAATTGCTTTAAAGCCAGATGAGCATTGGTCGAGAGACAAATAATTTCCGCATGAAAGCCTTGATTGATACGGTGTTGACCTTCAATACGTTGAATAAAAACTTCAGAATTTAGGTGTTCATTTGAGAAATGAATGTGTAGCGCACGTTTCTGTACACTCAAGCCAAAGTTCTCGACCATGGCATATATATTTTTAAGCATTGTTATTATGTATTTAATTTTTTAATGACGGCATTTTAGGAAATGATTGTTTTTTCGTCTACCCCATTTTGCAAATAATTTGTTGAATTCTTCTTTTTGGCTTTTGCAACACTTTAGGATTCAAGTGAATAGGATCATCAATGCAGGATCAATTTTACGGATCTAACTTTTCGCAGTCGCTGAGATGCTGCTACACTCAAAATGCAACCTATTAAAAATTTTTAAGCTCCATGATCACAATTGAATCCAAACTGCCTGCCCAAGGTGTGACTATTTTTAGCGTTATGAGTGCAATGGCGCAGCGTCTAAATGCACTGAACTTATCTCAAGGTTTTCCTGATTTTCCTGCACCTCCAGCACTGTTAAATGCGCTAAGTGATGCGACGCAACAGGGTTTTAACCAATATGCACCCGGCGATGGACTGATGCATTTACGTGAGCAATTGGTCCAACTGTTTGCCCATCGAGACCAATTAAATATTGACCCTCACACCGAAGTGACCATTACCCCGGGTGCAACCATTGGTATTTTTAGTGCCATTCAAGCCGTGGTTCATGCGGATGATGAAGTGATTATTTTTGATCCGAGCTATGATAGTTATGCGCCCAGTGTAAAATTGGTTGGGGCTCATCCCATTCACATTGCCTTAGAGACGCCACATTTTACTGTGGATTGGAATCGTGTTGCCGCTGCGATTAACGATAAAACCCGGATGATTATTGTCAATACACCGCATAATCCAACAGGTGCTATTTGGGATCGTGAGGACTGGCTCAACTTGATCGAACTGATTCAAGATAAAAATATTATAGTGCTGTCGGATGAGGTCTATGAGCATTTAATTTTTGATGGTCGTCAGCATCTATCTGCTTTGTCATTTCCTGAGCTGCGTGAACGCAGTTTTGTCGTGGGCTCATTTGGTAAAACCTTTCACGTCACAGGTTGGAAAACCGGTTATTGCATTGCAGCGCCAGCCTTGATGCAAGTGTTTCGCCAAATCTATCAATTTGCCAATTTCTGTGGAGTTACGCCCGTACAAATGGCATTGGCTAACTTTATGGCAGAACATCCTGAGCACATTGCTGAATTGGCCGATTTTTACCAAGCTAAACGTGACCGTTTCAATGCGGGCTTAAGCCACTCTAGATTTGAGTTGATTCCATCGGCAGGTACCTATTTCCAAAACCTTGATTACAGTGCCATACGCCCAAATTTAAGCGATGTGGAAATGTGTCAGTTGTTGGCAGAACAACATAAAATCGTGGCGATTCCTGTCTCAGTGTTCTATCAAAAACCGCCTGAAAATTTACGATTATTACGTTTCTGTTTTGCCAAACAAGATGCCACCTTAGATCGAGCTGCAGAGATTCTCTCCACAGTTTAAAGCAGTATCTGCCAAAACGTTTTTTTAAAACAGACATGTAGAAATAATGAAGCCTTGGTTACTCAAAAACTAAGGCTTTTTTGAATGCCAACATGATAGTGTTATCAGTAACTTAAAATCATAAAAAGCCGTGTCTAGGACCTGAGCATGTCAAAACAACAGTCCCTCGTTACTCAGCAAAATTTATGGAAAACGTTTTTAGTTTTTCTGGTGCCTTTGATCGCCACCAATATTTTGCAAAATTTATCTGGGACCATTAACACCGTTTTTGTCGGTCAGATGCTTGGGGTGCATGCCATTGCAGCGGTTGCGGTATTTTTCCCGATCTTGTTCTGTTTAATGGCTTTTGTGATTGGACTCTCGGCAGGTGCAACCGTGTTGGTGGGGCAAGCTTGGGGCGCGCAGAATCTTGAAAAAGTTCGTACTGTGGTGGGTTCCACCCTTTTTATGACCTTGATTGGTGGCAGCATCATTGCCTTTTTAGGGGTGATATTTGCCAAGCCCATTTTATTGGCCTTAGGCACAGCCCCTGACGTGATGCATTTATCTTTGCCTTATGTGCAATGGATGCTTGCGGGTAGTCCACTACTCTTTATTTATATTATTTACACCTCGATTTTGCGTGGGGTCGGTGACAGTACAACACCGCTGATTGCATCGGGTATGACCATTGGTTCAGGGCTGATCATTACACCAGTACTGATTGCAGGAAAATTTGGATTTCCAAGTTTAGGTATTATTGCCCCTGCCATTGCCAGTCATATCGGCTTTTTAATTGCCTTGGTATTTTTATATTTCTACTTAAAAAAGAAAGATCACCCGCTCAAACTCGACTTCGAGTTGATTCGTCATATTCGCCATCAACATGATCTCAGCAAAATTATCTTAAGACTGGGAATTCCAACGGGTATTCAGATGGTCACGACCTCTGTGGCTGGTCTCGTGATTGTCGGTTTAGTTAACCGCCATGGTGCTGATGCCACTGCTGCATATGGCGCGGTCAATCAGGTTTTGAATTATATCCAATTCCCTGCCTTGTCTATCGCGATTGCAGCTTCTATTTTTGCCGCGCAAGCCATCGGTTCGGGTCAATCTGAATTAATTAATCGCGTGAAACGTACGGCCATCGGGATGAATTTCATAATTACTGGTATCTTGGTGGCATTGGGCTATTTATTCTCTAAACATTTAATGGCGCTGTTTATTACAGATCCTGAAGTTGTGGTTCTCGGTCAAGAATTGCTGTTCATTGTGCTTTGGTCGATTTTATTTTTTGGTGCCAGTGCGATTTTTGCTTCCATTATGCGGGCCAGTGGAACGGTGACCGTGCCGATGATTATTAATATTATGGCGATTATTTGCATTGAAGTGCCGTGTGCCTACCTATTTAGTGAATGGTGGGGCTTAAAAGGCATTTGGTATGCCTATGCTTTGGCTTTTGTCAGCTTATGTATTTTACAAGGGCTGTATTACCAACTGGTATGGAGACGAAAAGCCATCAAAGTATTGCTATAAAGTTTGCTAATAGCGTTCAATGCCAATACACGCTTTAAGTTTACATATGGAAAATCTTGTACTGGTCCATGCATAAAGTTTGCCGTTAAACTGCTGTTTATTTTTCAACATTTGGTTTTATATCCTGTTGATTTATCTACACCTAGAACCAAAAAAAATTAAAACCCTCTTATTTTCAAACAATTATGGTTTGGCATAGATTTTGTTCTTATTCCTTTTATCTTTTAAGAATAATTGGGATGAGAAATTTTTTATGTCTAAACGTCAAATAAAGCTTGGGGCTTTTATTCCAACCACCTCACAGCATGTCGCGGGTTGGCGTCATCCCGAATCTCGCCCACAAGATCATCTCAATATTGATTATGCAATTGAACTGGCAAAAACCGCAGAACGTGGTTTATTCGATGCTTACTTTCTTGCCGATGGTCTGTCTGTCCGTTGGAGTTCTGCTATCGAAGGTGAGAAAGGTTTGGGCGATAAAGGCGTCGGCTTTGAACCCGTCACATTGTTTGCAGCCCTGTCTGCTGTGACGCAAAATATTGGCTTTATTGCCACAGCGTCCACGACTTATGAAGACCCCTACATTTTGGCGCGAAAATTCGCTTCTTTAGATCATATTTCTAAAGGTCGTGCTGCGTGGAATGTAGTAACGACAGCTTCTGCCGATGCCGCAAAAAACTTTAACATTCAGCAGCACCCTGAACCCAAAGAGCGTTATGAACGTGCCGATGAATTTATTGAGGTGACTCAAAAACTTTGGGACTCATGGGAGGATGATACCTTCCATTACAACAAAGAAACTGGGCAATTTTTTGATGCCCGAAAACAACATCAGCCCAATCATCAGGGCCAATACTATCAGGTACTGGGTGCTCTCAACGTCTCTCGCCCACCGCAAGGCTATCCGGTGATTGTTCAAGCTGGGCAATCTGAAGATGGTCGTGAACTGGCCGGTAAATATGCCGAAGTGATTTTTACAGCACAGCAGAATTTAGCAGATGCTCAAGCCTTTTATCGTGATGTCAAAAACCGCTTAGTGAAATATGGCCGCCATGCGGATGACTTAAAAATCATGCCGGGTGTATCGATCTTTGTTGCACAAACTGAAGTCGAAGCTCGGGCAAAATACGATGAATTAAATGCATATATTCATCCGACTTTGGGACTGAACTTACTCAAACAATTGGGTGGTTTTACTGAAGACCTGTCGCAATTTGACCTCGACCAAACGCTACCAGAACATTTAACACAGGCGCAAAATGGCGCAAGCCGTCAACAACTGATTTTAGAGATTGCGCGTAAAAATAATTTTACCATTCGACAACTTTACCAATGGGTTGCAAGCGCACGTGGGCACTGGACGCTGATTGGAACACCCGAACAAATAGTCGATCAACTACAAGCTTGGTTTGAAAATGAAGCGGCGGATGGTTTCAATATTTTGCCACCAACCACACCTGCAAGCTTAGATGATTTTGTAGATTTGGTTGTCCCTGAACTGCAACGTCGTGGTCTATTCCGCACGGCTTATGAAGGCAAGACCTTACGGGAAAACTTAGGTTTAAAACGACCTGAAAACCAATATGTTTTAGAAAAAAGACATACCTCCCAAGCCTCATAAACCAACGTTTAATAAAACTGAAAAACAAATGCCCCAACTGGGGCATTTTTATGGACTGATATTAATCCAACTTAAGCGATGATCATACTGACCTATATTTGATAAGCCTAAAAAAGCCCTGAATTCAGGGCTTTTAAAAGTTTAGGTGATGGTCAATTCAGACTTACCATGCAAATTTATAATCGGCAAATCGGTGAGATAAAGGTTCAAGCAACTGATCTTTTACTGGATCACTAAAGTCAGTCAAAATGTCATTTTTAATATTGGTCAGACGGACATCTTCGCGTTTACGCGGATGGGCTAAATGAATATCTACAATACGTTTAATTCGTCCTGGATGTGGCTGCATGACCACTACCCGATCACCTAAAAATACCGCTTCTTCGACATCATGGGTGACAATAATCATGGTGATTTTTTCACTTTGCCAGATTCGCTGCAATTCATCCTGTAAATTTTGACGTGTCAATGCATCAAGTGCACCAAAGGGTTCATCGAGTAATAAAATCTGAGGCCGATTCACCAAACTCCGGGCAATCGCCACACGTTGATTCATCCCACCAGACAACTGCGAAGGATAAGCATCTTTAAATTGGGTTAATTTGACCAACTCTAAATGTTCATCAATCAATACATCTTCTTCTGCACGGCTAAACTGACTTTTATGTAATGCAATCCGTACATTTTCCCGTACCGTCAACCATGGAAACAGGCGATGATCTTGAAACACGATGCCGCGTTCCAAACTCGTGCCCTGTATAGGCTGACCATCAACCAAAATTTGGCCCTGAAACTGACGCTCTAGACCAACCAATAACCGTAATAGTGTGGATTTTCCGCAGCCACTACTTCCCACAATACTGATGAACTCACCCGGCTGAATATTCAGGTTAATGTCCTCAAGTACGGTTAAGTCTTCTTGCTTTTGTGTGGGATAATGTTTCGTTAGCTGCTGAATAGAAACCGAACCAGCTTGTTCTACGCTCATATCATTATTCTCTATTTGTGCTGACAAACTTTGCTGGACTAAACCTTAGAGTTTAGCCAGTGACACTTCCGTCGATTTAATTAACACCACCACCTCTGAACCTACTTTTAAATCTAAATCCTTCACCGAACGCGTCGTGATCACGGACGTAAAAAAGCCTGCTTTGGTTTCCACATCAATTTCTGAAACCACAGGACCCTCTACGATTTCATTAATCACGCCTTTGAATTGGTTTCGCACATTTACTGAAGTAATCGCCATTTTAATTATGCCTTTTGTTATTTAGAGAGCTTTACTATAAAACAGTTCAATCACTTGCTATATCTTGATTTATCCTTTAGTTATCCCGATTTTATTTATCTTAAAATCAGATAAATAATCCACGCATGAATTTATCGGTGAAACTGATATTTAAATATCGAATTATTATTTATCTTTTATTTTTAAATCTTTCATCATGATCTGCATTTTCAACAACTATAAGAAACGATATGTCTATTTTGACCCACCCTGCAGTGCCCTCTGCACTGAAACATAAACGGGCAACAGCGACGGTCTTTGCAGACCCGTTATCGCAAGCGTTGTTGTCTCGAATTGAACAAATTGCGCCAAGTGAGGCCAATGCACTCATCATTGGTGATACGGGCACAGGTAAAGAGTTGGTTGCACGCCAAATTCATCAATTGAGCCATCGTGCCAAAGGTCCTTTTATCGCGGTCAACTGTGGTGCCTTTACCGAATCATTGGTCGAAAGCGAATTATTTGGACATGAAAAAGGAGCATTTACAGGGGCAATTAATAGCCGTGTCGGTTGGTTTGAAGCAGCCCATAATGGCACCTTATTTTTAGATGAAATTGGTGATCTGTCCTTACAAATGCAAGTCAAATTACTCCGTGTTTTACAAGAAAGAGAGATCGTTCGAGTCGGCTCCCTCAAATCCATTCCGATTAATGTTCGGATCATTGCCGCAACCAATGTCGATTTGGAGCATGCCGTACAGGACGGGCGTTTCAGGGAAGATTTATTCTACCGCTTACATGTGGCGTTGCTACGTATTCCACGTCTCGCAGAGCGTCGTGGTGACATTTTGCCTTTGGTTAAACACTTCATTCAGGTCTATCAAACCAATCCACATGACACACCATTACGCCTCAGCCAACTGGCTCTCAAAAAACTCAGTTTACATAGCTGGCCGGGCAATATTCGCGAATTAGAAAATACCATTCAACATGCGATTTTAGTCAGTGAAAAAGGCGTAATTGAACCGGAAGATATTAGTTTTTCGAGTATTCAAAGTACATCGTCGTTTTCACGTGCAGAACCGTTTAACTTACAAAATGCCACCTCGGCTGTAGCCAATATCAAGGATATTCAAGATGCTGGACAGTTACTTGAGCAGACCTTTTTACAAATTTTTCAAGCCGCAAATCAACTCAAGCAAGACAATATTAATGAGCTGATTGAAGAAAAATTTATCCGAAGTGCGTATCAACACTGTCAATACAATCAAGTGCATACGGCTCGTTTGCTTGGAGTGACACGCAACGTCATTCGCACTCGCCTAATTAAATATGGCTTATTATAAATAAGTCATATTTTTTATTATCTCCACATTAAAATAATAATTCAGACAAAAATTCCAATTAAATATTCATCTACATTATTCTTTATTCATTGCATTATTTTAAATATAAAAATCAGCAATAAAAAAACCTCGGTATAAAGCGAGGTTTTTATTTATTTCCTATTTCATTTAGATTATTCCACAGGGTTACGTTTCCATGCTGTAAAGTATTTTTCTAGTCCAATCAAGAAGTAGTTGAAGGATAAACCCACGAGGGTAATGACTAATATGCCTACAAACATTTGTGGAATTTCAAAGCTAAATTGCGAATAAATAATCAGATATCCCAGACCTGCTTTGGCACCAAACATTTCTACTGCCACTAAGGCCAAAATCGAAATCGCCCCTGCCAGACGGATACCGACAAAAATCGTGGGTACGGATGCAGGTAGAATCACTTTTCTGAACAATTGATAGGGTTTTAGGCCCATGGTTCGTGCCGATTTAATCAGTAAAGGATCGACCGTTTGTACGCCTGTAATGGTGTTCAATAAAATCGGCCATGTGCATGCATACACCAACAGACTGATTTTTGAGGTTTCACCAATGCCTAAAAATAAGATGAACAGCGGCATTAACGCCAGTGCTGTGGTATTCCGAAACAATTCTAACAATGGATTTAAGGTTTCAGCCACGAGCTTGTACCAACCAATGATGAGACCCAATGGAATGGCGATCGCTAGGGCCAAAATGAAACCAATAATGGAACGCTGAATACTGGCCAAGAAATGGATGCCTAATTGCCCGCTTTGATATAGCTGCCATGTGGTTTCTAACACCACAGATAGCGGCGGTAAAAAGGCTGGATTGACCACACCACTCCGCGGCAGAATCTCCCACAGCAAGAAAAAAGCCACAATGGCAATGGTGCGTTTAAAGACCGTGTTTAACCATGTGAACTGTAGTCGGGGTTTAATGTCGTTATAGGTTTGCGTATAACTGATGGCTTGTTTAGTCGATGACATAAATAAATCCTCTGAATATTTTAGTTATGTGCAAGCTGTTTATGTTTTTCGAAGGCTTGCGCTTTTATCACTTCTTCACTGAGCAATGACCAAATTTTGTGGCGAATTCGGCCATATTCAGGCAATGAACGGACATCTTCACTAGAACTGCGCAGGCTTTGCGGAATTTCAATCACTTCCTTAATTCGCCCCGGTCTTGAGGTCATAATCGCCACGCGCTGACTCAGATAAATTGCTTCATCAATACTGTGAGTAATAAAAACAATGGTTTTTTTCGAGCTTTTCCAGATATTGATCAGCTCGGCTTGTAAGGTTTCTCGGGTTTGCGCATCTAGGGCAGCAAAGGGCTCATCCATTAATAAAATTTCTGGTTCATAAGCCAAACTTCGGGCAATCGCAACCCGCTGTTTCATCCCGCCGGAAAGCTCATTCGGATAATGCTTTTCAAAGCCACTGAGACCCACAAGCTGCAAATAGTATTCGGCTTTTTCGCGGCGTTCTTTCTTTGCTACGCCTTTGGCTTCTAGACCAAATTCGATATTTTCCAGTGCGGTTAACCATGGATAGAGCGCATATTGCTGGAACACAATGCCACGGTCTAAACCCGGTTGAGTAATCTGCTTGCCACTCAGTAAAATCTGCCCTGCCGACGGTTTGGTTAAACCCGCAATTAAGTCTAATAATGTAGATTTTCCGCAGCCACTTGGCCCCACGATTGAAACAAATTCACCCGGCTGAATATCCAAAGTGACATTTTCTACAGCAACAAATTCAGGCTTATAGTTTTTACTGCCGACATGGTTTTGTGCAGGAAATACCTTACGCACGTGATCTAAATGTAATGCACTGGTCATTGTTATATTCCTTTTGATTTTTGGTCTTGCGCATAGGGATTAAATTCATTGCTATAGATGCGACTGACCTCAATTTGATTTGGTTTTAATTTGTGTTCTTTTTCTAAGGCACTCACCCATGGGGCAAAGTCTTGATCTTTTTGCACGCCACCGACTTCGTGGACACCTGTGCCTGTGTAATATGGAATAAGTGCTGTATTTTCATTGCGTTGACGTTTTTCGATAATACTTTCCATACGGGCAATGATTTGCTCTTTTGGCGTGTTGTGTAGCCATTCTTGAGCTTTGGCCACGCCACTGACAAAAGTACGAGCCAACTCAGGATGCGCTTGAATAAAATCTCCGCGCATCGAAAAACTGCCTGCGGTAAAGGGCCCGTATAAATCAATATCTTTAAAGATGCTGCGTACACCACCATGCTTTAAGGCACGTTTTTCCAAAATGCCAGAGAACACTGCAATATCAATTTGCCCATTCCGTAGAGCTTGTTCTGAGCTCACGGGTGGCAACATAATCAGTTCGACCTGACGGATTTCATCATCGGTTAATCCATGGCGAGCCAAATAATCTTTCACCACAAAGTCATAATGTGCCCCATAGGCATTCACTGCGACTTTCTTGCCAATAAAGTCTCGTGGGCCACGTATAGGACTATTTTCTAGCACGTAGAAACCCACGTTTTGTTCAGCATCACTGCCATAAGAAGCCACTACGGGAACGACATCTAGACCCGCGGCAATAACTTTCACCACAGCGCCATTAAAGGCTCCAGCGAAATCAACATCTCCTGCCACCAAGGTGAGTAAATCTTGTGGCCCACCTTGTACTGTGCCGACATAACTGAGTTTAATGTCGCCTAAATAGCCCAAGTCTTGTGCCAACTCAGGCAAAGACACCAGTCCCGGATAACTTTGATAGCGTAGTTCTTTTAAAGCCACTTGCTGAGGTTCATCCACTCGCTGCGTGCTGCAACCAACCAAGACTGTGCCACCGACCAATGCTGCAAGGAACATATTGCGCCAAAGTTGAGGAATGTTATGGATTGTCATTTTTTTCATTGTTATGTTCTCCTATCCAACCTGCTGCCAAACTAAAACTTTACGCTCAACCCAAGTCAGTAGCGTATTGAGCAACACGCCCACAATTCCTATCAGCAACATGCCAAAAATAATCAGTTCGACATCAAAAGCCTGACGCCCTTGAATCACGATATTGCCCAGACCATTGCCATAGTTCGCCAATAAAAATTCAGAGCCAATGGTGGCAAGCCATGCGAAAATCAGCCCAAGTTGTAAACCAACAAAGATCTGTGCCGAAGCGCCAGGCAAAATCAATTTACGAAACGCGTATGTCTTGGGAAATTGGTAGACTTCGGCCACTTCACGATATTTATGCGAAATACTGCTCACGCCTTCAAAGGTATGTAGCGCCACGGGGTAAAACACCGACAAAGTAATAAACAGCACTTTGGCGCCATGTCCCTCACCTAAAAAAGTCGAAATTAGTGGCAACCATGCAAACAGCGAAATTTGACGCAATACATGAAAGCTCGGTGCAAATAACCAATTCGAAAGGCGTGAACTCGCGATCAAGATCCCAAATAACACACCCGCTATCGCACCTATGCCATAGCCAATAAAATTACGTGCCAAACTTTCGGCAAAGCCTGTCAAAAAGCTCGGTTGTTGGAGCACGGTCACAGCTTTTTGCAGCACGAGCCATGGACTAGGAATCAACTTCGGATCGACCCAATTTTGCTGTGAGGCCACTGCCCACAGTGCGATAAATGCCACAGGTAGAACGAGTGCTTTTGCTGCTTTAACTAAGACTTGGTGCGCTGCCCCGTGTAATGAAAGAATGCTCATGAGTTGCCTCCTACTCGGGTTGCGTGAAAGCGTGCAGTTTTTTCTAACCAAGCCAGCAAGGTATCTAAGACATAGCCCGTAATACCAATCAGGATGATCGCCATGAAGATTAAGTCCATCTGCATTAGCTGACGTCCCCACACCATGAGATAACCAATTCCTTCACTACTTGCTAATAACTCGACAAAAACCAATGCCAACCACGCCTGCATAATGCCTTGACGTAAACCACTGATCACACTGGGTAGTGCAGCTGGGAAAATCACTTCTTTGAGTTTCTGCCAATTGCTGTATTGGTAAACCTCTGCCACTTCCATCAAACTATTCGGCACATGAGTAATGCCCTTATAGGTTGCAATCAACAGCGGTGGTAACACAGCCAATGAAATAGCGGCAATCTTCAAAGCCTCATCGATGCCTAAGAAAATCATCAATAATGGAATCCAGCCAACTATGGGAAATTGCGCAACAAGATTCACCGTCGGAAAAATAAAGTCCCGACTACGTTTGGCCAATCCCAACACAGTACCAAGCAAAATCCCGACACTGGCACCAAGCAAGACACTCCATAAAATACGTTTGGCACTGATGGCAAAATGAAAACTCAATTCACCGCTTTGCCATAATTCAACTATGCTTTGCCACACCAAATTCGGTGCAGGTAAAATTTGCTCTGGCAACCAATGTTTGAGTGTTGCCACATACCACAAACCGAACAATAAAACTGGCATCAGGAGTCCACACGCCACTTGCAAAGTTAGTTTTAAATAGGTCTTAAAAAAATCCAACGCACTTCGGTCACTTTGCAAGGGAACCGAATGTGCAGATACATCCGTAAGGCTCATAATTCTTGTCCTTTTACGCTCTGTTCTGAGACATCAGGTTTTAAAAATTGAATAAATTCATGATCTTTGCTGATCAAAATAATCAGACCAATAAACACCAGCCCGATTGGTAAAAATAAATTTTGTAGTCCAACCTGTGCGCCAAATACGGCGCCTATCAAGCCACCCAACAGCCCACCCGAAGGTCCGACGAGGGCTAAAATTGGAGAAATCTTAGCCATCGCAGTTTGCTCACCGACTCGGGCGAAAGACATAAAATTGGCGATATGCAACATACCGAGTCCAAGTCCAAACATGACCGAAGCAGGCCACATCAACAGCGTGATTTTGGTTAAGGCTAAAATCAGTAATGCCATTGCCATCAGGCTTAGGCCAATCAAATAAAACTTTTGATAACCCATCAGCTCAGCCAAACCTCCCATGCTAAATAGCGATCCCACAAACACAATGCCTTGTACGGTCAGCAGCATCACCGCCATTGGCTCTGAAAGTGCAAAACTTTGGATAGCGATCACGACAATGAAAAAGCCAAAGTAGTTATTTGCCACGCTGCTCAAAAATTCCAATATGCAGACAATCCGCAGCGAGGCATGGGTTTTGATGAGTGCCAAAGGCGCCACAATATCTCGCCATTGAAAATGCGGGCGATTCGTCGCTTGCGGAGTACTACGTTGAAAGCACCACGGAGCCAACAGCAAGGTGCCTAAAAAAAGCAAAGACACCACATAAAAACTTCCGCCATAGCCGAAATGCTCGACCAACAACACGCTCAATGCAGGCGCAATCAGGAAATATCCCATCATGTGCGAACCGCGAAACCAACCCGCACGGACTGGACCTAAACGTTTTAAGTTGCTCAAAAAAACGGTATTGATCGAAACAAAGCGCATGGGTAAGACAAAACTTACTAAGGCTGTGACTGCAAAGAGATACCATGCACCAGCTTTGAGTGGCGTTAAGCTATAGACCACAGCGCCCAACACACTGCCGATGCAGAATATTTTCAAAGACCCAAAGCGCTGTACCAACACGCCAATCGGCAATGCCATGATCAAAATGCCAAAATTTTGCGCTGCAGAAATTAGCCCCAATTGCAATTCGGTGGCTTCTAAATGCACGGCATACAAGGAAATTAATACCCGTGCTACACCCACACCCAGTCCAGCCAAAATCGTAAGCAGCACAAAACTGCTCATAAATTTGGTGGTTAATGGACTGGCAATCACATTGCTTTCAATCGGACGACTCATGGCTGCGACTTACTTCGGTTGACCTTGAGCATTAAATTGGCGCCAGTAACCCTCTAACTTCAGCTCTTTCAAGGCATTATTCAGATACTTCGGCTCATACCATGTTTTGGTATCCACATCACGACGGATTAAACGAGCGTCTTTGGCAATTTTTAAAGCACTGTCAATTTGTGAACGGTGGAACTCGTCTAATAGCGGTGTAGTACGGTCTTTTAAATTCCAGCCATCCCACGTTTTTTGATAATCCACCAACGGAATGCCACTTTGTGCCCAAAGTTTATATTGCGCACTACGATTAGCTTCTTGAGAACTCCACTGCGCTTGTTTAATCAGTGTCGTCACGACACGTTGCACCACCTCTGGATATTGTTTTTCAAAACTTTCTGTCACCCAAAAGTGCGCAATCGGTGCAACTTTGGGATCTTTAATTTCTAGTAATGTTTTCGCCACACCACGCGCTTGCAAACTAAACGGTGAAGTAATCGTGGCATCAATATCACCTGTCGCTAACGCAGTACGCGCCGAATAGGCATCTTGCGAAATCACTCGTAAATCGCGCTCAGTTAAATTGTATTTTGCTAATACACGGTTAAAGACGATCTGACCATTGGTGCCTTTAAAGACGGAGAATTTTTTGCCTTTTAGATCTGCAAAGGATTTAGCATTTGATCCGGCAGGCACCACCACATAGGTAGGACCAAAACGCCCTGTCGAGAACAACACTTTGGTTTTTAATCCCGTTGAACGTCCAACCAATGAGGGCAAATCGCCATGCAATGCAAAGTCCACTTTGCCATTGGCTAAAGCTTCGTTGGTTGCAGGGCCTGCTCCTGGGAAAAACAGCCAATTCACCTTAATGCCATCTTTTTTAAATTCTTGTTCGAGCACACCTCGTAAATGTGCTGTAGCTACAAAACTACCGCCCACTTTGGGTTTACCCCCCTCACCCGCAGCTGATACTGAAATGCGAATTTCTTTGGGATTGGCAGCATGCAATTGAACGCTTAAACCAAGTGCTGAAAGTGCTAAGAATGTGGCTGCGATTTTTTTAGAGATAATTTTCATTTTAAATGTTCCTTAATGGTTTAAATATTTGAATTAAAAGGTGTACTGAACCTGAGCTTGCAGCTCATTGGTGTCTTTTTGATTTGCCGTTTCGACATCAAACAGATAGTGATTCAGCTGTAATTGGAATTTTGTGGTTTGCGCAAAAAATAGGTTTAAACCCAAAGAGTGAATGTCATATTCACCAATACGACCGCTCGCGGTATCGAGATAGCTTGCGTTGTTTTTATTCGGGTTATAGCGGTCAAAACGGTAATAACCTTGGACTGACTTCGGCCAGAAATCATCAAATTTGGCGTTGGATTTAATACTGTTGTAGAACTGATCACCCAAGGTGTAGAAAGCGGTAAAAGTATGTCCTTCCGCTTTGGCTTCTTTGATGTCTTGGGCTACGGTGTCGACATAATCGGTCTTGCCTTGCAGATATTCATAGGTCACACCAAATGGTGCGTGGTTATAATAAATATCGAAACCCAAACGATCACGTTTCGCAGCATTATCAGTGATTCCGCCGGCTGAAATTTTCGATTCGCCTTTGATATAAGAGGCACCAAACTTCAACTCACGGAAAATGCTGGCGTAGTCCACTGGCAAGGTAAAAGCCACACGACCGATATAATCTTTGCCATTGTTGTCATCTGCCTTATTACTGGCGTTCCCATTGGTCAACCCTAAGGCATACTCAAATAGCGGCGCACGGTAGTTCGATGCAAAGTCGACAAAAGGTTTGGCATCTCCACGGACGATAAATCCATTTTGACGGTTAAACAGTCCTAGAAAGGTCGAAGCTGCAGCGGTATTAATGGTCGGACGCAAATCTTCAGGAGACTGCACATCTAGACCAAAGGGCAATAACTGCTGACCGAGCGTAAAGTTGAGTTTGGCAGTTTCAGGGCCCGCATTGGTGGCAAAAGCGTTATAGCGAACAAAGGCATCTAGTAAGTTAAAGTTACTGTTATTGGTGCCATCATTGCGTTTGCCATAACCAAAGGACAATTGATAATCGAGGTTTTTGCCTTCGTTATAATCACGGAATAAATTCCCACGCACACCAATCAGCGCAGTCCCAATATCAAATGTTGATTTGGTTGCACCCAACACACCCGTTTCATCGAGCGCACTGGCACGTAGTTGAACTGTGCCATACAGGGTTGTATCACGAGTCGATTTGGTGGTTTGACGTTCATATTGACGTGACTGATCGTACTTATAGTTTTCAATATCTGCACGTAAGCCGTCGATATCTTCGGATGTTGCTGCGGTCACTTCTGAAACCTGCGTTTCACCTTCAACATCAGCGGCGTTGCTCGTATCGTCTGTCGTCAACGCGGCCGTTTCTACGACTTTACTTTTGGTCGTCCCAGATTCCACTGCATTTAAGCGTTTTTGCAAACTCTCAATTTGTTGTTTTAAGCTGCTCAGTTCTTGCTGAAGTGCTTCATCCGATGCAAAACTCAGCGGACTGGTTGCGGATAAAATCAGTCCGACCGCAACGGTTAATGTGGTTTTTTTCATGATTTGGTTTCACTAACATTTTTCCCAAAGCGCAAAATCCCCCAACCCCATGCAAGGTGCATGAAGTGAATGTACTGCGTGGGTTTTTAAAAATTAATCTGAGTGGTCGTAGGTTTTATTCAACTTATGCACGACCGAAACTCGAAGACAGCTTTTAGAATTTAAGCGCGCATCATCGCGAGTGTCATAGCACAACAACATGCCTGTTGCAGGACACGAAAAGCAGAAAGATATCGATGCGTAAAAGTACTCATAAATGTTCCATACAGTGGTGAGTTTTGTTCACTCTAATATGGCAACAACTGTGCCAACATTTTAAGTATTTATTTTTTAAAGCTTTATTATTTAAACCTGATAAATTCTGTTGGTTTTAACGCCAAAAAACTGTTGGTTATTCAACAGTTGCTTATTTCAAATCATCAGATATCTCCATTTTTATATCTCATTTTATGAAATAAAAAATACACCTTGTGTTTTCCTTTAGCCATAAAAAAAAACCCACTGACGTGGGCTCTTTTCAATTGATTTTAATTACCGCTTATTGACCAAATTTAGTCGCCATGGCAGTTAATTTTTGATAACCCGTCGGTAGCAAACGTTGAATTAAATCAATCGCTTTTGCATCATTACCAATCAATAAACGGCGCTTATCTTTTTGTACTGCTGCAATGATTTGACGAGCCGCTTCTTCAGGTGGACAACGCAAGAATTTATTAAACGACTGTGCCGATTTTTGTGGGTTCATGCCTAAACTTTTCAAGCTGTCATTCATTTTTGCGGCATTGGCAATATTGGTACGAATCCCGCCCGGATGTACACATAGCGCACTCACGCCACAGTTTTCAATATCCAATTCTTGGCGTAAAGATTCGGTAAAGCCACGTACTGCAAATTTAGTGGCATTATATGCCGACTGTGTTGGCTGTGCAGTTAGACCAAACAAGCTGGAAATATTGATGATATGACCTTCACCACTTTGCTTGATATACGGTAAAAATTCTTTGGTGCCATAAACCACACCCCAGAAGTTAATATTGACAATCCACTCCAGCTCTTCGTAGCTTGCGCCTTCAACGGTCGTGCCCAAAGCCACACCCGCATTGTTAAAAATCATATTCACGGAACCATGATCTTTAACGGTCTGTGCTGCCCATGCTTTCATTGCTGCAAGGTCTGACACATCGAGTTTTTGCGTGGTTACACGTACATTGCTGGCTTTCACCAATTCAACGGTTGCCGCTAGACCCTGTTCATTCACATCGCTTAAAGACAGATGACAGCCTTGTTTCGCCAAAAGCACTGCCAATTGCTGACCAATACCTGAACCTGCACCTGTAATGGCAGCCACTTTATTTTTGAAGTTTTTCATTGTGATTCCTTATTCCTTTATGCTGCCGCTTGGCTTTATCACAGCGTGATCTCATTTACCAATGTGTGCAGTTCGTCGACTTAATATAGTTTTGACAATACATATTGTCAATGTCATCTTAGGACGTGCTAAGCTGTTGAAATCGCCAATGCTTAAACATAGGTTTAAACTGAAATTATTGCTAAAATAAGATAAAATTCTGCTTTAGTTCAGCGTATATTTTCATGACAGATGCAACAAATCACACAGAACAACAACAGGCAAAAAATGTGAAGGAACGTCAATTTAAAGGGCTTTCTCTCAGTGAACGTAAGCAAGCGCGACGTGAAAAACTGATTGAAGCCGGTATAGAAGCCTATGGTACACATGGCTTTTTTTCCGTGACCGTAAAAGATATTTGTTTGGAAGCCAAGCTGACCGAACGCTATTTTTATGAATCATTTAAGAAAAGTGAGCAACTGTTCCAGACCATCTTTTTAAAATTAATCGATGAACTGCAACAAAACGTGATGCAAGCCATCATGCAAGCATCCACCGATTCTAAAAAAATGATTGAAGCGGGTTTAACCGCCCTACTGTTAACTTTAAAAAATAATCCCCGTATGGCGCGCATCATTTACATCGATGCTATGTTGGTACAAGAGCTACATAACCAAGCCACGATTCATGAAACCATGATGCGCTTTGACCGTATGATTCATGCCTTTGTCATGCTGATGATGCCGAATATTGATCGTTCAGAACGTGAAATTTCGATGGTTGCAACCGGTCTCAATGGTTATGTCACCCAAATTGCGATTCGCTGGGTCATGAGTGGTTATAAACAACCGATTGACGAAGTTTTATCGTCATGTAGCGTGGTCTTTTTGGCCTTGTTGGATGCTTTTTCTGAAAAACCCAGTAAATAAATTCTGAGGTCAACACTGATCTTTACAATTTTTTTGAATGATTTTTTTGTGACAACAGCATGATGCAAAGCCCATGTTGTTGAATATTTCAGGATTTAAATTGTCACAATTTCTTTCTAAACCCCAATGAAAGATCATTTTTGCAATGATACTGTCATAATTAATCTTTGTAATAAGCCTGTCATAAATATAAAACGGTCTACCGTTTACATAAAATAGGGTATTGCGCTGTGAAAGATGACTATATTTTAATCGTCGACGACGAACTCCCGATTCGGGAAATGATCCATACTTCACTGGATATGGCTGGTTTTCAATGTCAGCAAGCTGAAGATGCCAAACAAGCGCACCAAATGATTGTGGATCAGCGTCCTGCACTGGTTTTATTGGATTGGATGATGCCTGGTGGCGTGAGTGGTGTAGACCTATGTCGTCGTTTAAAACGCGATGAAAATTTGTCAGAAATTCCAGTCATCATGCTCACTGCGCGCGGTGAAGAAGACCATAAAGTCCAAGGTCTAGACGCAGGCGCAGATGACTACATGACCAAACCCTTTTCCACCCGTGAGCTGGTGTCACGGATTAAAGCGGTGCTACGTCGCTCAAATGCCTTGGGTGGTGAAAAAACCATTGATGCCAATGGCTTAATCCTCGATCCAGTCAGCCAACGTGTCAGCTTTGGCAACACCATTTTAGATATGGGACCGACTGAATATCGTCTATTGGCCTTTTTCATGACTCATCCTGAACGTGCCTATACCCGTGCTCAATTATTAGATCAGGTTTGGGGTGGAAACGTGTATATTGAGGACCGTACCATTGACGTTCATATTCGTCGTTTGCGTAAAGTTCTTGAACCTTTCCAAGCCGATCGTTATGTGCAAACTGTTCGTGGTACAGGTTACCGTTTCTCTACCCGTGCAGACGCTGTGATGGGTTAGTCATTTTAGGTCTTTAATTTTCTATGTACGAACCGTATCCCGTCCCTGAACTTGCCAGTGAACATAAAAAATTCCGTTACAGCAGTTTATGGACTTTTGCCAAGCAGGATTTGAGACTTCTGGCATTTTTCCTACTCATTGCTGCACTCATCGGCTTTGGTATCGGGTACTTATGGATCTGCATCTTAATCGCCTTTGCAGTGTTCTTTGCATTGCAAATGCGTTCGCTGTACTTGGTCAACGAATGGATTTCAAATCGTCCCTATGATGTCCCGCCGAATTTAGACGGTATTTGGGGGGCTTTGCTCTTTAATGTATACCGTGCCCAGCGCCAAGAACGCATCGTACAAGCTGAAATGGTCGGCCTAATTGACCGCGCTCAATCTTCCTTGGTGGCGCTTGCTGAAGCTGTGGTATTGATTGATGAATTACATCAAATCGAATGGTGGAACCCTGCCGCAGAAAAGCTTTTGGGGATTCAACAGCTCGATCAAGGGCGCAATATTTTAAGTATTTTAAGACAGCCTAGTTTTATCGAATACTTTACCAATATCGATTTAGCCCCCGATGGTTTAAAAATGAAATCATCGGTACTTGAAGACCATTATGTGCAAGTCAAATTAACCCGTTTTGGTCGCGAAAGTCGATTACTGGTGGCCTATGACGTCACACGCATGCATAACCTTGAGCAAATGCGTAAAGACTTTGTCGATAATATTTCACATGAGTTACGCACACCGCTCACAGTTTTAAGTGGTTATATCGAAACCTTTACCGATCAGGAAGATTTAAATCCACGCTGGAAACGCGCATTCGATCAAATGCAGTCTCAAACCCGCCGTATGAATGCTTTGGTTAATGACTTGTTATTATTATCTCGTCTGGAAAATGATAAAAAAGTTGCTAAAAATCAAATCATTGAAATGCCCAGCCTAATGAACCAACTATATGACGATGCACATGCTTACAATGTGGATTATGGACATACACTGAATCTCGAGATTGATAGTCACTGTGACCTGATCGGATCAGATATGGAATTGGCGAGTGCCTTTAGTAACCTCATCACCAATGCAATTAAATACACCCCGAAAGGTGGTACTGTGACCATTGGGTGGCATGATGATGGTACGCATGGTTATTTTACCGTTGAAGATACGGGTATCGGGATTGACCCGAAACACTTACCCCGTTTGACGGAACGTTTTTATCGTGTGGACAGCGCCCGTAGCCGCCAAACGGGAGGCACAGGTTTAGGTCTAGCCATCGTGAAACACGTTTTGATGCAACATCAGGCACACCTTGAAATTGAGTCCAAAGAAAACCGTGGTTCGCTGTTTAAAGTCGTTTTCCCTAAAGAACGCTTATATCATGTGAGCTAAGCAGAATCATCCTGCCGGTCTTGCTGTGCTTCCAACTGTTGTTCTTGTTGTTTGGCACGGCGATATGCAGGACGCTGTTGCATCCGTTGTAAGAAAGCCTGAATTTGTGGATATCGCCCTTGCGTTCGGGTCATGACGGCTTCTAATGGAAACGTCATCTGAATATCCGCAAAGCTAAACGGTCCCGCAAAATATTCATTTTCCGCTAAATGGTTTTCTAAAAACTCGATATGTTCTTTTAAGCGCGGTCGTACAAAACCTTTTTTGACCCCATCACAAATGCGGCTTGCTACAGGTTTGATCACCCATGGTACATGGCGTGGCACATTGCTCATGACCAACTGCATCACCAATAACGGCATCAGAGAACCTTCGGCATAATGCATCCAAAAGCGATATTGTTGTTTTGAATGTTCCGCCTTGGCTGCAAAAAAATCATGCCGATCGTACTTCTCTTGTAAATACTCCAAGATCGCTGCGGATTCAACCAAGACCAATCCATCATCCTGCAATATGGGCGACTTCCCCAAAGGATGGATGGCTTTAAGCTCAGGAGGAGCAGACAAATTTGGCTGTCGCGGATAAAACTGAACCTGATAATCCAGTCCCAATTCCTGCATTGCCCATAAAATACGAAACGAACGAGATTTTTCTAGATGATGTAGCACCCGCATGGGTTCATCTCCTATATGAAGTCTAAAATTTTCTTATTTCTGGCAAGCCATTATTATTTTGAAGTACTTAAATCATAAAAAGTGTCAGATCACTGCTTGGATCTGTATCAAAACTAAATTTTGCACATTACAGTAGCGACCTGCATTTAAATTAAACTAGAGTGGTTTTAATGTCTACACTGCGCAATAAAGTTTTTGTCACTGGAGTTTTTTCACAAATGGACAAGATCTTTTGCTCTAATTCTGCATCCAAGGATGTTTGAAAATGCAGGCGTCGCTCAACCCATTCAGCACCTTCACGGTTCGCACAAAAGTCTGCCTCGACACTAAACTCCCCCAATTGGATTTGTTTATGTGCTGCATACATGCGCAAGGTAATCATGGTGCATGAAATTAAAGAGGCGCACAGTAAATCATACGGTGCTAAACCTAAATCCCCACCGCCAAATGATTCGGGCTTATCGGTAATAAGTTGATGTTTTCCACTCTGAATTTCACCTGACCACGGTGCTTGTAAGGTGTTTACTGTTGCCGTTGCGACGATACCCATAATGACTCCCTCATGGTTATGCCGCACCATTTTCACCACAGGTACGGCTGTTCATTTTTATTTTTAAGTTAACGTGATGGACGCATTTTATCAGGGAAAGCCGGTGCTTCTAGTCGTGGACCATCATAGTCTGGAATAGAGCCAAAGCGTTCGTCCTGATTAATCCACTGCTCACGGGCAATATTCAATTCTTCTTGTGTGCGCCCCACAAAATTCCACCACAGCAAAATCGGTGATTCAAAAGGTTCACCTCCTAATAATAAAACACGGCCACCTGCATGTAGGTCAATTTTGACTTGAGTTAAGCCCGGCTCAAGTACCACCATATTGTCTTCATTTAGCTCGTGACCATTGATACTGGCAGTCCCTTCGAGGGCCATAAAGCCATATTCAAATTTTGGATTGAGCGGCAGGACGGTACTTTGACTTTCCGAACTACTCAGATCGACCCCCAATAATTCACTATGTACTTTTACCGGCGATTTAGTCTGTAAAAATTCACCCACCAAGACCGTCAATTCAATCCCGTCTTGCGTCACCACAGGCAATTCTGGGTAATGGTCAAATTGGGGCGCCATATTGATTTTGTCATCTGGCAATGCAATCCAAAGTTGCGCAGCATGCATTTGCGTTTCAGATTCTGGAGCAACCTCAGTATGCGAAATACCATAACCCGCCGTCATGAGATTGACTTGTTTGGGCTGGATTAACTGATGTGTGCCCAAACTGTCGGTATGCATCATGGTGCCATCAATCATCCATGTAAATGTTTGCAAACCAATATGTGGATGCGGCCCAACATCTAAGCCATCACCTTGAGGAAAATGCACTGGACCGGCATGGTCAAGGAAACACCATGCACCAATCATCCGTTTATGCCGACTCGGTAAAGCACGTTTTATCACTGTGCCTTGACCAATTTCAGCACGGCGCAGTGGAAATTCTTGAATGAACTGATTGACGTATTTTTCACAATCGTCGGAATGAGATATTTCTGTGTAATTGGTATTGGTCATATTCTTACCCTAAATTTGGCTAAGCCGATGCAAGGACTATCGGCTAGACCTATGCATTTTTTTCCATTATATCTGCATTAACTCAATCTTCTTCAGCTGTCATTAATACGCTGAATCACAGAGATAGGACAATCGTTTTTTTGTTGCCTAATATGACATACAGCATAACAGTTATTGATGCTTATTTAGACAACACCCAATGCGAAACTACTTGTTCAGATCACGTGAAATGTAAATTTAAGTAACACAAATTAACACTCATTTTTGACCAAACAATACCAAATAATTCACAAATACTTGAAATAACGTGTTTTATTTTAAACAAAAATGATATAGATTATTTGAGTTACATAAAATTACATATAAACCATGCTCACCCGTCGGTAATCTTGCATGATCAATGAGTATAAGAAAGAATCACGTGCACTGATCCAAAAAGCCTTGAAAGGAACCGTTGTTCGCGTTCCTGCTCAATTTCGTCAAGAATTTTTCCACTACCATCGTCGTCAACTTTTTAAATTCTTTTTCCAAGTCAACATCGTTGCACAATTGGCCTATCTCTCTTATGCCATAGCGGATTGGTTTATGTTGCCCGATGTGGGCTTGCTCGCGATAGGCTTAAAAACGGCCTATACCTTACTGATGATGGTCATCACATGGGTCATTTATACATATAGCAAAAGCATTTTACTCTTTGACTTGATGCTTCCCCTATCGATCGTTGGTGCTTCTGCGCTGTGGTTTAGCCTACTCAATTTATCCAACAGCCCCGATGTGCCGATCTATTTATATGCATCTTTGGTTTTTATTGTGTTAGCTAATTTATGTGTGCAAATCCGCTTTAAAGCTGCTGTGCTCATTTCTCTGTGTATCAGTCTAATCTTGCTGATTGGGGTGTATTTCGCCGTTTCTGGCAATATCCATCAACTGCAACTGTTTATCTTGATCTATTCGCCCGTGTTGTTATTTAGTTTGTATATCAGTTGGAATTCAACACAAAAATCCAGAATTGTGTTTTTACACAGTAAACTCGATCAGTTGAACCGTGAAGCGCTCAATATTATGGCGCATACCGATGTGCTGACTGGCTTAAACAATCGACGTCAATTTATTCAACTTGCCAATTATCATATTCATCATCAGTCCAAATCGTTACAGCCCCTTTCATTACTGATTTTTGATGTCGACAAATTTAAAAATATTAATGATCAGTTTGGGCACTATATTGGTGATCATGTTTTACAACAAATTGCCGAAACGTGCCGACATACTTTACGTAGCCAAGACATCATTGCCCGCTTCGGTGGTGAAGAATTTATTATTCTTTTACCGCAGACACACTTGCGTCAGGCTCAAGATATTGCCGAACGTCTACGACGGGCAATAGCCGATGATTATTTAGAACTTGATACACTACAAAAACTTAAATTTACCGTTTCAATTGGTGTTGCCGAATTTGGTCAAAAAAACCGAGATTTACAAAGTGTAATTCGCATGGCCGATCAGGCACTTTACCAAGCAAAATCCGCTGGACGCAATCAAATTTCAACTTATAAAACAGCGAGTTAATAATATATTTTGTAAAATTCATCAGACGATTTTTTATCATTCATTCGAAAAATCCCTAGTTTCAGGTAGATATTTTTGTGTGTTTTTTGTTCATAATTTATCCTAAGCCATTTATGGAGAAGGGACATGTCTGTTGATGTACGAATGAGTTCTCGGACTAATTCGTCTGCTCAGGAAGTTCGTAAAAATCATAATCATACTTTGAAACTTTCTGAGTGTGATCTTGCCAATCGTGCCGAGATTGAACAAGCCATTGCAGATCCTTTTGCACGTATTCCTACGCAGTTTAGAAACTATTTTCTACAACATCAGTATGCCCATCAGTTACCTTATTTACGTCAAGTGAATTACATGGCGCAGATTACATTTCTTCTTTATTTCTTTGCTGACATTTTTATTATCCCTGACATGTTCTTTTGGTCAGGTCTTTCTCGAGTGGCCATGATTATTGCTGCCCTATTGGTCAGCTTTTATCTGTTTAAATACAAAAAAGACATTCGTGTACTCGACATGATCTTACCGATCGGGACGGTCTGTAGCACCGCGATTTGGATTGGCTTATTACTGGCTTCAAATAGCCCAATGGTCTCGTCCTATATCTATGGTGCGGCGATCTTTATTTTAATTGCCAATGTCTGCGTACAAACACAATTTAAGCCTGCCTTGTATTGTTCGGGTCTCATTTCGCTATTGGTATATTTTGCGGTGAGTCAGCTTTTATCATGGCAAGAAGCGCTGATTTTTGTGGTCGTGTCTATTCCCGTTTGGATGATCAGCCTGCATATGAGCTGGAACAATACGCTCAATGCACGACGTCATTTTTTACGCACCCTGCTTGACGATTGGAATATGCATACGCTGAAAAATCTAGCGCATACAGATGAGCTCACCCAGTTATATAACCGTCGTCAGTTTGTTCAACTGGCTGAACATCGCATCCATGAATGGCCAACACCCGCAAGCACCTGCTTACTGATGTTTGATGTCGATCATTTTAAACATATTAATGATAATTACGGGCATGATGTTGGTGATCAGGTGCTGCAATGTATCGCTGAAACCACCCGCAAAGAAATGCGCCAAAAAGATGTTTTGGCTCGCTTTGGTGGCGAAGAATTTATTGTGCTTTTGTCGGAAACGCAAATACAGGATGCAATGTTGATCGCGGAACGTATTCGTTTAACGCTTCAAAATCAATCTTTGCTGAATGTCGCAAATCACCCGATCCAATTTACCGTTTCCATTGGTGTTTCACAGCTTAAATCACATAAACAAAATTTAACTGAACTGATTAAGCAAGCTGATATTGCGCTGTATCAGGCAAAAGAAAATGGCCGTAACCGTGTCGAACGCTATGACCCAAGCATGAAGCCCGAACGTAAATCGACGAAGTCTTGGCAAAGCTTTACCCATAAAGCGAAGTCCAAAGCTGAACCGAATAATGAGAGCGATCGTAGTTGGTCAATTGTTTATAAATAGAATGTTGAGATATAAAAAAAGGACGCTGAAGCGTCCTTTAAGTTTATTTAAAAACTATCTTCATCAAAACGGTCTTGATCTATTTTATAAATATGGAAACTTCTTTCAATTTGAATACCCAAGCCAAATTCAATCATGAGAGATGTAAGCTTGTCACCATCAATTAAAACAATGCCTGATTTCTTTGCTGACTCAATTGCTTCTTTACTAAAACAAGAAGTAGTAATAAATACGCCCTTTTTCGCCACTTGATCAGCCAAAGCTCCCTTAAACTGTTGAATGTCAGGGCGCCCCACCGTATTTTCCCAACGTTTAGCTTGAATATATATTTTATCTAAACCTAAACGATCTTCACTGATAATACCGTCAATGCCACCATCACTGGTTTTACCTATTGCTTGGGCTGCGTCTTGATGTGAACCGCCATAACCCATTATTACCAACAAATCGACAACTAATTGCTCAAAGAATTTGGGTGAATTACTTTTAATTTTATTTAATAGCTCATCTTTAATTGTTTGATTAAGCTCCGTTGATGATTGTTCGATTATTTCTGCAGGCGTCAAATGTTCTGTTTGAATAGATGTAGCATGCTCTTCTTTTAGAACTAGATTTTGAATATTTTTATTATGGTTAGAACCAATTTTATAATCAGAAAACCCTTCAAACTGCATCAAATACTGATTAGTTATATTGGATAAGCTAGAAAAATCAATAGACCAACCTAAAGTACTTAATTCGCAAAGACCACGTGATGGTTGTTGTATCAAACCTGCTTTAACCAAATATGTTTTCGCCCAGCCAACACGATCATAAAATACTGTTTTTGTACCACTAGATAGCCTTAAATTTAAATCAGCTTCAGATAACCCAGATCTTTCAGCTAAAATTTTTGTGGCAGAACTTAATTTTATTGCCTCTTTTTGTTCTGCTAAAAGTTTCATTAATGGAAGCATCAACTGATCGTATGTAGGCAATGACATTTAACCTGCTCTTTTAAAATAGTATTTTTCATAATTATAAATAAAAAAAGGACGCCGAGGCGTCCTTTTTTATTAGTAGAATTATCTAGGTTTCCCTAAATAGCCTCAAGCATAGCTCTTGGCGTAAAACTGGCACGAAGCAGTGCTTCGTGAAACCCCAGTCTGGCGCAGGCATAGCCTTTGCCGTAATTTAGGCAAGAAACGTTGTTTCTTGAAATCCCTAAATTACTCCCATTCAATAGTTGCAGGTGGTTTAGACGATACGTCATAAACAACACGAGAAACTTCAGCAATCTCGTTCATGATACGTGTAGAAATCTTGTCTACAAGATCATAAGGAAGGTGTGCAAAACGTGCAGTCATAAAGTCCACAGTTTCTACAGCACGAAGCGCGATCACCCATGCATAACGGCGGCCATCACCCACCACACCAACCGATTTCACGGGTTGGAATACAGCAAATGCTTGCGCAGTTTTGTCATACCAGCCGCTTGCGCGAAGTTCTTGCATGAAGATGTCATCTGCTAGACGAAGGATATCTGCATATTCTTTTTTCACTTCACCAAGAATACGTACACCTAGACCTGGGCCTGGGAATGGATGACGGTAAAGCATTTCAAATGGAAGACCAAGAGTTGTACCTAAACGGCGTACTTCGTCTTTGAACAAATCACGGATTGGCTCAACCAATTCGAATGCTAAATCTTCAGGTAAACCACCCACGTTGTGGTGTGATTTAATCACGTGTGCTTTACCTTGTTTGCTTGCTGCAGATTCAATTACGTCTGGGTAAATGGTACCTTGAGCAAGGAAGTTCACACCGTCAAGCTTACGTGCTTCTTCAGCAAACACTTCAATGAATTCACGACCGATGATTTTACGTTTTTTCTCTGGATCAACTTCACCAGCAAGCGCTGTTAAGAAGCGATTTTCAGCGTCGGCACGAATCACGCGAATACCCATGTTTTTCGCAAACATGTCCATCACTTGCTCGCCTTCGTTCAAACGAAGTAAACCGTTATCTACGAATACACAAGTCAATTGGTCGCCAATCGCACGGTGTAAAAGTGCAGCTACAACAGATGAATCTACGCCACCTGAAAGACCCAATAGAACTTTTTGATCACCAATTTGCTCACGCAGTTGTTCTACGCGAAGATCGATAATGTTTTCTGAGTTCCACAAGTTACGGCAACCACATACACCATGTACGAAGTTAGACAATAACTCAGCACCTTTCGCAGTGTGTGTCACTTCTGGGTGGAATTGGATACCGTAGAAACGACGTTTTTCATCAGAAACCATCGCCACTGGGCAGCTTGGTGTGCTTGCAGTGATTTGGAAACCTTCAGGAATTTGAGTCACTTTATCGCCATGACTCATCCACACTTTTAATTGGTCTTTGGTATCTTCAAGATCACCAATTAAAGCATCACGGACTTTAATATCAACTTCTGCATAACCAAATTCATGCACAGTACCTGGCTCAACTTTACCGCCAAGTTGTTCTGACATGGTTTGTAGACCATAGCAAATACCTAAAACAGGTACACCAAGTTCAAATACAACTTGTGGTGCGCGCGGACTACCTTCTTCATGAACACTTTCTGGGCCACCTGAAAGAATGATCCCGTTTGGGTTAAATGCACGAATGTCTTCTTCAGACATATCAAATGCGTACATTTCTGAATAAACACCAGCTTCACGTACACGACGTGCAATAAGCTGACTATATTGAGAACCGAAATCCAAAATCAGGATACGGTCTTCAGTAATTTGGGTATTGGTAGTCATGGCAAACAACTATGCAGGCAACGAATATAAGCGCCGTATTCTAACATTTTTCTTGGACTTTCGCACACTATTCGGACAGGGGCAAAAACCACAAGCCAAACGATGTTTTTTACAACACATTTCAGGGCTTTATTGATTTACTTTAAATCAGCGATAGACATGAAAAAAGCGGCAGAACGCCGCTTTGATGGATGCTCGGACTCATGACCGCTTTATTTTGATTTTTCGATCCAATGATCAAAACTGAATTTACCTGCACCATGTAACATGAGAAATAATAAGCCGCCTGACATCGCCAAATTTTTCATAAAGTTAATGCCATCTTCTGCACCACCATGGAATAAAAATGCAGTGATTAAACTAAATACGGTTAGACCCAGTGCCGCAAAACGCGCTTGAAAACCAAACAATAAAGCTAAGCCACCACCCAACTCGACTAAAATGGTGATCGGAAGTAGCCCTGCCGGTACACCCATTGACTCCATATAACCTGCGGTTGCAGTGTAAGCGGTAATTTTGCCCCAACCTGCCACAATAAAAATATAAGCCATCAAAATACGTGCAACGAGACTGATTACCGCATTGATTTGCGGCTGTTGACTCAGATTTTTCACCACTAGATTTGGATTAAACATACTGAAACCTATTTTTAATACTGTTCAAAAGATGTGCTTAGATTAGGTCGTTTCTTATTCTCTTTAAATATGCTTTTATAATACTCATCATTCCATATATAGAACGATTTTACTGATAATTAATTACGTTTTAATACTGACTTTGCTGCCCCAGACTGATAGCATCAGACCACTATTTTACACATATAAGCCCCATGGAACTGATTGATTTTATACTACATGTTGATGACCATTTACTCGAGTTCATTACCAATTATGGCGTATGGATTTATGCAATTCTGTTCCTGATCATTTTTGTTGAAACCGGTTTAGTGGTCATGCCCTTTTTACCGGGTGACAGTCTTCTGTTTGCAGCAGGCGCGCTCGCTGCGTCAACAGGTGCCATGGATCCATGGGTTTTGGTGATTTTGCTGTTTATCGCTGCGGTCTTGGGCGACACGCTGAATTACCATATTGGTAAATATATTGGCCCACGTGTCTTTGAAATTGAATCACGCTTCATTAACCGTCAACATTTGGTCAATACGCAAAAATTCTTTGAAAAACACGGTGGTAAAACCATTATTTTTGCCCGCTTTATTCCTTTTGCACGAACCTTCGCGCCTTTTGTCGCAGGTGCAGGCAGCATGAACTATAAGTACTTCCTGACTTTTAACATGATTGGTGCGATTTGTTGGGTTGGCTCATTTATCACTTTGGGTTATTTATTTGGCAATATGCCCATCGTGAAAGATAACTTCACCCATCTGATCTTCGGCATCATTATTATTAGTATTTTACCGGGCGTGATTGGTTTTATTCGAGCAAAATTAAAGAAATAAACCGATGTGGTGAACACCTTTAAGCAAAAAAGCGTAAAACCACGGGAAACATACATAAAATCAGCATCAGGGCCGATCCTTTATACAGAAGATCGGCCTTAATTTTTTGGGTCTTACCGGCCAAAATCGTCCGTCCAAATGACATCCAAAACAATGCAACTGGTAGCAAAACCACGCTAAATACAGCGAAAACCAAAATAAAATTTAATGGGCTAGCCCAAGTTTCAATTGGGAAAATACCTGCAGCAAAAAGCAACGCTTTAGGATTTTTTAACGAGGAAATAAATAATTCACGTGGTTGAATTGAAGGATGTTTTTGATTGTACTGATGTAAATGCGTCGATTTCCACAAATGAAAAGCCAACCATAAAACATAGGCAATACTGAGAAAATGTAGCAAGTGAATTAAATTCGGCCACACTGGAGCGCTTAAATGAATAATCAACGCCCACAAATTAATGGCATAGAAATAGCCCAATAATTCTGCAGGAATCAGCATGCACGTCTTTGCAATGCCTTGTTGATGTGCAGAGCTTGCCATTAGTGCATTGCTAGGTCCCGGCGTCATCATCACCGCAATCATTGCCAATACAAAAAGCCAACTCTCAATCATAAATACCCAGACAATGTTTCAAAGCGCACACCTTAGCCGAAATGAATTTAAAAAAACAAGTACGCGCTAGGTCAGTTTTATCCTTGTACAAGTCAATGCACTCACGCTGAATGTTCAAGACCAGAAGGAAGTATTGAAATACACCAATAATATTTAATTTAATTTTTTCATAGATTTAAATATTTTATTGGCTCTAAACAGTGCAGTTTATTTGGCTCAAAAAAAATGCCAGTAGACGCCTCACCTACTGACAAATTTTATTACACTTTTCTCATAGCACAGGCCTAAGCCTCAGCTCATGATCCGCTTATGATTTTGCTGCGGTAGCCGAATTTGCGCGAACGATAATCGGACAACCTTTAAATTTTGCTGCCTGTACAATCGCTTCTTGCTCACCTAGAACGCGTGAAAGTTCGGTACGTTTGGTATTTGAAGATTGTCCCATATTGACCGAAATACTCGGACCAATGCCCCAACCTCCACGGCTGCCCCAGCCACCACCAAGGCCTACACCCACACCAACGCCTGTACGCTTCGGTGTTTCTACACCATTTTGAATATAGTCGTGGATTCGGTTGTATTCGCTTTGCAATTGTTGGCAACTCAAAGACTGATACTGTGTAGGTGAAACATAGCTTGGTTTTGGCGTACTTGCACATGCACCCAATACAACAGCAGTGAAAGCAACTAGACCACATTTAAGTGCATTCATACTTTTCTCGATACTACTTTTGCTCAATTTCATTGAACAATGATTGATAGGCTTGCGTCAATTTATGATCTGCAGCCAAATGGATTAAAGGTTGATTTTTATGATGAGATTCTTTCATCAGCACCGAAGGCGGTAACATGCTGTCCAATACAGGAAGTCCTTCATCTTTGAGTTGTTGTACAACTTCGCGCGGCAACTTCGCCTGTGCCTGAAATTGATTGACCACAATGCCTTCAATTTCTAAATGATCATTATGATCATCCTGCGTTTCTAACACATTTTCGATCAGGGTCTGTAAGGCACGTTTTGAAAACACATCGCAGTCAAATGGAATCAGCACGCGATCTGCCGCAATCAACGCAGATAAGGTAAAAAAGTTAAAGGCCGGCGGTGTATCAATAAACACTCGATCATATTGACCGCTCATCTGCTGCAAAGCATCGCGGAGTTTGTAAATTTTATGCTTAGATTCTAAGGCATGTGCCAACGCGCCTAAATTTGGACTGGCAGGAATCACATCTAAGCGTGGATAAGGTGATGCATGCACATAGCTTTCCAAACCTTTGGCACGACCTTTCAAAATCGAACCGATGGCATTTCCCAACAAACCTTTACTTTGTTGTGTCCCCAAGACTTCTTCAAAATAATTTTCAATATTGGGTTCAAGTGCAGGCTTATCTGCCGAATACGTCGCATCATCCCCCAACAAATATTGACTTGAATTGGCTTGAGGGTCGAGGTCAATCACCAAAGTTTTTAAACCTTGGTGCGCGCTTATCGCCGCTAAATTGACCGTAATACTCGATTTCCCCACACCACCTTTTTGGTTAAATACCACACGCGTACGCATTCAAAACCCTCTAATCTTTGTTTTTCTACTCAAGCCTTGAAATCGGCCATGTGGATAAGCCATTTATCCAAAAACTGGTTTGATTATAACCAATGTAATGATGAAAATAAGTGCAATAGCTGCAATAAATAAGCCCGCACGGCGCTGAACCAATAAAATACTGTCATCTTTTTTATACGCTTTAGATAAAGAAGACAGCAGCACCAAAAACAGCACAACTTTGGCATAGAACCATGGCTGCACATCAAAGTTCTTCATAAACAATAAGATAATTCCAGTCACGGCAATTAATGTCATTGAGCCATGTTGCAAAGCAACAAAAAACTTCCGCCCTGCCGGATTGGGTAAATTGCCCTGCGTCCCTTTAAACAACGTAAAAGCACGAATGAAAATGGCAGCACAGCCTAAAGCCACACCACACATATGAATGATTTTAATGATTAATTGCGTTTCCATGGCTCACCTTAAGATGACTTAGGTGCATGCGCACATTCAGGGCTAGTGGTGTCTTGACCTTTCCATTCTTCGGGTAAAAACGCATGAATGGCCAAGGCATGAATTTGCCCCGGACTAAGTAAATCACCGGCTGCGGCATAGACTTTTTGATGACGTTGCACCAAACGCAAACCTGCAAATGCCTCACTCACGATCACTGCTTTAAAATGCGACTCTTTACCTGGGAAATAACCTCCATGACCTGCGGACTCATTCACCACTTCAAGATGTGTAGGCGCTAATGTCTGTAGACGCTCAATTAATTGCTGTTCTAAACTCAAAACGGCTCTCCCAAATTCAAAAAAAGGTTCAACTGGTCTTAGTATAGCCTGTATTTGTTCAAGTTCTTGTGTCGCAAAGTTGCTGAAACCATCTGAATTGCATGATTTCATCAAAATGGAAGCCTTCGACCTGCAAAAATCTTCCAATTTTCAAACAAATTGTTTTTATTTTATGCAAACGATGCACAGTTTTTCATAAAGTTATTGACCTGAAAAATCCTTAATGTATTATACGTGGCTATGCGGGAATAGCTCAGTTGGTAGAGCATAACCTTGCCAAGGTTGGGGTCGGGAGTTCGAGTCTCCTTTCCCGCTCAAAATTTTTTCATTCGGTTTTTTATTTAAAAAATTGGATAGACTCCGCGGGAATAGCTCAGTTGGTAGAGCATAACCTTGCCAAGGTTGGGGTCGGGAGTTCGAGTCTCCTTTCCCGCTCCAAATTTTTTTCGATTCAGTTTTTTAGTAAAAAAACAGGATAGACTCCGCGGGAATAGCTCAGTTGGTAGAGCATAACCTTGCCAAGGTTGGGGTCGGGAGTTCGAGTCTCCTTTCCCGCTCCAAATTCAAAAAGCCCTCATCGAAAGATGGGGGCTTTTTTATCTATCGCTTACACCAATCAAAATCAATCTATATTTATTCAGTATGTGGAACATGGTTTGAGTCAGGTTCCACAAATATGAATAAAAATTAAAATTGCGTTAATAGGTCACACGGACATAATCACGATATTCAGGTTTCCAGAAATTCGCTTCAATCGCATGTTCGAGCACTTCAACGCTGACATTTGGCGCAACACCATCAGCAATCGCAGCCAACGCGACTTTCAATGCAATTTTCTTCGAAATATCCTGTAAATAATCCAAACTTGGCAATAAATCAGCATTTGGATCTGCCAATTTTGGTGAACAGTCCGCCAATGCCGTACTAGATGCCATCAGCATATTTTCCGTCACACGTTTCGCCCCAGATGCAATCACACCCAGTCCAATCCCCGGGAAAATATAGGAGTTATTGCACTGTGAAATCTGATGAATCTTGCCATGATAATTCACTGGTGCAAATGGACTACCTGTCGCAATCAGGGCCTTACCTTTGGTCCACTCGATAATATCTGCAGGCACCGCTTCGACACGTGATGTCGGGTTAGATAGTGGCAACACAATAGGCTGTTCACAATTTGCAGCCATCGTTTCAATAACCTCTTGGCTAAACAGCCCCGGTTGTCCCGAAACCCCAATCAATACAGTCGGTTTGGCATGTGTAACCACATCCAGGAGTGAGATGACCGAATCTGCATTTGCCCAATGTGCGACGTTATCCGGTGCTTGCGCAAGCTTGCGTTGGAAATCTAAAAGATTCGGCTGATTTTCAGTAATTAAACCAAAGCGGTCGACCATAAACACCCGCGCACGTGCTTGAGCATCGGTTAAACCTTCCGCCACCATTTGCTTGATGATCTGTTCTGCAATCCCACAACCTGCTGAACCCGCCCCTAAGAAGGTGACGATTTGATCTTTGAGCTGCTTGCCTGCTGCACGTGATGCCGCAATTAAACTTCCGACAGACACTGCTGCTGTCCCTTGAATATCGTCATTGAAACAGCAAATTTTATCGCGATATTTTTCCAGTAAAGGCATCGCATTTTTTTGTGCAAAGTCTTCAAACTGAATCAGCGCTTTAGGCCAACGTTGTTGAATGGCTTTAATCACGTCATCGACAAATTGATAATATTCTTCACCACTAATCCTAGGCTGACTCCAACCCATATAAATCGGGTCATTCAACAGCTGTTGGTTATTGGTTCCGACATCTAAAGTAATCGGCAAAGTATAGGCTGGACTGATCCCACCACACGCAGTGTACAGCGACAACTTACCAATCGGAATCCCCATCCCCCCAATGCCTTGGTCACCAAGACCAAGAATACGTTCACCGTCCGTAATCACGATCACTTTCACATTCTTTTTATTCACGTTATGAATAATTTGATCGATATGATCACGGTCAGGATATGAAATAAAAATCCCACGATGACGACGGTAAATGTCCGAGAAGCGCTGACAAGCCTCACCCACTGTTGGTGTATAGATGATCGGCATCATCTCACTGAGGTGGTTTTCAATTAAGTGATAGAACAATGTTTCATTGGTGTCTTGAATATTGCGCAGGTAAATATGCTTATTGATATCACTATTAAATGCACAATATTGCTGATAAGAACGCTGACTTTGTTCTTCAATGCTTTCTGTTACGTGTGGAATCAAACCGTGTAAATTAAAGCTCTTACGTTCATCTTCATTAAACGCAGAACCTTTATTTAAAAGTGGGAGTTCTAAAAGTGTATTTCCGGCATAAGGAATATATAAAGGACGTTTCGTTTTCAAATTTTCACTGGGCATTATTTAACTCGTTTAATTAATCTTTTGTTTCGCACTGCAAAAAGCGAAATGCACAAAAGTGACTATCTCGTTATTTGTTATAGCCTATCCTGATTCGAGTGCTTTGGGGCATTTAGTAAATTGATAGTAGTTTTAGTTAGATTTTATAATCTGATAACTCGATCATGCATCCAATCATCGCAACGCCTATTTGGGCTTAAACGTATACGACTTTTAGCGAATCTCAGAAAATAGCAAAAATAATTAATGATTAAATTTCAATCAATTAAATAAGTTCAATACAAAGCCCTAAATTTGGTAGGTCTTTGGTAGGTGTGAATTTAAAACATCCCTCGCAATACTCAGTTTAGGTGAGTATCACCCATAACAAATGACAATGAATGGTAGAAGGAATCGCACCATGGCTTTTAAAAATATTGCAGATCAAACAAACGGTTTTTACATCCCTTGTGTTTCACTTTTTGGCCCCGGCTGTGCTAAAGAAATTGGTGCAAAGGCACAAAATCTTGGCGCAAAAAAAGCGCTTATCGTGACCGATGCCGGTCTTTACAAATTTGGTGTGGCAGACACCATTGCCGCATATTTAACTGAAGCTGGCGTAGAAAGTCACATCTTCCCGGGCGCAGAACCCAACCCAACTGACACCAACGTGCATAGCGGTGTAGATGCCTATAATGACAATGGCTGTGATTTTATTGTCTCTCTCGGTGGCGGCTCTTCTCATGACTGTGCCAAAGGCATTGGCTTAGTCACTGCGGGTGGTGGTCATATTCGTGACTATGAAGGCATCGATAAAAGTACAGTCCCAATGACTCCACTCATTGCGATTAATACCACCGCAGGTACGGCATCAGAAATGACCCGTTTCTGTATCATTACCAATACTGACACCCACGTTAAAATGGCGATTGTCGATTGGCGTTGTACCCCTCTTATCGCCATTGATGACCCGAAGCTGATGATTGCGAAACCTGCGGCGCTCACTGCAGCAACCGGTATGGATGCATTAACGCATGCGGTCGAAGCTTATGTGTCTACAGCAGCCAATCCCATTACCGATGCTTGTGCTGAAAAGGCCATTGCAATGATCAGCGAATGGCTCAGCCCTGCCGTAGCCAATGGCGAAAACCTAGAAGCACGTGATGCAATGAGCTATGCACAGTACTTAGCTGGGATGGCATTTAACAATGCATCTTTAGGTTATGTCCACGCGATGGCGCACCAACTTGGCGGCTTCTACAACTTGCCACATGGCGTATGTAATGCCGTGCTGTTACCACACGTTTGCGAATTTAACCTGATCGCCTGCCCTGACCGCTATGCACGTATCGCACAGCTCATGGGTGTGCCAACCGACGGTTTAACGGTGACTGAAGCGGCTTATGCAGCGATTGCAGCAATCCGTGAACTGTCTGCTTCGATTGGCATTCCATCGAGCCTTTCTGAACTCGGTGTGAAAGAACAAGACCTCAGCATCATGTCTGAAAATGCGCAAAAAGATGCCTGCATGCTCACCAACCCACGTAAAGCGAATCATGCTCAAGTGGTTGATATTTTCAAGGCAGCGCTTAAAGCCAATGCCTCTGTGGTCGACTTCAAAGCAGCAGTTTAAGTTAAGCCTCAAAGGTCTTCATGTTTAAGTGACCCAAGTGCCTACATTACCCTTTGAGTCTGGTGATGTAGGCTTCAACTGAATCCATTTCACTTTTTATTTCAGGAAAGCGACCATAGATTGGTTGCTTTCATACTGAGGTCACTCTTTTTTAGTCGGTAAAACAGCATCGATTATTCATTTGACAAAAGCTCATGGCTCATCAAGGATAAAGCATAATGTCCAATAATATTGATGAGTATAATAATGAGCCATTCACATATTCAGTATCAACCTGACATTTTGGGCGCAGGTTATGAACAAGCCACGCTGACCTTCCCTGATGATTATGAAGGCCCAGTGGTTGCCACACTGGTTCGCAAAAAAGCAGCGGCTCCTACCTCCAAAGCGGTGCTCTATATCCATGGCTTTATCGATTATTTTTTCCAAACTGAAATGGCCGAACGCTTTAATCAGCACGGTTTCGACTTTTATGCCTTAGATTTAAGAAAATATGGTCGCTCAATCCGCCCGCATCAAAAATACTATAATGTGCATGCACTGTCTGAATACGATGCCGAAATAGATCAAGCTCTAGCGATCATTGCAGATGAAGGTCATGATGCCTTACTGCTTTGTGGTCATTCAACCGGTGGCTTAACCACCACTTTGTATGCGGCACATCATCAAAATCATCCTTTAATTCAAGCCCTTTGGGTTAACAGCCCATTTTATGATTTCAACATGAATCCAGTGAAACGCGCACTAGGTATTCCACAGCTGAGTAAATTGGCAAAAACCTTTCCCAATTTAAAATTTCCGAGTGAACTGAATAAATGGTATACCGCCAGTTTACACCGCGAACTCAAGGGTGAATGGGACTTCAATTTAGACTGGAAAAAGACCCGCTATCCAATGGTGTATTTAAGTTTCGTGCGGACAATTTATGAGGCTCAAAAAGAGATTCATCGAGGTGTCAGCCTAGATGTACCGGTCTTGGTCATGCACTCGCATCAAACTAAAAATCCCAAAAAATGGGGTAAAGCAGCGCAGACCAGTGATGTGATTTTAGGTGTAAAAGACATCCAAAAATATGCCAAGAAAATTCAGGGCGATGTCACCATTCAAAGCATACACAATGGCTTGCATGATTTAGTGCTTTCGGAAAAAACCGCGCGTGAACAAGTCTATACCCAGCTCTTTGAATGGCTGGCCAATAAAGGTTTTTAACAGCCCGAATGACATTGCAACTTACTGTTTTAATTTCAACAAGGTCTGATGTACGGGATGCGATCTCGGCATCAGCTCAATCAGGCGTTCAACCGCATCGATAGCTTCAGGGAAACGCGCGACATGTTTGAGTAGAACATCCGTTTCCTTGGCATTAAAAATCGCTTGGCTTAATCGTGACTCAAGACAATCGCGCCATGCCCCTAAAAAAGGACTTTCGGTTTTGGCCAAGAAAACCCCTGAACATAGTTTCAACGCCGAATCGAGATAACCAGCATCTAAGGCTTGCTCGGCTTGCAAAAAATCGGCTTCGACTTGTGCCAATAGACGGTAAGGACGTGAGCCTAACATGCCGCCCAAAATATCGCGTAGCTGAGACATTTCTGCTTTTAAAGTCCCGACGCTCACCTTACGTTCACCATATAAGGCTTGATGCAAAGTATCTAAGGTCATGCCTTGCGGACATAGCGCCAAGATGGTCAAAATTTCAATTTGCCGTGGGGTCAGCACCATCACTTTGCCATTAAATAACACTTGCGGCACAGCAAAGGCCCGAATGTACAAATGCTGTTTTTGAAAATCAAGTAAAGCCGATTGAATAATCGAAGCGCAGCGTTCAGCCGCAAGTAGCCCTAAACTATTGTGGTTTTTCCACACGGTGGATAAATCAACCACACCTAAAATTTGCTGTGTGTGTGGATCGATAATCGGTGCTGCATAGCAGACCCATTCATGTACAGACGGCATATAATGTTCATTTGAAAACACACAACTCGACTGTTGGGTTTTTAGAGACAACGCTAAAGCATTGGTGCCGACCAATTCTTCGCGCCATTGCCCACCTGCAATAAAATGCACACTTTCCGCAGCACTTTGCATTTGCCGACTCGACGCACTCCAAATAATCGTGCTACCTACATCGCCCACGGCAAGTACCATCGACGACTGTTCGGCAATGTGTTTTAAATCTTCGGCACAATGTTGCAAGGCATGATGCAATGCCGACTGTTGTTGACTTTGAGGGCTTAAATTTACCAAAGGCGCAGCACTCCGATTTTCCGGAATTTCTGCCTGCGCCGATCGCTGCCAAGAACTCGCAATGCTCTCATTCAATTGCGAGGTTTGCTGCTTTGACAGACTCATGCCCTGTCTTAACCGTTCGACATTCTGTCGTTTTTCAGATAAATCCTTCTGTATCATCATTCATTATTCTCACAACAATTTATGACTAAAAATCCGTTTCCCGGCTTTTGTTTTTAAGACTGAAAAAAAATATTGTAAACCTTCTTGTCTCCAACCTTTTTCCAACCTTATACAGGCTATGCTAATCAAATAATGTACAAAAGTACCTTATACCAAAGCTGTAGATTGCCACAGATGGGCAGCCCAACAAGATCATAATAAACAAGCAAAGGAAAATTCATATGCGTTATGTCGATCCTAATCAACCCGGTTCAAAAGTTCAGTTTAAAGCTCAGTATGAAAACCTGATTGGTGGCCAATGGGTCGCGCCAGTGAAAGGTGAATACTTTGAAAATATCTCCCCTGTAGACGGTAAAGTTTTTACCAAAGTGCCACGTTCTTCTGCTGAAGATATTGAATTGGCTTTGGATGCAGCGCATAAAGCCAAAGCCCAATGGAACGCCTCTTCCCCAACCACACGCTCAAATATTTTATTAAAAATTGCCGATCGACTTGAAGAAAACCTAGAGCTCCTTGCGGTCGCAGAAACCTGGGACAACGGTAAACCGATTCGTGAAACCTTAGCCGCTGATATTCCACTTTGTATCGATCACTTCCGTTATTTTGCCGGCTGTATCCGTGCCCAAGAAGGCGGCATTTCTGAAATTGATGAAAATACCATTGCTTACCATTTCCATGAACCACTTGGTGTGGTCGGTCAAATTATTCCGTGGAATTTCCCAATCTTGATGGCGGCTTGGAAACTTGCTCCAGCATTGGCTGCGGGAAACTGCATCGTGTTGAAACCTGCGGAGCAAACGCCTGTCAGCATCTTGGTCTTGGCTGAACTCATTCAAGACCTACTCCCACCGGGCGTGCTGAATATTGTGAATGGTTATGGTGTTGAAGTCGGTCGTCCATTGGCGACCAATCCACGCATCTCAAAAATCGCCTTCACAGGTTCAACCGCTGTCGGTCAAATGATCATGCAATATGCGACTGAAAATATCATTCCTGTGACTTTAGAACTTGGTGGAAAATCACCAAATATCTTCTTTGAAGACATCATGGACAAAGACGATGAGTTCTTAGATAAAACACTCGAAGGTTTTGCCATGTTTGCGCTCAACCAAGGTGAAATTTGTACATGTCCTTCACGTGCATTGGTACAAGAAAGCATTGCAGATCGATTCTTGGAAATGGCTGTCGAACGTGTCAAACGTATTAAGACGGGTCATCCACTCGATACCGATACCATGATTGGTGCACAGGCATCGCAAGAGCAGCAAGACAAAATTTTAGGCTGTATCGCGACAGGTAAAAATGAAGGTGCACAGCTGATTACTGGTGGTGACCCACGAAATGAAGTCGGTACAGGTTTCTATATTGAGCCAACGATTTTTAAAGGCACCAATGACATGAAGATTTTCCAAGAAGAAATCTTCGGCCCTGTGCTTTCAGTAGCAACCTTTAAAGACTTTGATGATGCCATTAAAATTGCCAATGACACGATTTATGGTCTAGGTGCAGGGGTTTGGTCGCGTTCAGCGCATACTTCATATCGTGCGGGTCGTGCTATTCAGGCGGGCCGTGTATGGACCAACTGTTATCATATCTACCCTGCACACGCAGCATTCGGTGGCTACAAAAAATCAGGGATCGGCCGGGAAAACCACAAAATGATGCTTGATCATTATCAACAAACCAAAAACTTGTTGGTGAGCTATGACACCAAACCAATGGGCTTCTTCTAAGCAGCGTTGAACAATACATGAGATAAAAAGCGAACTTCGGTTCGCTTTTTTGTTAGAAGCCTCTTCAATGAATTCATTAAAATTTCTTTTAAAAAGCTGCAAATTTTCTTATGCTTGCTAAACAAATAACTTTATTAATTAAAAATATTTAAATAGCTATGAAATATTGTGTCTCCTGTGGAGAAAAAGCATTAGTACAACATCACTTTTGTAGTGCCTGTGGTCATTCATTTGGTGATCAAGTGTCAGACAAACCTAAGCAAGCACGTTATCCCGCATTTGTGCCCAACCAAGATGATATTTCGACCTATGAACATCATCTCAAATACTTAAACAAATTAAGCTCTTTCCAAAGCAAAGTATTCTATCTTTTCTTCTTTGGTGCTTTCGCGGTCATGTTTTTTACTTTCACAAGTGTATTTTCAGGTTGGGCGTCTGTTTCCAAAGCATTTGAATCTATATGGCTATTTCCTTTTTGTATCATCAGTTGTATTGCCATAAAATTTACAAGTTTGGACTATTGGCTTGCTAAACAAATTTATGGTCGAAATTATCGTTATAAAGACAATGGATTAAGACTCGTTTACCAAGAGCTACCAAGCGCTAAAAATCATAAAGATGAATTTATCTGTATTTTTTGCGGCAATAAACGATTCTTTCGTAAAGGTATTTATGCAAGCGATTCATGCACCGTAAATTGCACCAAATGTCAGCATTATTTATATACGGAATAAAGCTTAAGTTTTTTAAGTTAGTACCCCAAAAATAAGACTCAATACAAATGAAAGCTGAGTAAAAGTAGATGTAAGTAAGACAATCAGCCATGATCCATTCTATAATTTTACTTACATCTACAATAACTTCTGCATTCCCGTCCTAAAACTGGTGCTCATATTCAGTAGCATTCACTCAAGTATTCGTCCAATTAGGCTGATCGTGATGAAGCCTGTAAAGCCGCCTCAACAAAATGTAAATGATCAACACCCCAATATAACTCATCATCGACAAACCAACTTGGCGCCCCAAACACACCTCGTGCAATGGCTTCTTCGGTAATAACTTTAAGCTCAGACTTTACTTTTTCATCTTCAAGCCATGATTTAACTTGCTCTACATCCAATCCAAGCTCTTGCATCAATTGAATTAATTTATTGAGATCATTTAAATTGCGTGGCTGACCAAACATCGCGTTAAAAATACCCGTCAGTACATTGAGAAATACTTCAGGCTGAAATAATCGGACTGCGGTAATCAAACGCATCAACTGCAAAGTATTGATTGGAAAATACGGATTCATTTGCACGGGAATCTGCCATAGATCTGACCAGCGCTTAAGATCCCGCATGGAATAGCGTGCCTTGGCAGGCACAGCCATCGGACTACTGTTGCCAGTAGCTTTAAACACTCCACCAAGAAGCATCGGCTTCCAGATCAGCTCGGCTTGATACTGCTGTGCAATCTGTTGAATGCGATGAAAACCGATATAACTATATGGGCTGCCGACATCAAAATAAAATTCAATGACTTTCATGTTTTTCGTCCTTTTTTTGCTTATTTTCCTAACTGATGTTACGCACGTAAAAGTAACATCGTATTTTTTAAATGATTTTTAAGCCGATTTGACGGAGTCTTACATCCAGGGTTTAAATAAAGGGATTAGCCTTCGGCTGGAGGTACTTTTGTTTCGGCAAAAGTACCCAAAACCATTGTCATCCGCAAAACTCGTTCACTAGCGTCTAATTATTCAAAGTATCGCAAAAACATTTTTGAATAGATGTAGTCCTGTCTCAAACACTTACGGATGACCTTACCGCGTATCGTTCTTTCATTTGAATCAAATTACGCTTACCAGCGTTCCATCCACGGTCGCAGATCTAATTCATGCGTCCATGCATCTCGTGGTTGCTGTGAGAGATGCCAATAATTTTCTGCAATATGTACGGGATTTAAAATACCATCTTGCGCTTTTTTTGCGTACAAATCGGGAAAAGTCTCTTTAATAAAGTCGGTATCAATCGCCCCATCAACCACCACATGCGCCACATGAATATTTCTAGGCCCAAGTTCACGCGCCATGCTTTGTGCCAAGGCACGAAGCGCATGTTTTGCGCCAGCAAAAGCGGCAAAGCCTGCGGCACCACGAACCCCAGCCGTCGCACCCGTAAAAATAATTGTGCCAGATTCACGGCTCACCATGCGTTTTGCCACTTCCCGACCCGTTAAAAATGCCGAGAAACATGCCATTTCCCAAATCTTGAAATATTTACGTGCGGTTTCTTCCAAAATACTACATGGCACATTGGCACCAATATTAAAGACCATGACCTCAATCGGGCCAATGTTTGATTCAATGTGCTCGATGAGTTCAATCACTTGCTCTTCTTTTCGAGCATCCGAACCAAAGCCAAAAGCAGTCCCTCCCTGCGCTTGAATTTCAACAATTAAGGGCTGTAATTTGTCGACATTACGCCGCGTCATACACGCAGTATAGCCACCACGAGCAAAGCGTTTGGCAATTTCACCGCCGGTGGCATCTCCTGCACCAATGATCAATGCCACACCTTTGACAGGCTTAGATATATGATTATTTTCCATGACGATCTCCTCGTGCTGGATAGTTTTTATATTCCATGTGCGATCAATTTTATTGAATAACGATCGTTACTATAACGAATACTATGTTATGGTTAATTTATCGTCAATATTATTTTCAAGGGGGTTGCAGATGCGTTACAAACCCGAATACAAACAACAAAAACGACAAGAACTACTCAACATTACGGGACAAATTGCGAAAAAAAATGGCTTTGCTGCAACAGGTGTTGACGGCTTAATGAAAGCTGCAGGTGTAACTAGTGGCGCATTCTATTCACATTTTTCGTCAAAACAGGATTTACTCAAAGCATTGGTTGAATATGAATTGCAGCAAAGCTTTAACATGTGGCAAAGCAACCCGCATCACAATGCAGCCGACTGGATTAATTTTGAGTTAGACCGTTACTTAACCCCTTCCCACCTTGAACATCCTGAACAAGGCTGTGTTTTGCCGACACTTGCGACCGAAGTAGCTCGTGCAGATGACACGATTAAACAGGCCTATGAAAAGGAATTACTGCGCGGTCATGCTTTATTTAGCGCACATTTGGCGAGTGAAGAAAAAGCTTGGGCCATGATGTCCCAATTGGTCGGTGCGGTTTTAATTGCACGGGCAATGCATGATCCCGAATTACAAAAAAGCATTTTGCAGGCCAATAAAATGATCATTCAAGATTATTTAGCTGCTCACTCAGCTGCATAAGTGACAATTATTTTATGTGATCCTTCATGTAGTTATGCGATTAAACGCTTCCGACAAACTGTCAGCTTCCTTTGGCTTAATTATTCAATATCCGTATAAGGTTGCCAATTTTTATGCTTTTCAATCGCTTAAAGATTGGGCATAAATGGCACAATTCAAATAAAGTCCTCTTTTCAAGGTTCTGACGACTGTGTATAACAATGAGCCATTAAAGGAAAATGATAAGCATAGGCAAAGAACGCAAAAAAACGTTAGACTATGCAACAATCAATGCAAGTAAATGTCATTCGAGACAAACAAAAAGGTGAAGATTGATGCCGCTTAATACTGTTGAAGAGCTCGTAGCTGATATTCGTGCAGGAAAAATGGTCATCCTGATGGATGATGAAGATCGTGAAAATGAAGGCGACCTTGTTATCGCTGCGACCCACGTACGCCCTGAAGATATCAACTTCATGATTACGCATGCGCGTGGTCTTGTGTGCTTAACGCTCAGCAAAGAGCGTTGCCAACAGTTAAATCTACCACTCATGGTAGATGCCAATGGTGCGCAGCACGGTACCAACTTTACCTTGTCTATTGAAGCAGCAAATGGCATTTCAACAGGCATCTCTCCTGCAGAACGTGCGCACACCATTCAAACAGCGGTAGCTGCACATGCTAAACCAGCTGACATCGTACAGCCAGGCCATATTTTCCCGCTGATGGCGCAGCCTGGTGGCGTCCTTCACCGTGCAGGCCACACTGAAGCCGGTTGTGATTTATCGCGTTTAGCAGGTCTTGAACCCGCATCTGTGATTTGTGAAATCATCAATGAAGATGGCACTATGGCACGTCGCCCTGATCTTGAAGTATTTGCTGAAAAGCATGGCTTAAAAATGGGCACGATTGCGGACTTAATTCACTACCGCATGACCAATGAGCAAACCGTTGAGCGCATTGATCAACAAACTTTAGATACTGAATACGGTACTTTTGAATTGTTCCGTTACCGTGAAATTGGTAACCCAGACATTCATTTGGCACTGGTTAAAGGCGAACCAAAACAAGGCATAACCACAGTCCGTGTACATGGTTTCAGCCCGGTTCGTGACTTATTAAAACTCAATAAACAAGATGGTGCTCCGGCGTGGAATCTCGATAAAGCACTGAAAGAAATCGCATCCAGCGATCGTGGTGTTTTAGTATGGATTGGTCAGCGTCATTTACAGGACTTAGGCCCTGCTTTAGAAAATTTAACTGCACCGAAAAATGTTAAATCCAATGCGGCACTGTCTCAGCAGTATCAAACCATTGGTGTGGGTGCACAAATTTTACGTGATTTAGGCGTGGAAAAAATGAAGCTACTCAGCTCTCCACTACGCTTTAATGCACTATCAGGTTTTAACTTAGAAGTGGTGGAATACATCACCGCAAATCAAACATCAGAGAAATAATCGAGGTTGCTATGGCAGTTCGCCGTATTGAAGGTATGTTACATCTCGCGAACGAAGACCGTTATGCGATTTTAGTTGGTCGTTTTAATAGCTTTGTTGTTGAACATTTGCTAGAAGGTGCCGTTGATACATTGAAACGTCATGGCGTATCAGAGGATAATATCACTGTTGTTCATGCACCGGGTGCTTGGGAACTTCCTGTGGTTGCAAAAAAACTTGCAGCTTCAGATCGTTTCGATGCCATCATCGCGCTTGGCGCAGTGATTCGTGGTAGCACGCCTCACTTCGATTTTGTTGCTGGCGAATGTGCCAAAGGTTTAGGCGTTGTTGGTCTAGACACTGGCTTACCAGTAATTAATGGTGTATTGACTACGGATAGTATTGAACAAGCGATTGAACGCTCAGGTACAAAAGCAGGCAATAAAGGTAGTGAAGCTGCCTTGACTGCTATTGAAATGGTTAACTTGTTAAAGGCTATTTAACGCTATGTCGCAAACACTTCAAGCAACTTATGCAGCAAAACGTAAAGCACGTCGCTTTGCTGTACAAGGAATTTATGAATGGCAAATGAGCCGCAATCCTGTCCATGAGATTGAAGCACGTACACGTGTGGATAATGCCATGCACAAGGTCGACCTCGGCTATTACCACGAGTTATTGACCGAGGTTGTTGCCAATCATGAAGCATTGGATGCGCTTTTAATCCCTGTGCTCGATCGTGAAGTGGACGCTTTAGATGGTGTTGAACTTGCAACACTTCGTCTTGGTGCATATGAACTCAAAGAACATCTTGAGATTCCATATCGCGTCGTGTTAGATGAAGCGATCGAGTTAGCTAAACATTTTGGCGGTGCAGACAGCCACAAATACATCAATGGTGTATTGGATCGTTTAGCGACTACATTGCGTGCAGCAGAAAAACAACAAGCTAATTAATTTTTTAAGTAGTACGTTGTATGGCTGAGTTCTCGATCATTGATACCTATTTTAATCGACAGAATATCAATTCTGTCGATTTAGGGGTCGGTGATGACTCAGCCTTGCTCACCCCTCCTCCACAGCAACAATTGGTCATCTGTGCCGATACACTGGTTGCTGGGCGTCACTTCCCTCTCGACACAAAACCACATGCCATCGGCTGGAAATCTGTTGCTGTCAACCTCTCTGACATTGCTGCAATGGGTGCCAAACCACACAGTATTTTATTGGCATTGAGCCTACCCCAAATTGATCATGATTGGCTCAAAGGCTTTAGTCAGGGTTTATATAATTGTTGCGATCAATTTGGTGTGAGTTTAATTGGTGGTGATACCACACAAAGTCCTCATCTGACGATTTCAGTCACAGCCCTCGGCTGGGTTGAATCGGGACAAGCCGTCCCGCGTTCAGGTGCCCAAATCGGTGATTATATCTGCGTCAGCGGACAAGTCGGTGATGCTGCATTTGGCTTAAACCATTTAGGTCATCGCTTACAGCACCGTTTAGATTATCCCACACCCCGTTGCTTATTAGGCCAACAGCTCAAAGGCTTAGCCAACAGTATGATTGATGTCTCTGATGGGCTCGCACAAGATTTAGGACATATCCTCGCTGCTTCACACGTCGGTGCAGAAATTGAATTAGATCAACTTCCTATCGATCACGATGTAAAACAATTACAACAAGAAAAGCAGTGGCAATACGCCCTCGCGGGTGGAGATGACTACGAGTTATGCTTTACAATAAGTCCGCAGAATTATAAAAAACTTCTGCAACTAGAATTAGATGTAAACATTAGTAAAATCGGTCAAATCACGCCTAATTTGGGAATCCGTTATAACAACCACGGTGTTGACCAAGTCATAAAATTTAAGGGATACCAGCATTTTGCATAAGCCAGCCATTAACTTTAAATCCATGTCTTGGTTTAACCGAGTCATCGCCTTTTGTGGCGTGGGATTTGGCTCGGGTCTTGCACCCAAAGCACCGGGCACCTTTGGCTCTGCTTTTGCTTTGTTGTTTATTCCAGGTTGGCTTGCAATCGGCTTTTTCAACTCCATTATAGTCATGATCATCATGTCGATTATTGGGATCTATATTTGCGGTCAAACCGCCAAAGTCATGGGTGTTCATGATGATGGCCGCATCGTATGGGATGAATTTGCCGGTCAGTCCATTACCTTCCTCCCAATTTTATATCTTGGGCAAATGAGCTGGACTTGGGCATTGATTGGTTTTGCGTTATTCCGTTTATTTGATGTCTGGAAACCGTGGCCTATTCGTGTCATTGACCGTCAAGTCGGTGGTGGCTTTGGCATCATGTTTGACGACATCATTGCGGGTCTTTGGGCCGCACTTTGCATCTGTATTTATTTTTATATTGTGTCTATGTAATAGAAACACCTAGGATTAAACATGTCTACTAGCGTTATTATTCTTGCTGCAGGTAAAGGAACACGTATGCGTTCACGTTTACCCAAAGTTTTACAACCCCTCGCAGGACAACCGCTGCTCGGTCATGTCATCAACACGGCGAAAAAACTAAATGCAGAAGAAATAATTACCATCTATGGGCATGGCGGTGAATTGGTACAAAACGCGTTTGCACATGAAAATGTCAAATGGGTTGAACAAGCAGAACAATTGGGTACAGGCCATGCAGTCAAAGTGACTCTGCCTGTCCTAGCAAAAACCGGGATTTCTTTGATTCTCTCAGGTGATGTGCCTTGCATCACTGAAGCAACATTACAAAAACTTTTAGATGCATCTGCTCAAACAGGCATTGGTTTAGTAACCTTAACGGTTAATGATGCGACAGGTTACGGGCGTATTGTTCGTGAAAATGGCAAGATTCAAGCCATTGTTGAACATAAAGATGCTTCTGAAGAACAACGTAAGATCAAAGAATTTAATACCGGTATTTATGCCGTGAGTAATGCCAAATTGCACGAATGGCTGCCAAAATTAAGCAATAACAATGCGCAAGGTGAATATTACCTGACCGATATCGTTGCCATGGCGATTGCTGACGGTCTCGAAGTGGCATCTGTTGAACCAGAACGCGCTTTCGAAGTGGAAGGTGTCAATGACCGCGTACAATTGGCTGCACTTGAACGTGAATTTCAAGCATTCCAAGCTAAACAACTGATGCAACAAGGCGTTCACCTGATTGATCCTGCACGTTTCGACTTACGTGGTACATTGACTGTTGGTCAAGATGTCCGTATCGATATCAACGTGATTATTGAAGGTGATGTTGAACTCGGTGATAACGTTGAAATTGGCGCAGGCTGCATCATTAAAAATACAAAAATTGCGTCAGGCACCAAAGTGCAGCCGTACAGCGTCTTTGACAGCGCCATTGTCGGCGAAGATGTGCAAATCGGCCCGTTTGCGCGCTTGCGTCCAGGTGCAAAACTTGCGAATGAAGTGCACATCGGCAACTTTGTTGAAGTCAAAAACTCAAGCATTGGCATAGGTTCAAAAGCCAACCACTTTACCTATTTAGGCGATGCAGAAGTAGGCGCAGGCTCAAATATTGGCGCAGGCACCATTACATGCAATTATGACGGCGCCAACAAATTTAAAACCATCATTGGTGATCGCGCCTTTATCGGCTCAAACAGCTCTTTGGTTGCTCCAGTACACATTGGGAATGGCGCAACTGTCGGTGCCGGTTCAACGATTACACGCGATGTAGCAGACAACAGTTTAGCGGTGGAGCGTTCAAAGCAATTTGCCAAAGAAAACTATCCGCGTCCGCAAAAGATTAAGAAATAAGAGGAATTCATTATGTGTGGTATCGTCGGCGGCGTTGCAGAACGTAATATCAGCAATATCCTCATCGAAGGTTTAAAGCGCTTAGAATATCGGGGCTACGATTCAGCAGGCTTGGCGTTGATCAATCAAAATCAAGTGCTGCGTGAACGCCGTGTAGGCAAAGTGGCAAATCTTGAACAAGCAGTGAATGAATCTAAAGTAACTGGCTCTCTTGGCATTGCGCATACGCGCTGGGCCACTCACGGCAAACCGACTGAAGAAAATGCGCATCCGCATCTTTCAGGCAATGCCGCTGTTGTTCATAACGGCATTATTGAAAATTACCAAGAACTAAAAGATGATTTGATTGCTCGCGGCTACGTCTTCACATCACAAACGGATACTGAAGTTGTTGCTCACTTGGTGAATGATGCACTCAAAACATCAAAAGACTTATTAGAAGCTGTAAATAAAGTTGTACCTCAGCTGAAAGGCGCTTATGCGCTTGGTATTGTTCATACAGATTATCCTGATGAGTTGATTACCGTCCGTGAAGGTTCACCGCTTGTAATTGGTGTAGGTATTGGCGAGAACTTCATTAGCTCTGACCAGCTTGCACTTCTTCCAATTACCAACCGCTTTATTTACCTTGAAGAAGGTGATATTGCGCGTTTAACACGTAATTCTATTGAAGTGTTTGTTAATGGTGTCATTGCAGAGCGCCCTGTTAAAGAGCTTGATGCAACGGTAAGCAATGCATCAAAAGGCGAATATAAGCACTACATGCTCAAAGAAATTTATGAGCAGCCTGAAGCAATCAAACAAACGATTTCACAGGCTTTAAATGGCAATGCGCTGCGTGAAGATTTCCTAGCGTCTGCAATTGAAGATTTTTCTAAAATTCAGCAAGTGCAAATTATTGCCTGCGGCACAAGCTACCATGCCGGCATGATTGCCAAATACTGGTTTGAACAGCTGATTGATTTACCATGCCAAGTTGAAATTGCCAGTGAATTCCGTTACCGCTCACCAGTGATTGTGAACAACACACTTTATGTATGTATTTCTCAATCTGGTGAAACTGCGGATACGCTGGCTGCGCTGCGCGATACCCAAAAACGCGCTGCTGCCAAAAACTTAAACATCACCACGATGACGATCTGCAACGTTGCAACATCTTCAATGGTGCGTGAAACCAGCCATAGCCTGCTGACGCTTGCCGGCCCTGAAATTGGTGTGGCTTCAACCAAAGCATTTACCACTCAGCTTGCAGCGTTAATGCTTCTTGTATTGAAAATTGGTCAAATCAAGAAAACCATTTCAGAAGAGCAAATTGCTAAAATTGTCGCTGAACTATGGCATGCACCTAAAGTGATTTTAGATACCCTGCAAAACAATGCCGAAATCCTGCGTTTATCTGAGCTATTTGTAGAGAAGCAGCACTGCCTGTTCTTAGGACGCGGGACGCACTTCCCGATTGCGCTCGAAGGCGCATTAAAGCTGAAGGAAATTTCATATATTCATGCTGAAGGCTATGCTGCCGGCGAACTGAAACACGGTCCGCTTGCGCTTGTCGACAATGATATGCCCGTTGTTATTCTTGCACCGCAAGATGACATGCTCGATAAACTCAAATCAAACATGGAAGAAGTTCAGGCGCGCGGCGGCGAGCTGTTTGTATTTGCCGACGAGAACAGCGGAATTCAAGGCAAAGACCGCCAGCATGTCGTCAGCGTGCCAGCAGTTGATGCGGTTCTTGCACCGATTGTGTACAGCATTCCTGTGCAGCTGCTGTCATACCATGTAGCGGTGCTCCGCGGCACCGATGTTGATCAGCCGCGAAACCTGGCAAAATCTGTCACTGTTGAATAACTGAAAAGGCTGACTCTGTTCAGCCTTTTTCCTGATAAATAACTAGAGAAGAGCTATGACTCAATTAACTTGCTTTAAAGCTTACGATATTCGGGGAAGACTCGGGGAAGAGTTAAACGAAGAAATCGCCTATAAAATTGGTCGCGCTTATGGGCAAATTTACCAGCCTAAAACTATTGTTGTCGGCTGTGATGTCCGTCTGACCAGTGAAGATCTGAAGCAGGCCACAATTCGTGGCTTAAATGATGCAGGCGTTAATGTGCTTGACCTTGGCATGACAGGGACAGAAGAAGTCTATTTCGGTGCATTCCATCTTGATGTTCAAGGTGGGATCGAAATCACGGCAAGCCACAACCCGATGGACTATAACGGCATGAAATTGGTCCGCGAAAATGCACGCCCCATTGGAGCAGATTCAGGTCTAAAAGAAATTCGTTTATTGGCTGAATCAGGCAACTTTAATGAAGTTATCACTAAAGGCACAACTGAAAAATACAATATTCTGCCTGAATATATCGATCATTTAATGTCATATATTGATCCTTCCAAAATTCGCCCACTCAAATTGGTCATGAATGCGGGTAACGGCGCTGCTGGTCATGTGGTTGATGCCATTGAAGCAAAATTTAAACAGCTCAATATGCCTGTTGAATTTGTCAAAATTCACAATGATGCCGATGGTACTTTCCCTAATGGTATTCCCAACCCAATTTTAGTTGAAAACCGTGACAGTACCCGTAATGCGGTGATTGAACATCATGCAGATATGGGTATCGCTTGGGATGGTGACTTTGACCGCTGCTTCTTATTTGATGAAAAAGGCAAATTTATTGAAGGTTATTACATCGTCGGTCTATTGGCACAAGCGTTCTTACTGAAACAATCTGGTGAGAAAATTGTGCATGATCCTCGCCTGGTTTGGAATACCTTTGATGTGATTGAACAATACCAAGGTGAAGCGATTCAGTCTAAATCAGGGCATTCATACATTAAAGAAAAAATGCGTGAGCACAATGCAGTGTATGGCGGTGAAATGTCAGCACATCATTACTTCCGTGATTTCTCTTATTGTGATAGCGGTATGATTCCTTGGTTATTGGCAATTTCTGTACTCTCAGAAACCCAGCAAACATTGTCTTCACTGGTTGAAGATATGATTGAAAAGTTTCCTTGTTCAGGTGAAATCAATTTTAAAGTTACGGATACTCAAGCCACCATTCAAAAGATTTTTGATCACTTTGCCGATCAAAATCCTGCAATTGATGAAACGGATGGCATCAGCCTGAATTTTGGTGCATGGCGTCTAAATGTACGTGCTTCCAATACTGAACCTTTATTACGTCTCAACATTGAAAGCCGTAAAGACCAAAATCCACAACCGATACAAGACTATGTGGATGAATTAACGCAGTTGATTCAAGGTTAAATTGTTCTGCATGCTAATAAAAAACCATTCAACTTATCATATAGGTTGAATGGTTTTTATTTTTAGCTGAATTCCCGATGGGTTCTCTAAAAACGGACAGCTTATTAAAATAATGAGCGATCCAATGGAATTTCAACCCCTAAAGACACGCCACTATCTCCGCCATACACGTCAGAGTCACTGACCCAACCACTTAATTTCAACGGCGTATTTGGACGAAGATAATGTGTCCACGTTAAATCCAGAGCTTTGATTTCATCTTTTTGTGGAAAAGCATGATTGATTTCAAGTCCTGACTGATTCACTTTTGCCAACAAGATGCGACCATTTAAACGATTCATTTTATCGAAACGAATATCCCCACCTAAACTATACATCTGACCATCACCGCCCATAGCGTGAGCTAAAGGGAATCCATGTTGGTAGTAACCATCTGTATATACATAGTGATTATAAGAATAGCCTAGTACATCGCCATTGGTTCGAGTATCTGCCCATTCAGTATAAAGCTGGAACGGCATATTCTTCACTTGTGAGGAATAATCGAGTCCTGCCAAATACATTTTCCGAGATGGCAGTAATCCTGCTTCATCCTCACCGACAAACTGTCCATATAAACTTACAGGGACTTTAAACCATTGTTGTAGATTTAAACGGGCATCCAAGCCTGCAATTTGGTTGGACTTATCAACCTCACCTTCTTCTTCAACGTTATCATTACCTTTAATCGCCTCCCATAAAGTATTCCAACTTTCTGAGCGTCCTTCCCCCCCCCACTGGAATGTGCGCGATGCAGCCAATTCAAGATAAGGTAAAGGCTGGGCTGTCAAACGCAGACCTAATAATTTTGTATCTGGAATCGCTTTATAATCATCCAATTGTCCAGCAAAAACTTGGTATTGCCAAGGACCAATCCAAGATAACCATTTCGTTTCAAATGCCTTTTGCTCAGCGCGTTGCATTGTAAAACCGTATACTGGACGACTTGCATCCCCTCGGATTAGACTACCATCATGCCCAGGTCCCCAATAGGTTGGAATTTGTCCTGCAATCAACCATTGATTCCACAACTTTCCAGATAAATATGACCCTTCAACATTCACATCATGCCCATTATCAATAATAGGGTCTTTTTCAGCATTAATACGCAGTCTTGCATCCCATTGCGCCCCACCAGCATTGAACTCAACAGCCGCTTGATATTGTGATTTTTGTTCATCTGCAAAATGTTGCGGTACATTTTGGGGATCAGATTCAGCATATAAACTGGCTTTGGCCGTTGTATTTTCCGCACTTAAAGCAGCTTGCACGGAGTCCAAGACTTGCTGCTGAACTTGATTATCAATCTTTGCATTAGATAAAACACGTTGTATTTCATCACCACTTAAAGGCCATGTAGACGTGCTAATTTGAATCACACCTTGTTGATTTAACCAATTTAAATCAGTTCGTAAGTCTTCATTATTTAAAACAATTCCTTGTGCAATTGCTGGCAAAGAAAGTGCAGATAAAACCGCAAGTGACAAAAATCTAATACTTTGATATCTCATAAATATTCTTCATCTAAGTTCATTTTTAAAAAACATCATAGCGATGTTTTTTAAAATAAGGGAATAAATACATGATTGTTTGCATAATCAATACATGACAGAGTTTTAAAATATTGTATCAGTCCTGCATAAAACCATTTGGGTTTTGCTTTTGCCAGTTCCAGCTATCAACCAGCATATCTTCTAACCCAAATTTTGGCTGCCAACCTAATTCAGCAACCGCCCGAGCATTATCAGCAAACGTTGTTGCAACATCCCCTGCCCGACGTGGTGCGTATTCAAAGGGAATACGCACATTATTGACTTTCTCAAAGGTATCCTTGATTTGCTGTACAGAAATTCCATTGCCTGTACCAATATTCCAAACACGGCAGCCTGTATCATTCAGCCTGTTCTGAATCGCCAACACATGTGCACAAGCCAAATCAACAACATGAATATAATCCCGCACCCCTGTACCATCTAGGGTATCGTAATCACGACCAAATATCGACAATTTTTCACGTCGCCCTACTGCAACCTGAGTCACAAATGGCATTAAATTATTTGGAATCCCATGTGGATCCTCTCCAATTTGGCCACTTTTATGTGCACCAACAGGATTAAAATAACGCAGCAAGGCAATGGACCAAGTAGCGTTTGACTCGGCAAGCTTTTGTAACATTTGCTCAACGATCAACTTGGTATAGCCATAATTATTGCTTGGCATTCCTGTTGGCATATCTTCACTTAACGGTGATATATTTTTTTCATCATAAACTGTTGCTGATGAACTAAAGACCAATTTAAACACTTTGGCACGAATCATCGCTTGAACAAGATTAATCGAACCTGCAACATTATGATCAAAGTAAGCATGTGGAATGACCTGACTTTCGCCAACTGCTTTTAAACCAGCAAAATGGATGACCGCATCAATCTGATGCTGTGCAAAGATCTGATCTAAGATCTGCGCATCGCGAATATCACCTTGGATAAAAGTTAAACTTTTATTTGCTAAAGCTTGAACTCTCGATAATGACACTTCAGAGCTGTTTGATAAATTATCCAATACAACAACTTCATGTTGAGCATTCAATAATTCCAAACAAGTATGTGAACCAATATAACCAGCCCCACCGGTGACTAATATTTTTGCCATTTTATTTTCCAAGTAAAATATCTAATAGACCACGGGTAGAGCTATCAAAATCAACATAATCTTTTTCTGTACCAGTCAAAATTGGAAGTACTTGATTCGCAATTTGTTTACCTTTTTCAACACCCCATTGGTCAAAAGCATTGATATTCCACAGTACAGATTGCACAAATACTTTATGTTCATACAACGCAACCAACATACCTAAGGTGTAAGGATTAAGCTCTTTGAGCAAAATGGTTGTACTAGGCTGATTACCTTCATATTTTTGATAATTCTCTAGACCCGCCACCTCTTCAGCATCAAGTGCCTGATTACCAAAGGCCAATAGTCGAGACTGAGCCAAACAATTTGATAACGCTAAATGGTGTTGATTAATCAATGCATTGGCATTTTTTACATAGGTAAATTGGTTAGCGGCATAACGATTCACTGGCGCAATAAACTCACAGCTTACTTTATGTGCACCTTGGTGTAACAACTGATAAAAAGCATGTTGTGCATTTGGACCCACTTCACCCCAAACAATAGGGCAAGTATCCAACTCAACTTTCTGACCATTACGCTGAATCGACTTCCCATTCGACTCCATCTCTAACTGTTGTAAATAGGCCGAAAAATACTTTAAACGACCATCATAAGGCAAAATAGCCTGAGTCTGAATTTCTAGGAAGTTATGATTCCATATTCCCAAAACAGCCATAAGAACAGGAATATTTTGGCGCAAAGGAGCATTTTGAAAATGCTCATCAATTGCATGAGCACCTGCAACTAAACGTTTAAAGCCTTGTACACCAATATTTAATGCTATCGGCAACCCAATACATGACCATAAAGAGTAACGCCCACCAACCCAGTCCCAGAGCAAAAACTGATTTTGGTGTGCTATACCCCATTCTGTCATTTTTTCAGGCTTAGTCGATACCCCAATAAAATGATGCTGATCCACCGCTTCTGATTGGCCCAATTGCTTTTCAAGCCATTGACGTGCAGTTTGTGCATTATAGAGTGTATCAATTGTTCCAAAAGATTTAGATGAAATAATAAATAATGTCGTTTCTGGACGTAACTGATGCAACAGATCTGAAAGTTGAGTGCCATCCATCGTTGACACGAAATGCACCTTCAGAGGCTTAATCGTATTAACTTTAAAATCAGACAAAGCATGACTCACCATCAATGGCCCTAGATCAGACCCACCCACACCAATATTGACCACATCTTGTATAACTTCACCCGTTGCACCACGGTACTGACCCGCGTGAATTTTCTCAACCAATGCATACATTCGCTCTAATTGCTCATGTACTTTCCCAGCTAATTTAGGGTGCTGCTCATCATGTTTCGGTAAACGAAGCGCCCAATGCATAGCTGCGCGTTGCTCTGTATAATTAATTTCTTCTTCTGAAAATAAACGTTTCGTCCATGTAGAGAGATCACGAACTTGTGCAAAGTCAATCAATGCGCTTATTACGGACTCATCAACACGATGCTTACTAAAATCAAAAGTGATTTCATCATATTGAACAGAAAAATGTTTAAATCTTTGGTCATCTTCGGCAAAAAAAGTATTTAAGTGCTTCTGACCAATGGTTTTACTTAAGTGTTGTAAATGTTCAAGTGTTGTTGCTAGCGTTTTTTTAGGAAAAATAGTTAAATTTATCATTATCTTCCTACTCCCATATATGCAAATCCCTGACTTTTAACATAATCAGGTTGATAAATATTACGTCCATCCAAAATTAAAGGATGGGCTAATTTAAGTTTTAATTGCGTATAATCAAGTGCCCAATATTGCTTCCATGCAGTTAGAACACATAAACCATGTGCCTGATTCACCGCGTCATACTGATTTTCACATAAAATTAAATTATCACGTTCACCATAAATTGTGTATATTTCTTCTAAGGCTTGTGGATCATGCAAACGAACAGTCACACCTTGCGCCCACAGTGCGGCAAGCATCGGATGAATAGGTGAGAAGCTGGTACTTGAGGTATGTTGCTTAAAAGCAGCCCCCCAAATCGCAATCGTTTTTCCAGCTAAATTTCCATGAAAATAATTCCACAACTTGCGAAAAAGAAACTCTTTTTGTTGCTCATTGATATCCCAAACCTGTCCCAATAGCTGACTTTTTGTTCCAGTATTACTGATGGTATTTGATAGAGTCAAAATATCATGTGAAAAGTTTTCACCACCAAAACCTGCACCTGAATATAAATACGATTCACCTATCCGACTGTCTGCTGCCATTCCATCTCGAACATGGGCAATATCAATACCCAACTTTTCAGCAACATCTGCCAAATCATTCATATAACTGATACGAGTCGCCAACATGCCTGAAATACTGAGTTTGGTAAATTCAGCATCTAAAACAGGCATAAATAAATATTGTTGCTGGCGTGGGAATAAAGGTCGCAACATTTCCTCTAAGTCACCCTGTGCTTGTTGGTCAGCACAGCCAATAATCACTTTAGAGGCACTCGTCACACTTTTAAAAGCTTGACCTTCCTGAATAATATCCGGGAAATAAACCCAATGATCTTTTGTTAATACGGCTTTTAATTTTTCAGTACCATTAAGACCAAAAGTAGAGGCATTAATCATCAATTTAGGATGAATAATCGTGCGCATTTTTAATTTCTGTACAACATCAAGTGCCTCAGCCTCTTGAGTTGGATTGAAACTAAAAAAATACGCATCAATATCCAAGGGAAGAGCCGCAAAATTACAATAACTTAGAAAACCACTTTGATATTGTTTTTCTAAAGCACGAACAACATCTTGATCTCTAAGATTGAATAGCGCTGTATGGTCTTGTAAATCATTACAAATAAAGACCTGATGTCCACTCTCTGCAAGTAATGATGAAATAACACCCGCATACAGTGTTGTACCAAACATTGCGATTTTCATGGCTCATCCCTCTTTTTTTATAACTCTAACTCTTTAATCAGTGCTTTAAACTCATCACCTAACTTGGGATGGTCAACACCATAATGTAAAACTGCTTTCAAATAGCCAATTTTACTGCCGCAATCAAAAGTTTGTCCTTTCATACGATAGGCTTCAACCGTATCTGTCGCTTGCAGCATAGCAATAGCATCCGTCAACTGAATTTCATTACCTGCACCTTTGGGTGTATTTTCCAATAATTGCATAATCTTGGCAGGCAAGACATAACGCCCCACCACCGATAAATTAGAAGGTGCCGTGCCTGCTGCGGGTTTTTCGACAATGCCCTGCATCACGGTACTTTCACCTTCAGCAGGTGCTGTGGCTACATCGACAATACCGTATTGATCGACCAGATGATCTGGCACTGCTTCAACCATAATCTGTGCAGCATGGCTTTGCTCAAAACGCTGAATCATACGCGCCAAGTCATTTTGTGCCGCATCATCTTTAACCAATACATCGGGTAACAGCACTGCAAAGGCGTCATTGCCCACTACAGATTTAGCACATAAAACCGCATGCCCTAAGCCTAAAGGTTGTGGCTGACGCACACTCACGACACTGACATGTGCAGGTAAAATTTCGGTAATTTCTTTGAGCAAATCCAGTTTTTGTTTTTGTGCTAAAGTGGTTTCTAGCTCAAAGTTACGGTCAAAGTAGTTTTCAATGGAGGCTTTAGAGGAATGGGTCACCAAAATAATTTGTTCAATCCCTGCTGCCACTGCTTCGCGCACTACATATTCAATGGCAGGACGATCTACCACCGTAACCATTTCTTTAGGAATGGATTTGCTGGCAGGTAAAAAACGGGTACCTAACCCTGCTACTGGTAGAATTGCTTTTTTAATCATATCAATAAATATTAGGTTCAGAGAAAGGTAAATAGTGTAGCTTAAAATATATTTACAATTACACTTTAAAACAATAGGGTCTGTTGACATTTGTTGATTAAAAAAATTTAGAGGAATTGCCACAAGATACGATAAGCTAAAACGTAACTATCAAAGCGCTGTTGCTTTAGCTTGTATATTTATATGGTTGCCTCTTTAGCTCAATTTATCGGCTGTAAATGTCAACACACCCTAAACTGCGTTAAATTAAATACATTTAAACTCTAGATTCTATAATATTTTATGGATAAATTATTTGTTTTTTTACGATAAAATGTATAGGATTGAGGAGTTTCGTTTCCATTAGCCCTTCATCACTCTTCACGATGAAATCCAAACATTACGAATGAACAGCCAATGACTATATTAAAACCTAATTCTCGTTTTTTAAAACGGGCATTTGATATTATATTTGCACTTTTTTTTCTCATTATACTTTCTCCTTTTATTCTTATTCTAGCATTACTTATCAAAAAAGATGGTGGACCTGCCTTTTATGGTCATGAACGAATTGGACAAAATGGTATAAGGTTTAAGTGTTTAAAGTTCCGTTCAATGGCTGTTAATTCTCAAGAATTACTACAACAAATCCTTAATAATAATCCAGAAGCTAGACAAGAGTGGGAAACCACTTTTAAACTTAAAAATGATCCTAGAATTACAACGATAGGACATTTTATTCGTAAAACCAGTCTTGATGAAATCCCTCAATTAATTAATATTCTTAAAGGTGAAATGAGCACAGTCGGTCCACGCCCTGTTACAGAAAAAGAATTACCTATGTACAATGAGGATGTGAAATATTACTTAATGATTAAGCCAGGGCTGACTGGATTATGGCAGGTCAGTGGTAGAAATGATATTGATTATGAAAGTCGTGTCAAACTAGATACTAATTACATCCAAAACTGGTCGTTCTTTAAGGATATAATTATTATTCTTAAAACAGTTAAAGTTGTACTTAAAAAAGATGGCGCATACTAAGGGATTGGGAATTTAATTTTATGTTAGTTATTGCATCTATTGTGCTTTATAAGCATTCATATGAAGAGTTATCTCCCACTCTAGAATCCCTATTAAATGCTAATGAAATTGAAAAAATTATATTAGTTGATAATGATCATAGTAATTGGGCCAGCAAATTCAATCATCCAAAAATTACATATCTAAAGTCTGATGGGAATTTTGGTTTTGGATATGGACATAATTTAGCAATTAAAAAATTTTCTCATGAAAGTAAATTTTTTCTAATCTGCAACCCTGATATATCTTTTGAGACGACCGAGTTAACCAAATTGGTTAATTTCGCAGAAGAAAATCCAGATATCGGATTATTCTTGCCTAGAATCATGAAAGCAGATGATAGTAATCAGTTCGGTGCTCGCTTACTTCCAACGCCAATGAACTTATTTACACGTCGTTTTTCACCTAAAATTGCTTCATATTTAGATGATGATTACTTGCTCAGGAAATACGAAATTAAGCAACCTATCTTTGCCCCAAATCTATTAGGATGCTTTATGCTTTTTGATAGTAATAAGTTAATGACATTAGGTGGATTTGATGAAAGATTTTTTATGTATATGGAAGATGTTGATCTATCAAGACGATGTGCTGAAAAATTTGGAAATCTTTACTATCCAAATGCATATGTTACTCACTTACATGAACAAGGTTCATATAAAAATCCTGTATTATTGAAAGCTCATATTAAAAGTGCATGGCAGTACTTTAATAAATGGGGATGGTTCTATGATCAAGGTCGAAGAAGACTAAATAATAAAACTATTAATGATATTTAAGTAACGCATAAATTGTTGCCTCAATAAATTTGAGACAACAATTTTTCATATATTTTAATATATCTCTCAGTCATAATTTTCGAAGAAAAATTATTAGCGTATGTTTCATAAGAATATTTAGAAATTAATTGTTTTTCCTGATTAGACAAGCCATAAAAAGCATCCAGTGCTTTTTTAAAAGAATCATCACTCGTTAAATCAAACAAATAACCAGCTTTTCCATTCGAGGCTATATATAATTCTTTATGAGGATCAATATCTGAACATATAAAAGGCTTAGATAATGCCATAGACTCAATGATAGCCATTGGTAATCCCTCAAATTTTGAGGCTGACAGAACACAATCCATACTATTTATTTTATCTAAAATATTATCCACATGACCATAAAATTTTATTTTAGATGACTGATATTTATTAAACAAAGAAGATTCCAAATTTCCTTTACCGAAAATATGTAATTTCACATTTTTATCAATTGACCATTTTTCAAAGTTGCTAATGAGAAAATCAACATTTTTTCTATTAATTAGCGAACCTACATAATAAAAATCAAATAAATCCTTATCCCAATTATAATCTGTAATTTCTTTATTTCCAAAACCATTAGGTACACAATATAGTCTGTAATCTCCATTATAATCGTTATAAAAATTATAAACTGTTCTAGAACATGCTATTTTATAATAATTCTTTACAATGTATTTAGCTATATATGCTTCAAACTTACCACGATAATAACCTTTTCTATCAATAAAATCAGCATCAAAACAATTATGTAGAGTGGTAACCCTTTTACTATAATTGTTCGAAAATAAAAAAGAATATAGATCTGAGATAAAGCAATGAGAATGAATTATATCAAATTTTTCACTCATAATTTTTTTTACAGTTTTAATATCATTTCTAGGAACAATATGGACTGTGCAAAGAGTAGAAAAATCATTATATCTCGCGCCTTTACCAAGAGATAACACAGTAATGTTAATATTTTTGTACAAACTTAAATTTCTAATCATTTCCAGACAGACATTTACTGGACCATTGTTTTCTATACTCGGTATAACATATAATAAATTCATAAAATATCCAGTCAATCTGTTTGTCTTTGATCAGAGTCTTTCCAATATCCATTTTCATCAATAGACATAAAGTAAGATTCAAATTCTTTCTGCCCATGATTATAAATTATAAACATTGGAGGCGTATATAATGTTTTCCACATTTCTCCTAGAATAATTACACGACGATTAGCATAAATACCAGCTATAAGAAAATTATAAGATACGATAACTATTAAAAACAATCTAAATAATTTTTTATACAAGCAAGTATCAAACCCAATGATTATTAAAGAATTAATACCTCTTATTAATAATATAATCGAAATAATAGATAAATATCTACCATGCATAGTAAATGAAAAAAAGAATAAAGATGAAATTATCAACATAATATTGATAAAATTATCCATCTTATTTATTTCTGTTTTTGAAAAAAAATAAAATATAATAAATATAATAAATATAATCCTACTACTATAAGCAATAATTCTACTGTTTAAATTGTTTGCTGCTTGACTCCATTGTCCATCAATATAATGAGTAGCATGTTCAGCCAATCCAAAATAATCAACATTACCAACCATTTTTTTAATAATTAATTCTGATACAGACAAAGCAACAACAGATAAAATTATAGAAATTTTCTTATTAATTTTTAAAAAAAATGAAATTAAAATTGCAAAAGCTGGTATGACCATCGAAAAATGCATTAAAACTGATAATACTAAAATCACTAAAGCTCTTTTAAAATTATTTTTTATAATTAAAGATAAAGCATATACTATAAAAGCTACACCTAGCCCAAATCGAATACCCATTCCATAATTTAAAAAATTAATGTACATCACGAACAATAAAACATAAAATATAAATTTACGCGAATCTATTATTTTATTTACGCATTCTGAATAAATATTTTGATAACTAATCAACAACAAAAAAACTATTAAAAATATAGCTAATGACGGTATAAAATAAAAAGGCAACCCTATATTCAAAATAAAATTAGAAGTTATGTATAACAAAATATCATTGTTATTCTCCCAAATAGAAACCATTGAATTATTTAAATTACTAACGATCTCCCAATATCTGATATGCAAATCATACATAGGAGGAATTCTTATAAAAAAAATCCCGTAGAACAATGAAATTATAAAAAAAATTATTGTATTTTTATTATTACCCTTTATACAAAAAAAAGAATAAATCAAACCCAAAAAAGGAAAAAGCATCAGTAACAATAATGCAACTAGAATTTTTACATTAATTTTCATTTAAAAACACCGTTTAACTAAAAAATAATATATTTTTGGAAAATTATTTTTAATAATAAATTTAAAAAAATATTTCAGAATTTCAAAATTAAAATTCTTACACATATAATTTAAAGTTATTCGAGCGTTACGGTTCTTTATATCTTCAAATTCTAGATATTTCCTTTCTTGATCACTTAAATCCTCAAAATGCTTGGTTATGAATTGATTATAACCACAGTATGCATTACTACTTGTTGTTATCCTTTTTTTTTCATGAGACATATCCATAACATAAGATGGAACAAATATATTAAAAAATGTATGTGATTTTTTCAAAAGTCTAAACCATAGATCATAATCTTGCCAAGATTTTAATCTTACATCAAAGCCACCAATATCTTTAAGATATTTTGTTTTTATAAATATCTGGTTACCAACAATATTGCCTTTTTTTAAATCTGAATAACTCACCATATCATGCTTGACTTTTCTTAAATTGATTCCATATTTAGTTTTAATAAAAATAGGGGAAAATAATATCCCTTTCGACCTATTTTCCACAAAGAGTTCTATTCTGTTTTCCAAAAAATAATCGTCATCATCGAGACCAGTTATAAATTCACCGTGTGCATTATTAATTGCAATATTTCTACTTGTGCATGCCCCGCTATTATTTTCCTTAATAAAGTAATGAACCCTTTTTTCTTTTTTCGATATCTCAAATAAGTAAGCATGTGTCCCATCAGTTGAACAATCATCAACAATAATTACTTCCAAGTTTTTATAAGTTTGTTGCAGAACAGACTCTACTGCTCTCTTCAACAAATCAACACGATTATACGTTGGAATATAGACTGTTACTAATGGATTGTGTGCATTCACTTTTCAAATACCTCACACTCATTCAATGAAGGTGAAATTTTATCTTTTTCATTTAAAATAAATATCTTATTATTAATTTCTGGCCATTTAACTGCAAGATTAGGATCATTCCAAACGATCGAACGTTCACATTCTTTAGAGTAATAATCCGTAGTCTTATATAAAAACTGTGTATTATCTTCTAACGCAATAAAACCATGAGCAAAGCCCGCAGGAATCCAAAATTGCTTATTGTTTTCACTACTTAACTCGACCCCTACCCATTGGCCAAAGCTTTCAGAGTCTTTACGAATATCAACAGCAACATCCCACGCACGTCCCTGAACAACACGGACTAATTTACCTTGGGCGTGCGGATTTAACTGATAATGCAAGCCACGCAAAACGCCTTTTTTTGAAAAAGAATGATTATCTTGAACAAATGTTGGGATATCTAATCCACGATCAGCTAAAGCTTTTTCAAACACCTGCTGATTAAAGCTTTCCATAAACCAACCACGGTCATCTGCAAAAACACGTGGTTCAAAAATCAATAAATCTTTAATTTTAGTTTCAATAACATTCATTCTATTTGCTCAACTATCTTTTCTCAAAATAAAGTGCCCATAATGGGCACTCTAAATATTAACCCTTTGCAACATGCTCATTATAGAGTTTTAACAAATACTGACCGTAGCCAGTTTTCTTAAAGAACTCTCCGCGTGCATTTAACTGATCTGCATCAATCCAACCATTATTAAATGAAATCTCTTCAAGACTTGCTACTTTCAAACCTTGACGGTTTTCAATCGTTTGCACAAATTGACTTGCCTCAAGCAATGAGTCATGTGTGCCCGTATCCAACCACGCGAAACCACGGCCTAAAACTTCTACATTTAGGGCATTCTTTTCAAGATAAATGTTATTCACATCCGTGATTTCAAGTTCACCACGATGTGACGGTTTAATATTCTTTGCAATTTCGACAACATTGTTATCATAAAAATATAAACCTGTTACAGCATAGTTCGATTTTGGTTTTTCAGGTTTCTCTTCAATACTTAAAGCTTTACCTTCAGCATCAAAATCAACCACTCCAAAACGTTCTGGATCATTCACATAATAACCAAAAACTGTTGCACCACTGGTTTGATGAGCTGCTCGTTTTAACTGTTCACTAAAGTGCTGACCATAGAAAATATTATCTCCTAAGATCAAGCAGACATTGTCATCACCAATAAACTCTTCACCCAATATAAAAGCTTGGGCTAAACCATCAGGAGATGGCTGAACTTTATAATAGAGTTGAATACCAAGTTCTTCACCTGTACCTAACAATTTCTCAAAGTTAGGTAAATCTTCAGGTGTAGAAATAATTAAAATTTCACGAATACCCGCTAACATTAATACGGATAAAGGATAGTAAATCATTGGCTTATCGTAAATTGGAAGCAACTGCTTAGATGTTCCCATTGTGATTGGATACAAACGCGTACCCGAACCACCAGCCAATATAATACCTTTACGCTTTATTGAAGTTGTCATGTTATAAAATCTCATTAATGACTTGAGCTACACCTTGTTTCCACTCGGGCATATGTAACTTAAAAGCCTGTTGTAACTTTTGTGTATTTAAGCGTGAGTTTAATGGTCGACGTGCTGGCGTTGGATAAGCAGAAGTCGCTATTGAATTCACTTTTTGAATTGCTAAAACTACACCACATTGACGCGCTTGCTCAAAAATATAATTTGCATAATCATACCATGTGGTTTCACCAGCAGGTGCTAAATGATAATGTCCATGCAGTTGTTGCTGTAGATTAGTCGGTTGTAAGGTATAGTAACGTAATGCCTGTGCTGTCACATCTGCAATCAAAGCTGCACCTGTTGGAACACCCACTTGATCCTGAATAATACTTAACTCTTCTTTAGTTTGCGCTAACTTCAACATTGTCTTAATAAAGTTATTTCCATGTGCGCCATAAACCCAGCATGTTCTAAAGTTAATAAAACGAGCCTGACTTTTCTCTAAAGCATATTCACCATCAAGTTTAGTTTGACCATAATGATTTACAGGTTGCTTTGGTGCGTCCTCGGTCCAAGGCGCAATTCCAGTGCCTTCAAATACATAATCTGTTGAATAATGCACCAATAAAATATTTTGCTGCTGACAAAGCTGCGCCAAGTGAGCAACAGCCTTATGATTTATTAAGTCAGCAAGCTCTTTTTCCGATTCAGCTTTGTCTACTGCAGTATAAGCCGTCGCATTCACGATGATATTTGGCTGAATTTGAGTTAATGCATCCTCAATTGCAGAAAAATTAGCAACATCACCACAGAAACCATCTTCATTTACTGATCGATCTAGAGCAATTACATGACCTAATGGCTGTAAAGCACGCTGCAGCTCCCAGGCAACCTGACCATTTTTACCCAAAAGTAAAATTTTCATGAAGTAATTAAGCCTGCTCTGCTTGATATTGCTGTTTAATCCAATTTTGATATTCACCACTTTGAATATGCTCAACCCATTCTTGGTTATTCAAATACCACTCAACAGTTTTACGCAATCCTGTTTCAAAACTTTCTTCTGGAACCCAGCCCAAATCTTTTTGAATTTTACTCGCATCTATCGCATAACGTAAATCATGACCTGGACGATCCGTTACATAAGTAATCAAATCTTGATAGTGCTTAATACCTTGAGGCTTATTTGGTGCTAAATCTTCAAGTAAATCACAAATGGCTTTTACAACATCAATATTTTTCTGCTCGTTATGTCCACCAATATTATAGGTTTCACCTACAGCTGCCTCAGTAACAACCTTATATAAGGCACGAGCATGGTCTTCTACATACAACCAATCTCGAATTTGATGACCATTCCCATAAACAGGTAGTGGTTTACTCGCCAAAGCATTTTGAATAATCAAAGGAATAAGTTTTTCAGGGAAATGATAAGGTCCATAGTTATTCGAGCAATTGGTCACTATCACAGGTAAACCATAAGTACGATGCCAAGCACGGACTAAATGATCTGAACTTGCTTTACTTGCCGAATAAGGCGAACTTGGTGCATAGGACGTCGTTTCAAGGAACAAATCCTCTGTACCCTCTAAATCACCATAGACTTCATCCGTAGAAATATGATGAAAGCGGAAAGCTTGTTTTTTATTATCGGGTAAAGTGTTCCAATATTGGCGTGTTGCCTCTAACAACTGATACGTACCAATAATATTAGTCTCAATAAATGCAGAAGGACCAGAAATAGAACGGTCTACATGTGACTCTGCAGCTAAATGCATAATTGCATCTGGCTGAAAATCAGCAATAAGGCGATCTAAAGCTTGGCGATCACAAATATCAGTTTGTGAAAATGTATAACGTTCGTGACCGTGAACACTTGCTAAAGACTCTAAATTTCCAGCATACGTGAGTTTATCAACATTCAGAACAACATCTTGAGTGTTTTGAATAATATGACGCACTACTGCTGATCCAATAAAACCAGCTCCCCCAGTAACAAGTATTTTCATAATAATTCCTAAATATTAATTTTCACCAAAAAGATCACGTGTGTACACTTTATCGAGCACATCACTTAATTCATTTACAGCCCGATTCGCAATAATCACATCTGCACGTTGTTTAAAAACAGAAAAATCATTCACGACTTCAGAATTAAAAAAGCGCTCTTCAGAAAAATTTGGCTCATAGACAATCACGTCAATACCTTTGGCTTTAATACGCTTCATAATACCTTGAATCGCAGATTCTCTAAAGTTATCCGAGCCTTGTTTCATGACTAAACGATAAATTCCAACCACCTTCGGCTCTAATTGCATGATTTGCTGAGCAATAAAATCTTTACGTGTAGTGTTGGATTGAATAATTGCAGCAATTAAGTTCTGAGGAACAGACTGATAATTAGCTAATAACTGTTTGGTATCTTTAGGTAAGCAATAACCACCATAACCAAATGATGGATTATTATAGTGGCTACCTATTCGCGGATCTAAACCTACAGCTTCAATAATATCTTTACTGTTTAATCCACGTAATTCACAATAAGTATCTAATTCATTAAAATAAGCTACACGCATTGCTAAATAGGTATTAGAAAATAGTTTTACTGCTTCGGCTTCTGTTGACTCCATCAATAAAACAGCAACATCATCTTTTAATGCCGCCTGCTGAAACAGCTCCCCAACCTTACGCCCTGTTTCTGAACGGTCACCAATCACTATTCGTGAAGGATATAAATTATCGTATAGCGCTTTACCTTCTCGTAAAAACTCTGGTGAAAAGACGATATTTAAATCTGGGTATTGGATGCGAATATTTTGAGTAAAACCTACTGGAATAGTTGATTTAATAATAATCGTTGCTTTTGACTGTAATGTATCTAAATCTTTAATTACTTGTTCAATAGAGGAAGTATCAAAGTAATTAGTTTCTTCATCATAATTGGTCGGTGTCGCAATAATAATAAAATCTCTATTCTCATAAGCAACCGCCTGATCAAGTGTCACTTCAAAATGAGTAACGTCAGTTAAATATTTCTCAATATATTCATCTTGAATAGGAGAGATTCCATTTTTCAGTAATTCCACCCTGCGCGGATCTATATCTAATGCGATAACTTGATGCAGATTGGCAAACATCATTGCATTAGATAAACCAACATAACCTGTGCCTACGACTGTAACTTTATACATTTGAAGTACTCTTAATCTTATTTGTTAAATTTAAATGCTTTTTAAATAGTGGGAAGAAATGTATCTTAAAAATTAAGCCATTTTTATAAAAATAATTGAATAGGGTAGCAGAAAGAAATTCAATCAACATCATACTATATGCCGCACCTTTCGCACCGCCATAATAAATACAAAGCCATGCGATTGGAAAAGATAGAACAGCAACAACTAACATTTTACGTGAAATATAGCTATAGCTTTCCTCTTTAATTAGCAAACGTGCTGCAATAGTGCCTAAACCTGAAAACATCGCTGCAAAACATAATACAACTAACAACTCCTGTGCTTCCTTATAAGCTGTTCCATAAAGCCATTCAATTACATATGGACCCAGTGTATACAGTACACATGCGACCACTAAAGAAATGAGAATAACAACTAAATTTAGTTGAAATACCATTTTATATGATTTAAACGCATCTTTCTCACTATAAATACTACTTAACACAGAGGTAATAATGGCCAAATTTATAAAAGACCATGAAATACCTAAAGGTAATGCAGCAGCATAAATCCCAAGTGCTTTTGTTGACTGCAATGTACCTAATAAAAAACTAGTAATTTGAGTATAAAAAGCTATCGACAAACTCGACAAAAGTAATGCACTACCTGCAAAAAAATAGTACTTTTTATATTGATTATTCGATTTTATTTGAACTTTATATTCTTTATTAAAAATGAAACTCTTAAGTAAATAAGGAACGAGTGTCACAACAACAATTGGAATAGCTAAATATTCGTAAGCGCAGTCATTGATTACCAGAATATAACGAATTAACAATGCAAAAATTAACCCCAAAGTATTTGATACTGCATTAATATAAGAATTTAAGGTTGCATTATTGTAAATATTATAGATATCTTGTGTTAAAAAATAACTTGATAATGCCGTTGCAACACCAAATACAACTGTTAACATATCTGAAAATATATAAAGAACTATTAATACAGGCAACGAAATAATCAAAAAAATGATACTTCTTAATTTTTGTGTAGCATGCAAGTATTTTAAACCAGAATATGAATTTTTACTAACGCGCTTAAATAAAATTTCTTGATTTCCAAACCACACAAAACTTTGTACAAAAGTAAATATAGTTGTTACCAAGGCAATCTTTCCAAAGTTATTTGGACCTATATATTTTGCAACATAAGACATCACAAAAATAAGACCAAATATACCAATAAACTTTTCAAACATCATCCACAGTGAGTTAGATGCTATTTTTTTGGAAAAAATCCTCATAATTTAAAACACTCTAATCAATGAGCATTCAGCATTTAGCATTCATGCAAATTTATATTCTACCTATTAAAACAAGTACAAAAATAGGCGCCCAGTATAATATCTATTAGGCCTATTGTCTTGCTTTTAGTTACTATCATTTAAATTAATCGTTTTTGTTCATTCACAACTAAACCAATCTTTATCGAAACCCTTCTACATATTTTTTTAAAATTTCTTTCATTTCTAATTCATTATTTTTTTCACTGTTCAATAGAAGTGCAGAGAATACTGTAACCATTTCATTTAAATTAAAATATTTCTCAAAAGATTTTAAAATCCGCTCATGCTTTGTTTTTTCAACATTTTCTGCATCAATTAATAATTCTTCATACAGTTTTTCACCTGGTCTTAGCCCTGTAAATTCAATCTTAATATCCCCAAGCCCTTTTTCATCTACAGGCTTAAAACCACTCAAGCGAATCATTTGTTTGGCTAAGTCTAAAATTTTAACTGGCTCGCCCATATCTAATAAAAACACATCACCGCCAGTACCCATTGCCCCTGCTTGAATTACCAGCTGTGCAGCCTCTGGAATAGTCATAAAGTAACGCGTTACTTCAGGATGCGTCACCGTCACAGGTCCACCTTGTGCAATTTGCTTTTTAAATAGCGGAACGACAGAACCTGATGAACCCAGCACATTACCAAAGCGTACAATACTGATTTGAGTCTTTGGATTTGTCGATGCCAAACCCTGACAGTAGAGTTCTGCCATACGTTTGGATGCACCCATGACATTGGTCGGGCGTACGGCTTTATCTGTTGAAATTAAAACAAAGGTTTCTACACCTTGGGCTACAGCTGCATCAACACTACGCTGCGTACCAATCGAAGTGTTATAAATCCCCTCAAAAGGATTGGCCTCGACTAAAGGCACATGCTTATAGGCTGCTGCATGATAAACCGTTTGTACCGCATACTGTTGCAATATACGTTCCAGTTTTGACTGATTGGTGACAGAACCTAATACTGGAATAATTTGTATATCAAATACCTGCAATTCACGGTCAATCGAATACAAAGCAAATTCAGACATTTCAAACAGCACCAGCAATTTAGGCTGATGTTTCACGATCTGACGGCATAACTCAGAGCCGATTGACCCCCCTGCCCCTGTGACCATGACCACTTTATTTTTAATATTTTTTTCTAACAATTCAGCTTTAGGCGGTACAGGATCACGTCCAAGCAAATCAATAATATCGACTTCTCGAATATCAGAGACTCTAACTTTACCATCGACCAGTTGTGTCACACCCGGTAATTCCATGATTTTGACGTCGGTGGCTTCAAAGGATTCAATAATCTCTTTTTTCCGTGCACGACCAACGGAAGGCATGGCAAGTAAGACTTCTTCAATACCAAATTTACCCAATTTAGCTGCTGCACGTTGTGGTGCATAAATTTTTAAACCACTCAGTGACTGACCTTGTAAGGAGCGCTTATCGTCAATAAAACACACAGGCAAATAATCATCTGAACGGTTTAAAGCGGCCGCAATTTGTTGTCCTGCCAAGCCTGCCCCATAAATCGCCACACGTTTGCGAGTTTGTTTTTTGGCAAAGGTTTTAAGCGTCGCATAACGAATCACCGCGCGACTCCACCACATGTAAGAAAACAGCATAAAGCCGTACATGAGTGGAATACTCATCGGAATAAAGGCAACATTCATTTTTTTAATCGTGTACAAGGCCACAATTTGAATAAATGTCCCGATTAAAATCCGTAACAAATAGTCCTCATTAAATGACCGTACAATCGCACGGTAAATCCCGAACAAGGCAAAAATCATTACACCTGCGATGGCAACATAGATATACCAAGCCTCAAGCCCTTGCATCACGGTCACATTTGGACGTGCCAAACGAATGGCATAGGCCAGCCACATCATCAGTGGCAACATGCACATGTCCATAGTCACTAAAACCACTTGTTTTTGGCGACGCGGTAAGGATGCAATGGAACGAATAAAATCTTTCATTGAGGCTCAGTTATCTTGGCTGAAAAAGCACGCTGTGATTATACGCTGTTTTAACCGTGAATCTTGGCAATCACGCTTTGAATCGCAGCTACGGTTTTTTGTAGGCTGTGTTCAGACAGTGTTGGATGCACCAAGAACATCAGACTGCTTTCACCTAAAGCTTTTGCATTGGCTAAACGTGTTGCTGGACGCCACGGTGTCTCATCAAAAGCTTTTTCTAAATACACCTCTGAACATGAGCCACTAAAACATGGCACCGCTTGCGCGCTGATTTCCGCCATGATGCGATCACGTGACCAGCCTTCAGGCAAAGCATCAATATTGACTTGTACATAGCATTTATAAGCGGCATGCACATATTCAACAGATGGTTTCGCTACCGTAAAATAAGGGCTACTTTCAAATACGGCTTGGATACGTGCCATATTGGCATTACGTTTTGCCGTCCATTCAGGCATTTGTTTGAGTTGCAGACGACCAATCACGGCTTGTATTTCCATCATGCGCCAGTTGGTGCCAAAGGAGTCATGCAACCAACGGAAGCCCGGTGGATGTTGCTTGTTATAGACGCTATCAAAGTTTTTGCCGTGATCTTTATACGACCACATTGTTTTCCAAAGACCTTCATCATTGGTGGTGACCATCCCGCCTTCACCGCCTGTGGTCATAATCTTGTCTTGGCAGAATGACCATGCGCCAATATGTCCAATTGAACCTGCTGATTTGCCTTTGTACATCGCGCCATGTGCTTGGGCACAATCTTCAATCACGAAGATACCTTTTTCCTCAGCCAATTGCATGATCGGATCCATATCACACATCCAACCTGCTAAATGCACACAAATAATGGCTTTGGTATTTGGAGTGATGACTGCTTCAATACTACGGCATGAGATATTTTGTGAATCGAGTTCAACGTCAGCAAAAATCGGATTGGCACCCGCAGTCACAATTGAGCTTGCTGAAGCTAAGAAAGTACGTGAAGTGACTATCACGTCATCACCCGCGCCAACACCCAAAGCTTTAAGGGCTAAATCCAGTGCCACTGTACCATTCGCTACCGCAACGGCATGTTTGGTTCCTGCAAACTGTGCAAATTCCTTTTCAAATTCACGGCATTCCTGACCTGTCCAATAATTGACTTTATTGGAGAGAAGGACGTTTGACACTGCATCGGCTTCTGCTTGGGTAAAGCTTGGCCAAGGCTCAAATGCACTGTTTAACATGGAATTTTCCCAGTCTAAAAATCGAGTTTAAAAATCTATTTTGAAGTCACAATTCGGGCAGGATTACCGACCACAGTGACGCCTGCGGGTACACTTTTGGTCACGACAGCACCCATACCCACAATAGCACCTACACCAATCACTAAAGGCTGATCAGGTGTACCCTGCTTAATCATCGCACCCGCGCCAATATAGGCGTGCGCGTGTATATGAATATTGCCGTTGCATTTTACGCCTGGCGCGAAAGTAACGAAATCCCCAATCACACAATCATGCTCGACATAACTGTATAAATTGGCATGAAAACACTTGCCGATTTTGACATTGGAGCCAATGCAGACAAAAGGACTCAAAGCCGAACCTTCAGCGAGTTCTATCTGATCCATTAAAACCACATGGTCCGCAGTGATCGACCAAAGCTGAATGCCATCCATCTTTAAACGCTGAGCGATCTTTTCTCGTACATGACTATTGGCAATGGCAATTTGCACGTATTTTGTCGATGCAGATTCATTTAAAAAAGCTTGGTAATTCATGGCACGATGACCATTCACCACACCAATCTCTGTTAAAGCATCATCGATAAAGATAATTTCAGACGCATCACCATTACGTACCAATTGCTGACGCGCGACAGGCATCAGGCTACGTCCACAACCTGAAGCCCCATAAATCGCATAGAGTGTTGTCATTATTTTTGTTCCGGTGTGCCGGTAAATTTTGTCATGGTTGCCTCGCCTTCGGCACTAATATCATCCTTGGCAATCACTTTTTTCACGGTTTTTAGCATGATTTTAAAATCGAGCCATAAGGACTGATTTTCCACATACCAAGTATCGAGTTCAAACTTTTTTTCCCATGAAATGGCATTGCGACCATTCACTTGAGCATGACCTGTAATGCCCGGACGCACATGATGACGCTTGGCCTGCTCACGATTATAGAGCGGTAAATATTCCATCAATAATGGTCGTGGTCCGACAATACTCATATCGCCTTTAATCACATTCCACAGTTCAGGCATTTCATCCAAACTGGTGGCACGGAGCATTTTTCCGAATGACGTCAGACGCTCACTGTCAGGTAAAGGATTGCCCTGCGCATCAAGTGCATCTTTCATGGTTCGGAACTTCACCATTTCAAAGGGCTTGCCATGCAGACCCGGACGTACCTGACGAAATAAGACTGGCGAACCTAAATTCTTTTTCACCTTATAAGCCACTAAAGCATAAACAGGAGACAGCAGCACCAGCGCAGATGATGCGATAACAATATCCAATAAGCGCTTTAACATGGTTCACTCTTAAGGTTAGATAAAGATGGGGGAATGGTATCCATTTCTAGCAATGATTATACCCTGTTCGACGCCATCAGATTTGTAAAATATTTCAACAGCCAAAGGGACTCAAGTAGTCCCCATTCTAAAAGCTGCCAAAGAATATAGCAGTTTAGAGGTCTATCCAACGACGATTGACTGCATGACCTGGATTATTCATGCTGATAACTTTCGCGTAGTTTCCTACCGCAGTTGCATTTTCAGGAATATCTTTCGTCACAACGCTGCCCGCACCAATAGTGGCATTATTGCCAATTTTGACATGCTCAATGATGCAAACATTCGGCCCAATATAAACATTGTCACCAATTTCTGCAGCTTTACGCCCACCATTGGCACCAATCGTTGTAAATTGTGATAAATTCACATTATTGCCAAGCACAGTCGTAGGGTTAACAACCAGTGGCCCGCCATGACCAATAAACAAGCCATAGCCAATTTGAGTTGTGGTATGAATATCTATGCCGTACTGCTTTTTTTTATAATAATAAATGGGATAAGCCAACTTTGCCCAAAATGATTTTGCACTGGCTAAACGCAGCCAAAATGAAAAATTAAAACCACGATTGAAAAAATAAGTTTTCAAAAATGATTTAAAACCAAGATTGCCCGTATAGCGGTATAAATCACTTTTTATATATTTTAAGGTCATTTGGATCATCTCTTAAATTGGGCGAATCTCCTTTAATGGATACCCATTTCAGCCATCATATGTTTATTCACTTGATGTACATCATATTTATTCAGCGCAATTTCTCGCGAACGCTGTCCCATATATTCAATCAATTTTGGATCTTCAATAAAGTATTGCATGCATTGCACCAAATCATCTATAGACTTCACCCCGACCAAATAACCATTCACACCGTGCGATACCGTTTCACGACAACCTGGTGCATCGGTGGTAATAATAGCCCGTCCCATCGCCATCGCCTCTAATACCGTACGTGGCGTACCTTCACGGTAGGACGGCAATACATAGACCGAGCTTTCTGCAATTGTAGGACGCACGTCACTGAGTTTGCCCCAATATTTGAGGCGACCATCGGCAATCCATTCATCAAGTTCAGCTTGTGAAATGGCCGAAGGATTATCATCAATCCAACCGACCAAATGAAATTCCGATTCAGGATATTGTGCTTTGATGATGCGCGCCGATTCAGCGTATTCGCGCACACCTTTATCACCCAAAAGCCGTGCAATAAGTAAAAATGAGGCTTTAACTGTCCCCGCATCATTTTGCGGTAAGGGCAATACATCAAAGTCTTGTACATTGACCCCTGAGCCATTCACCACCACCGTCGGTTTTTCAGCGTCAAGCAAATGCATGTCTTGGAACAGCTTGAGATCATCAGGATTTTGGAAAAAGACTTTATCACTATGTTTCAAGGCTTGTGCATATAAACCATGCACCATTTTTTGAAACAGGCTGCGTTTACCCGATTCGACATTTTGGAAGGCATAACCTAGACCAGTAATTAAAGCAAAGCGATGTGGGATTTTTGCCAACCATGATGCCAGCGTGCCGTAAATGACTGGCTTAATGGTATAAGACAGCACATAGTCAGGCTGAATACGACGGATGCTTTGATATAAATGCTTGAGTAATTTTAAATCTGCCAGTGGATTAGTGCCAGTGCGTTGCATGGGAATATCATGTACGGTGTATCCGAGCGACTGCAACTGATGATATTCGTCAGGGAACGTACGCAGTTCAGGCGCCATGATGTGAATCTCATAACCTTGATGTGCAATCGCTTCTAACAGCTTGCCACGGAAGTTCAGTGCAGAGGGCAAATAACTACATATCATTAAAAACTTCATGCCTGTTGGCTCCACACCTGCATATATTGACCGCTGACGGTTTCGATACTGAAATTCTGTTCAACTCGTTCACGTGTTGCTTGTTTTAACGCGTGTTTTTCTGCTTCTGTTTTTTGCACATACGCCAAAATTTCCTCTGCCAAAGCGTGTGCATTCCGTGGCGGTACAATTGCGCCTAAGTCCTGCACAATGTATTTAGCATCGCCAACATCGGTGCTGATACACGGTAACCCTGATGCCATGGCTTCCACCAAGACATTCGGAAAACCTTCAGTAATTGAAGTCATAAGGAAAGCATCAATCGATTGATAAAACGCGGGCATATCTGAGATTTGATCCAATAAATGGACTTTTTCAACATCTAATTGATACTGCTCAAATAAAGCTTTGACGTCCACATTATCTAAACTTGCACCACTACCCGCAATTTTAAAGATGATGTTCTCATCTTTCAGTAAGCCCATGGTTTCAAATAAATATGGGTAACCTTTTGCAGGATGGTAACGTCCGGCAAAGCCAATCACGGTTGGCTGATGCAATTCTGGATTCGGCTGAAATTTATCGAGAAACACCCCATTGGCGATCACTTTACAATTTGGGTTTTGAAAACCAAATGCTTGGTGCTGTTCTAATGAAGAATGTGCACAATAAATAATGCTGTTCGGTTGTTTTGATAAAATTTTACTTAAACTTAAAGCAATCTTAGTGCTAATGGATTCATCTTTCGGGGAAGCAAGCGAGTGATGAATGCCCCACACGACTTTTGGTTTTTTTGCTAAGCCAATAACACTCAGACTGGTCAATGCATTGGCATGGTACATCCAGCATTGCACCGTTGCGGGCTGTAGCTTTTTGAGTAATGCGCGCAGCTGACTCACCGTACTCAGCGTATTTAAACCATTCCAACCGAGCGCATAATGCGACTGACAACGCTCTAAAGTACTTTGATACACCTCGGAAGTTTTCATCAGTGCAATGATCACGTGCTGATAGTCATGTTCAGTTTGCTGAATTAAGCGTGCCAACATCATTTCGGCACCACCCACGCCTGCAAAGTTGGTGATCACATGTACCATCAAAGGTTTGCTCATGCCGCCGACTCCATCATTCGCAAATACTGCTTGAGCACGGTTTGCTTATGAAACTGCTGAATATGTGATTCAAAATCAGCATCTTGATATTGCACATAATCTGCAAATATCGCTTGCTGCATCGCTTGGGTTAAACCTGCCTGATCATTACATTCAACCAATAAACCAAACTTAGAGTTTTCTAGAATTTCCATTGGTCCACTTGGACAGTTGGTACTCACCACTTTCACTTTAGAGGCTAAGGCTTGAATAAGTACACCCGGCAAGCCTTCCCAATTCGAGCTTAAAACAAATAGCGATGCATAATTAAAATAAGCGTATGGATTGGCATCAAAGCCCGGCAAATCCACCACGTCTTTTAAACCCAATTCAGCAACTAAAGCCTCAAACTCTGCACGCAGTTCGCCCTCACCTAAAATCAATAATCGGGTTTCAGGATGCTGATCATGCAAGGCTTTAAAGGAGCGGATCAGAAAACCAAAGTTCTTTGCTTCAGTGAGACGCCCCACTGCCAAAATCACTTTATGGTCATCATTTAAAAATTTGTGTGTGACTGGCGCTTTGAGTTTTTCAAAATAGGCATCGTCCAATACAGGGTTATAAATCGTGCTCAGATTATTATTATAGCCATAATATTCACGAAAATCGGCTTCAACCCCTTTGGAAACACAGACCACTTGCTGTGCCATGGGATAAGTCCAATTCACCAAAGTTTTCAGCAAAAATTTGGCAAGACCTTGCAATTTTAAGTTTTTGGACGGCGTAGATACTTCACGGAAGATTAATCGCGTTTTAACACCTGCGAGTTTTTTCGCAATACCTGCCACAATATTGGTGTGGGTTTGCGTTGCGACTAAGCAGTCGTATTGCTCAGCTTTCATTTTTATTTTTAAAGGCGTGATGCTATTCATCACCCGACCGCAATTAAAATTGACCAACTCAATTTTCGGGCTAACTTCAGGAAAAAGTTTAGCTTTATCACCATTCAGGTCACATACGCCTAAATGAATTTTAAGTCCTTGTTCAGCAAAACTGTTCGCCAGTTGAATGACCGTACGTTCTGCACCGCCACCGCCCAAGCTTGGCAAAAAGAACATGACTTTATTCAACATATGCAGACCTAAATTTTATGAAATGGGAAAATATTAAAAGTGGTTTTTTGAGGCTTGAATCGCCATGGCACGCTCAACACGCTCACGATAATCCGTGATACCTGCCAGCTCACTATCACTGGCACAGGTGCTTTGAATTTTGGCTTGATAGTCGACAAAACTGGATACCACTTTGGCAGGTACGCCAATCGCCACGCTATGATCAGGAATATCTTTTGTCACCACTGAGCCTGCACCAATCACCACATTTGAGCCAATGCTTACACCCGGCATTACAATAGTATTGACCCCAATAAACACATGCGATCCCACTTGAATTGGTGCAAAGCGTTGGTAGCGTTTACCTTGCGCATCTTTGACTAAACAGGTACTGCCATCATGAGTAATAAATTTCACTCCTGAAGTGACCGTCACATGATCACCAATGCTGACCAAAAATGGTTCTGAGCCCCAGCTTTTAATATAAATTCGGCAGTTTTTCCCGACTTTCACACCTTTTTTACGTGCATACGCCACACTGCCTTTTACCATAAAATAAGCCAAATCAAACAGCTGTCGAAAAGCAGAAACCATAAATGCCATACGTATGACCTATGTCAGGACCAGAAAATCAAAAGGGAGAAAATTAAGCTGAATATTTTACGCTGAAAATGTGTTTTACGATACGCATAGCACTTTACACAGATTTGATTTTTTTGGCCGGAATACCGACATACACCCCTGATTCAGGCAAAGGTTTAGATACCAAACTACAGGCGCCAATTACACTATCATCGGCAATAGTTACACCATCAAGTACCGTCACCCGTGCACCAAGCCAAATATTTTCGCCTAAACTGACCCCTTGTTTAGTAATCGCATCTTTCACCAACACATCAGGTTCACCAAATTTATGATTGCTGGCAATGATGATACTTTGCGTACCAATACGGGTGTTATCGCCAATGCTCACACCGCCACAGCCATTGATAAATGACTTAGAGTTAATACTGACATCTTTACCAATTGACACCTTGCCACCAAAGCATTTGATATAGCAGTTTTCACCAATAAAACTGTTATCCGCGATTTCTAAGCTCGCACCTTGTTCAACGATTAAACTGACATGATCGCCAATATAAACATTGTTGCCAATCTTCACTTGTCCGCTAATATCGACCGTACAGGCTTTGCCGAAATAACGAAATTTGGTGCCAAAAGCCACATTATAAAATTGCTGACGAGATTGTGCAGTGAACCAATTCATCAGTTTTAACAGTTTAAAAAACATCAGCTTTTGTTTCTCCACACCACATATAAAATGGCAAAGTTATAAATGATCAGTGCTACAGGCACCGCAAGCAACATATATACTTTATCAGCAAAGACTGCATAGAAGCCTGCAAATAAAGCGAACTTAATCATGAGTTCTACGATTTGCAACTTAAACAGCACTTGGCTATTGCGCTTAGCAATCAGAAAAGCTGAGCTTGGCGGATTACAGAAAATCGCCCAATAGCCCAACGCTAAAATTTGGAAATAGCTCGAAATACCCACCCATTCACTGCCAAAAACCCATAAATATAAAGATTCAGGCAATACAAAGACCAAAGCAAATAATGGCAGTGAAACCAGACTAAGTAGTACACTCGCCTTTAAAGCACTTTGATTGGAATCCGTGGTTTTAAACTTACGGATAAAAAACTGACGTAGGGTTTGTGAAATCAAATTGATTGGGACACGCAAAGTCCGTTCGACGATGGCATAAAAACCCATCACATGCACACCCACAAAATGCGACACCACATAATACGGCAAGTTATGTGAAAAACTGTTCAGCAAAGCATGCGGGGTATTGGCATAGATAAAATCTTGATAATTTTTAAACGCATGCCAACTGACTTGATAGAGCTGATACTTCAATAGGTAGAGCAACATCGCCACAATCATCAGGATCGAACTGACATTGTAGCTATTGACCAGACTGATCTGCATGAACAGTGGCAAACTCAGTTGCACTGCAACGACGATCGCACTTCTAAAAATATTTAAACCTGCACAAAAATATTCTTTGTGTGCTGAAAATTTGTAATTGTATAAGCTTTGAATGAGGGTATTGGCAAGCACGCCTGTGGCAACTGCGGTTGCCATTTCAATATTTAGAATAAAACTAATAACAATGCCGCTAACAATCGCGATGAAAGTTGAAAATACTACCCCTTCAAAGATCAGGCTTTTTTTATCACCTTCTTCGGCAACCAATAAAGCTTGATCAAGACGTAAATTCGCCACCGTCGATATAACACTGACTATCGCCAATGCAATCCCGTAAGCCCCAAAGTCAGCAACAGAATATAGGCGTGTTAAAACAGGAAGTGCGATAAATGTCATTATCGCACCTGCCAGTAAACTTAAGGTAATCAGCCCAATCGACTGATACTTTGCGAAAATTTTCGCAATCATCTGTTCAATATCATTTTAAGTTGTTTACGTACCAAAGCATGGCCAATTGAATGCCTTCGGCAATTTTAAACTGCGGTGCATAACCCAAATGTTGCTCAATTTTGGCAATGCTGGCTTGTGAATGACGTACATCACCTGCACGAAACTCACGATAGACAGGATCACGCGCAAAGTTCACCGCATTTTCAGCAAGTGCCACTTGAATGGCGCGATATAGCTCATTCAAAGTCGTGCGGTCACCCACAGCCACGTTATAGACTTGGTTTTTGGCTTCATCAGATGCTGTCGCCGCCAAAATATTGGCTTGAACCGTATTATCAATAAAACAGAAATCACGACTGGTTTCACCATCACCATTGATGAAGACATCTTCACCCGCGATCATCGATGCCGTCCATTTCGGAATCACCGCAGCATAAGCGCCGTTTGGATCTTGGCGTTGACCAAAGACATTGAAGTAACGTAAACCAATCGCTTTAAAACCGTAGCTGCGTGCAAAAACATCGGCGTATAGTTCATTCACGTATTTGGTCACTGCATACGGTGAAAGCGGATTACCAATATTTTCTTCTACTTTTGGCAATGCAGGATGATCACCATAAGTCGAACTGCTGGCTGCATATGTAAAGCTGGCAACACCTGCATCACGCGCAGCAGTGAGCATATTTAAGAAACCGCTAATATTGGTGTCATTGGTGATGATCGGATCGGCAATCGAACGCGGTACAGAACCTAAAGCGGCTTCATGCAGGACATAATCCACGCCTGCACAGGCTTTTTGGCAGTCGGAAAATTGGCGAATATCACCTTCAATAAAACTGAATTTTGCCCATTGCTCAGCAGTCACTAAACTTTGCACTTCATCCAAATTATGCTGATGACCTGTGGCAAAGTTATCTAAACCCACTACGGTTTGATTCAGCTTTAATAAAGTTTCAAGCAAGTTTGAACCAATAAATCCAGCAACTCCAGTTACCAGCCATGTTTTAGGCGCTATTTTAAGGTTTTCACATACCTGTTGATATTGATTCATTTTGGTATGGCCCTCTTACAAACGAAGATCAGATTCGGCTTGAGATAACACATATTTCAAGTCATACAATACATGCTCAGATTTACCTAAAGCACGGATCGCATCTGCACCCATGGCTTTAAACTGTTCATGTGCAACCGCTAAAATTACTGCATCATATTTGCCATTTTCCAGCGCCTGCACAGGGCTAATACCGTACTCATGTTCTGCCTCAGTCGCATCCACCCAAGGGTCATAGACATCGGCATCGATATGATATTCTTTCAGTTCTTTCACAATATCAATGATGCGGGTATTGCGGATATCCGGACAGTTTTCTTTAAAGCTTAAACCTAAAATTAAGACTTTGGCATCTTCTACTTGAATGCGTTTTTTCAGCATGGCTTTCACCAACTGAGTGACCACATAAGCGCCCATACCATCATTTAAACGGCGACCCGCTAAAATAATTTCAGGGTTGTAGCCAATCGCTTGTGCTTTATGGGTTAGGTAGTACGGGTCAACGCCGATACAGTGACCACCAACCAAACCTGGGCGGAATGGTAAGAAATTCCATTTAGTACCTGCCGCTTGTAATACCGCTTCGGTATCAATGCCCATTTTATTGAAAATCAATGCCAATTCATTAATTAAGGCAATATTCACATCGCGCTGTGTATTTTCAATCACCTTCGCAGCTTCAGCTACTTTGATGCTGGCTGCTTTATGTGTGCCTGCTTCAATAATCAGGTTATAGACTTCATCAACATAATCAGCAACTTCAGGTGTTGAACCCGAAGTGATTTTTAAAATATTCGTCACACGGTGCAGTTTATCGCCCGGATTAATTCGTTCAGGGCTATAGCCTGCATAAAAATCCTGATTGAATATTAAGCCTGAATTTTTCTCTAAAACAGGAATACAGACTTCTTCTGTTGCACCCGGATAAACGGTCGATTCATAAACAACCACATCACCTTTTTTCAACACTTTTGCAATGCTTTCTGAGGCTTTCACTAATGGCGTTAGATCTGGCTGCTTATATTCATCAATCGGTGTTGGAACTGTAACAATAAAGAAATTACAGTCTACTAACTGCTGTAAGTTCGTGGTGTAGCTTAAATGCGTTGCTTGCTTTAATTCTTCTGGTGAAACTTCTAAAGTATGATCTTGTCCGCTCTGTAGCTCATCAATACGCTTTTGATGAATATCAAAACCCACCACGGGAACTTTTTTTCCAAACTCAACAGCTAGCGGTAAACCGACATAACCTAATCCGATTATGGCAATTTTTAATTCGGAGAGTTGTAACATACTGAAGCCTATGTCATCGATGAATCATCAATCATCGTTATGTTGTAAATAGCGTTAAATTATATCAGAAAATCAAATTTCGATTGTGTAATGATGTTCTATGAGGACTGTAATTTTAATCAAAAATATTTATAGGATTAAACAATTCACCCTATAAAACCAACTTTGTATATTTAAAAAAATTCAAATAACAATAAGATCTTTAAAAAGATATTCATCCATGCAAGTCTTGATTAAACTTACGATTTAAAACAAATGTAAAGCTATATTCTACAAGGTGAATAGTATAAACTTAACATTCTAAAATGAGTAATTTGGGTACTTAAACCCGTATTTCAATGATTCAAATATTTTATAAATAGGATTTGTATTCGAGTGAGTTACTATCGTTATAGCTGTATGTTAGCTTTGAGTCTAAGTATGACGGGTTGTGCCATTACTTCAGGCTTACAAACCTATGACCTTCCTAAAGAAGGCACATTTCAAACTGATTTAGGCTCGACAGTCAATGTTATTAAACTAACTCAAGAAAATTTAGTTGCTGTTCAACCCGCCCAAGTAAATCAGCAAAATTTTGCCCATCTGTTCAATCAACAACAAAAAAGTTATCGTTTAAATCCGGGTGATATTTTATCTATTTATTTATGGGCATACCCTGAAATTACACCACCCACAAATACAATTAACAATCAAGATGCCATTATTTCTAATGGCTACCAAATTGATCAAAGTGGCTATATCCAATTTCCAATTATTGGCCGATATAAAGCTGCAGGAAAATCGCTGACACAAGTCAATCAGGAATTACGCAGCCAACTTGCTCGTTACTTAAAAACCCCAGATGTGATTGTTCGCGTACTTTCCTACCAAGGACAACGTTTTTCGGTTCAAGGTAATGTAATGAAAGGTGGTCAGTTTAATCTCACCGATCAGCCGACAAGTATTTATACTGCTTTAGGTATGGCGGGCGGAGTAAATAGTCAATTTGGTGACAATGCATCTTTAACCTTAGTTAGAAATGGTCAAAGTTATGTACTCAATAGTATTGAACTTGAAAAAGCTGGATATTCTTTACACAACTTACTCATCAAACCGAATGACACAATTTATGTCAACTCCCGTGAAAACCAAAAAATTTATGTGATGGGAGAGTCTGGAAAAAACCAATCTTTACCCATGCGTGAACAAGGCATGAGCCTCAGTGATGTCCTGGGGGAAAGTCTAGGGATTAACTCACTTTCAGCGAGTCGAGGTAAAATATACGTTGTGCGTAGCGATATGAATAGCCCAATGACTGAAATTTACCATTTAGATTTGACCAGTATCGGTGATTTTGGTCTCGCAAACCAGTTCAAAATGCGTAGCAATGATATTGTGTATGTTGATGCATCCGGTTTAGCTCGTTGGCAGCGTGTGATCAATCAAGTGATTCCTTTCTCAAATATGATCTATAACATGGACAGATTGGGCCAATAATGTTATTTAAAAATATTTTGGTGGTCTGTGTAGGTAATATTTGCCGAAGCCCTATGGCAGAATATCTCCTAAAAAAAGCTCATCCCGATCTGAATATTTATTCAGCGGGAATCTCAGGTATGATTGGACATGCAGCAGATGAAAAAGCTCAATACTGTATGCAAAAAATTGGCATCGATATGAGTGGACATATTGCCCAAAAATTAAATGCTGAACTGATCAAAAAATCAGATTTAATTTTGGTCATGAGTTCAAATCAACAAAAGCATATTGAACAGACATGGCCATTTGCAAAGGGAAAGACTTTTCGTTTAGGTCATTGGCAAGGTAAAAATGTGCCTGACCCATATCAGCACGATCAAGCTTTTTTTGACCAGACCTCAGAACTGATCCAATCTTGCGTTGCAGATTGGACTAAACAAATTTAACTTTTGATGTACGATTATGAGCCAAAATACCAATACAGAAGATACAATTGATTTAAAAGAATTATTTTTCTCTCTGATTGCACAGTGGAAGTTAATTGCTTTATGTGTAATTTTAAGTCTCGTTTGTGCCCTGCTTTATTTAAGAACCACGCCTGATACCTACGCAGTAAATGCACTGGTACAGGTTGAGGAAAGTAAAGGAACTTCAGCAGCACTCTTGGGTGATCTATCAAGCATGATTGATCAAAAACAACCTGCCCAAGCAGAAATTGAGATTCTTAAATCACGTTTAGTTCTTGGTAATGTCATTCAGAGTTTACATCTCGACCTAAAAATTTCCGGTACAGAAAATTCTTTCACTGATCGCTTATTTTCCCCGCATGAATATGTCACAGAATATAAAAATAAATCAGTAACTTTTAAAGACGATGAAAAAAGTTTTGAAGTCCGTCAATTTAATGTGCCTAACGTATATCGTGATAAAGACCTCAGTTTAAGCTTCGAAGATAATCTCATTACACTGATAGATACCGAAACTGAAGAAAAAATTCTGACTGCGAAGCTCAATCAAGCGAATTCATTACGTACCACTGATGGATCGTGGGATATTTCGATTTTTACCCGCGACAAGTTAAAAGATCACTACCTAATTCAAAAGCAATCTTTACCTGCTGCAGTTGATAATATTTTAGAGAATTTTTCGGTTGCTGAAAAAGGGAAAATGACCGGTGTCCTTGGATTAAATTATCAGGGTCAAGATAAAGAACATATTACCCAAGTACTCAATTCAATTTTAGCAGCCTATAGCCAGCAAAATATTGAACGCAGTTCAGCTGAAAGTGCACAAACTTTAAAATTCTTGGATGAACAACTCCCTGAATTGAAACAACAGCTTGATGTCGCAGAACGTGAATTTAACAAATTCCGTCAAGAGTTTAATACTGTCGATGTCACTAAAGAATCTGAGCTATATTTAACTCAAAGTATTACACTCGAAACCCAAAAAGCACAGCTTGAACAAAAAGTAGCTGAGGCGTCTGCAAAATACACCAGCGAACACCCAGTGATGCAGCAAATGAATGCACAATTGGGGGCAATTAATAGCAAAATTGCTGAACTAAATGCCACATTAAAAAAACTTCCAGATTTACAACGCCGCTATTTACAGCTTTATCGTGAAGTTGAAGTGAAACAGCAACTCTATACCGCTCTACTCAACTCTTACCAACAACTCCGTATTGCAAAAGCAGGGGAAATTGGTAATGTCCGCATCGTTGATACTGCAGTAGAGCCAATTGAACCTATTAAACCTAAAAAGTTAATTGTCCTTATACTCTCGCTATTTGTCGGTGGCTTTATTGGTGTATTAATTGCTCTTGTTCGCAATATGCTTCGCTCAGGAATTAAAGATTCTTCAGAAATTGAAAATAATCTGGATCTTCCGGTTTATGCCACTGTGCCACGTTCCCCTGTTCAAGAAAGTCGCATCAAGTTACTGAAGAAGAAAAAGACCATTCCTGTACTTGCGGTTAAAAATAGCGATGATATTGCAATTGAAAGCCTGCGCAGTATGCGTACTGCCATTCACTTTGCACTGACATCTGCAAAAAATAACCTGATCATGATTTCAGGGCCTGCGCCTGAAGTCGGTAAATCATTTATTTCTACCAACTTAGCTACGATTCTTGCGCAAAGTGATAAACGCGTTTTAATTATTGATGCCGATTTACGTCGTGGTTATTTAAACAAATACTTCAATCATGATAACCAACCAGGCCTTTCTGAGTATTTAAATGGGCAAAGTGGCATTGACAGTATTGTTAAAACAACAGAAATTCCAAATTTAAGTGTCGTAACTCGGGGTAAAAGCCCAACTAACCCTTCTGAATTATTAAGCTCGAATAAGTTCAAAGAGTTCTTAGATTTAATTGCCGACAAGTTCGATCATGTGATTATCGATACCCCGCCTGTACTTGCTGTAACTGACGGTATTATCATTTCACAATTTGCAGGTGTAAATCTTGTCATCGCGCGTTATGCAAAAACCCAGATGAAAGAACTTGAACTCACTGTAAATCGCTTCGAACAAGTGGGTGTCAAAGTTAATGGGATTATCTTGAATGATATCCAGCGTAGTTCTGCTGGTTATGGTTATGGCTATAACTATTCATACGGTTATAAAGCAGCTAAAGATCAAGACTAATTCAAGCCTATTCAAAAAAGCCACCGAATACGGTGGCTTTTTTTATTTTCGAAATTTATGTTGCATGCATCTTTCTGTATAAAAAATGTTTTATATATTCATACCGTTATAGTATAAAAATAAGAACATGACTATGATGATCTTTCCTGCACCTTACCTGATCATAGAGATAGGTAAGCGCTGAACAGGAAAAGTCTGCTAGAATTTCAGCAACTTTTTACATATAAAATAATTGTGGGAAAATATATGAGTAAGGCCCTACCTATCGCTGTCGCTGTATTACTCGGCGGTGCCGCACTTGTTCCTGTTTACTATGCAACTAAAACACCTGCTACGCAATCAGCAACATCAACTCAACCAGCTGCAAATGCTTCTGCTGTCGCTAAAATCAGTTATGCACTTGGTTATGAAGTTGCCCATCAAACGCCTCCAGAATTAGATATTGATAGCTTTGTCACTGGCGTTCGTGCGGGTCATGCTCGTGCAAAACCTGCATATACTGAAGAAGAATTACAAAAAGCATATGCTGAGTTCCAGCAAGAAATGCAAAACAAGCAGCTCGAAAGTAATAAGCAAGCACAAAGTAGCAGCGATAATTTCTTAACAGAAAACAAAAGTAAAGCTGGGGTTAAAACCACTGCTTCTGGTTTACAGTACCTAACAACGAAAGAAGGTACAGGTAAACAACCGCAAGCCACATCAGTTGTTAAAGTTCACTACACAGGTAAGTTAGTGGATGGCACTGTATTTGATAGTTCAGTACAGCGCGGCGAGCCAATTGAATTCCCATTGAATCAAGTGATTCCAGGTTGGACTGAAGGTCTACAGTTAATGAAAGAAGGCGGCAAAGCCACTTTGTATATTCCTTCAAACCTCGGTTATGGTGCTCAAGGTGTTCCGGGAACGATTCCACCGAACAGTACTTTAATTTTTGATGTAGAACTCATTGAAGTTAAATAATAAAACCGGTACAGGAGAGCTTTTCGCTCTCCTGCTTTATTTTGAGACTCGGTCATGAAATTACAGATCAGTATGTTGTGTTTGGCACTCTGCTCAAGCACTGTATTTGCCAAAGATGTCAGTAATAAAAGTAGTGCTGCAGAACAAGTGGGTTATAGTTTTGGTTATTTAATGGGACGCAGTAATGCTGAATCCATTAAGGATTTGGATATTGATGCATTTGTTGCAGGTTTAAAGGCAGCATCTAAAGGTCAAGCTTCGTCACTAACAGATGAAGAAATGACCCGTGCCTTAACCCAATATAAAAAGCAAACCGAAGCGAAACAACTGATTGAACTGAAACAAAAAGCGGATGCGAATGCCACCATTGGTGCAGCTTTCCTTGCTGAAAATGCCAAAAAACCGAGCATTCAGGTCACGAAATCTGGCCTGCAGTATCAAGTCATTCAAGCTGGCAAAGGTAAGTCACCCAAAGCAAATTCAACAGTGAAAGTTCACTATGAAGGTCGCTTAATTGATGGTACTGTTTTTGATAGTTCAATTGCACGCAACCAACCTGCGATGTTCCAAGTGAGTCAAGTCATTCAGGGTTGGACAGAAGGTCTACAGTTGATGAAAGAAGGTGCAAAATATCGCTTCTTCATTCCTGCCAATTTGGGCTATGGTCAAATTGGTTCAGCAGACGTCATTGAGCCAAATAGCACGCTGATTTTTGATGTAGAGCTCATTGAAGTTCTCCCGAAATAACAATACTCTCTTTAGGAGCATCGACAAATCTCGGTGCTCCTCAATATTTCTTCTTTCCATTATTTTCTTTTACAATTTTTTTGATTGATTTGACTTAAAATTCACATTGATATCTTATATTTATTTCACAAAACTATTTTCCCCTTTATTTTAAATCTTCATTAACTGCGTAGCCGCACATAAGGATTTGACCATGACCGTTAAAATTAAGACGCGCGAAATTCAATATACAGCAGCGGATGGAACTCAACTTTTTGGCTATTTTGCCGCACCAGAGTCAGACACTGCAGTCGCAGGTGTATTAGTTGCCCCTGAATGGTGGGGACGCAATGAATATACCGAACAACGTGCGCGTGAATTGGCAGAACAAGGCTATGCTGCTTTCGCTTTGGATATGTATGGTGACAAAAAAGTCACCACAGATGCCAAGCAAGCTTATGAATGGATGATGCAAACTTTTGATCATGCCGACACCATTGTGACCCGTGCGTCTGCTGCATTAAACACTTTGGCACAGCAAAAAGAAGTAAATGCAGATAAACTCGCAGCTATAGGCTTTTGCTATGGCGGAAAAGTCGTGCTGGATTTAGCTCGTTCAGGTGCTGCATTAAAAGCTGTGGTGACCTTCCATGCAACACTTGCTACAGCGACTCCTGCACAAACAGGACAAGTCCAAGCAGAGATTTTAGTGCAACATGGTGAGCTCGACTCGATGGTGAGCTTAGATGATGTTGCGACCTTTAGAAATGAAATGGATGCTGCCCAAGTGCAGTATCAAATCAATATTTTTGAAGGTGCAAAGCATGGCTTTAGCAACCCGATGGCGGATGAACGTGCCAAAGCCAACGGCGTAGATTTAGCTTATAACGCTGCTGCAGAACAGCAAAGTTTAGCGGCCATGTATGCCTTGTTAGCACGCCAGCTTGGTTCTTAAAGCCATAAGAACCAATACCAATATTTAATTTATAAAAATGAGGAGAGCACAATGACAGAACTCAATTGTCCATATTGCAATTTTGACGAATATGACGTGATTGCAAAAAATGATTTTGGTGTTGTACTTCCTGAACCACATACACTGTCTAAAGGGCATGCTGTCATTGTCCCGCTACGTCATGTTGGTTCATTTTTTGAAATTACTGATAAAGAACGTAAAAGTTTAATGTCCTTACTTGAACAAGCGCGTAATGAATTAAATTTACGCTATCAACCTACAGGCTTTCATATTGGGTTTAATGATGGACAAGTTTTTGGCGAAGCCACTGAACATGTGCATATTCACATTATTCCACGTTATGAAAACCAAACATTGGCGCTCGATACCCGCTGGGGCTTTAAAAGCTAAACTTTAAAAATTTACACTCACTAAGGAGCCTCGGCTCCTTTTTTGATGGCCACTATTTTTGCATTTCCCCTGATATACAGTTTTCGTTTTGAACAAAAAGAATGACTATTGAAAGATGTATACTAGGCAGGTTTTTTCAATTTTGACTGTATTGCATGTTTAACTTTTCTGATGCCCTTCTCGACTGGTTTGATGTCCATGGTCGTCATGACTTACCGTGGCAAGTGAAGGATGACCCTTACAAAGTATGGGTTTCAGAAATTATGCTACAACAGACTCAAGTCAAAACCGTCTTACAATATTTTGATCGATTTATTCAACGGTTTCCGACTGTTGAAGATTTAGGCCATGCTTCGTGGGATGATGTGGTACCCTATTGGGCTGGCTTAGGCTACTATGCACGGGCTCGGAACTTACACAAAGCCGCAGGTATTGTTGCACGTCAGGGACATTTTCCAAGCAATCTTGAGCAATGGATGGAACTACCCGGCATCGGCCCGTCTACCGCAGGTGCGCTGATGTCTTTGGGTTTAAGACAATATGGCGTGATTATGGACGGCAACGTCAAGCGAGTATTGTCTCGATTCTTTGCTATTGAAGATGATTTATCGAAACCTGTACATGAACGGGCCATGTGGCAACTGGCGAGTGAGCTTTGCCCCACTGAACGCAACCACGATTATACCCAAGCGATTATGGATCTTGGTGCAACCATTTGCACGCCGAAAAAGCCGCTCTGTTTATATTGTCCTATGCAGCAGCACTGCAAAGCACATGCTCAAGGTTTAGAGACTGAATTACCTTATAAAAAGCCTAAAAAGCCTGTTCCAGTGAGAGAGGCCCAAGTCATGCTGATTCAATCTGCAGGAGAATGGTTGTGGATACAACGTCCGAATAGCGGTCTATGGGGTGGTCTGTGGTGTTTACCTATTTTTGATCAACCCCATGAGTTTCAATCCTACACTCAGCAGCTTGGACTGAAACCTACCACCACTCAAGTGCAGATATCACATAGCTTTACCCACTTCACTTGGCTTTTAGAGGCTACAGTGTTTAGCGTTGCCGCCGATCAAAAAGAGCATTTAGCCATTGAATGCAACGCACAGTGGTATACCCCGATACAAGCCACTGCACTCGGTATTCCAACCGCCATGAAAAAACTCATTTCTACGCTAGAACTCGAAAGCCATTCTATGCCATAGTTTTGAACTGCTCATCAATTGAATAGGGACAAATGTGACTCAAGGATTTTTTCAGCTTCGCAAAGGATTGTTCAGCGGTATTGGTTTTATTTTGCTTTTACTCAGCGCCTGTACGTCGACTCCACCCAAACCATCAGGCAGTACATTGCCTGCTCATGAAGTGAAAAAATTACAAAACATGCGTTTATCCAATCAATTGCCTGTTCCTGTTCATCAAGTCAAACGAAGTGCGCTCAAGGATACTTGGGGCGCAGCGCGTAGCCAAGGACGAAGCCACGAAGGCATTGATATTATTGTTCCACGTGGAACAAAAGTTCTCAGTGCTACAGAAGGTTTAGTTGCTGACTTACGTAATAACAATTTGGGTGGTAAAGTGATATGGATTATGGGGCCCGCAGGTTCTTGGCATTATTATGCGCATCTTGATGGTCATAAACGTGGCTTAAATGTCGGCGACTATGTCAAAAAAGGTGATGTCATCGGCTATGTAGGTAATACTGGCAATGCTCGACATACTGCACCACATTTGCATTATGGCATTTACTTGGGTGGTAAAGGTCGCAATGCCGTTAACCCCTATCCATATTTACGTTAATTTTAGGAAACATACATGTCAGAAGCGTTGATCAATCGTCTGGTGGAATTTGCAGAATCTGGTAATCAACAAAAAATCAGCCTCAATGGACAGTCTTATCAGGGCTGGATCATGGAGATCACTGAAGAAGCATTACTCATCAGCACCGGCTACGCAGACAAATCAGGTAAAGATGTATGGATTCAATTTGCCGATCTCGATCAAGCGGAACTGTTGTATTGGGACAATAAAAACGATCAATGGACTGTCTTTAAAATTTAAGTCAAAAGGAGCATTCAACATGACGATACAACGCTGTGCTTGGTGCTCCGAAGATCCTTTGTATATTGCCTACCACGACACTGAGTGGGCTAAACCTAGTTTTGATGAGCAGCATCTGTTTGAAATGCTCTGTCTGGAAGGACAACAAGCGGGGCTGTCTTGGATCACTGTGCTGAAAAAGCGGGCTTGTTATCAGCAGCATTTTTTTCAATATCCAATTGCCAAAATTGCAGCGTTGAGTGACCTACAATTACAAGAAAAATTACAAGATTCAGGTTTGATTCGTCATATCGGCAAACTCACTGCCATTCGAGATAATGCAAAAGCATGGCAACAGTTAAAAGCCCAAGGGATTCATCCAGTGGAATTTCTTTGGAGTTTTGTCGAAGGTCAAATTGCCAATAATGATGTAGTTGAATATCGTAGCGCCCCTGCACAAACCGCTCAAAGTCAGGCAATGTCCAAAGCATTAAAAAAGCATGGCTTTAAATTTGTCGGCCCGACGACTTGCTATGCTCTGATGCAAGCTATCGGCATGGTCAATGATCATGAAAATCACTGTGACTTTAAATACACGCACGAAGAATGACCTCAAAAACAGAAAGGATAGAATAATGAGTAACAACACGATCCACGCCTATGCAGCAATGAACAGTGGTGAAGCCCTTGTTCCCTACCAATTTGATGCAGGTGAATTACAAGCCCATCAGGTTGAAGTCAAAGTCGAGTATTGCGGTCTTTGTCACTCAGATATTTCTATTATCCAAAATGATTGGAAATCTTCGGTTTATCCTGTGGTCCCAGGGCATGAAGTGATTGGAACCATTACCCAACTCGGCAGCGAAGCCAAAGGACTGAAAATCGGACAACGTGTGGGCATAGGCTGGACAGCAGAAAGTTGTCAACACTGTGACCCATGTATCGATGGTCGCCAAGTGCAATGTACTGGAACCAAGACAGCGACAATCGTCGGTCATGCAGGTGGCTTTGCCGACAAAGTCCGTGCTGGCTGGCAATGGGTTATTCCGCTTCCAGATGATCTTGATCCAACCAGTGCTGGTCCTCTGCTCTGCGGCGGGATTACGGTATTTGATCCCATTTTACAGCACCAAATTCAGGCCATTCACCATGTTGCCGTGATCGGCATTGGTGGTTTAGGTCATATGGCGATTAAACTGCTCAAAGCTTGGGGCTGTGAAATTACCGCATTCAGCTCAAACTTAGATAAAACCGATGAACTTAAAGCTATGGGGGCTGACCATGTGGTGAATAGTCGTGATCTTGCCGCGATTAAAGCACAACGTGGTAAGTTCAATTTAATTTTAAGCACGGTCAATGTGACGTTGGATTGGCAAGCCTATCTTTCAACTTTGGCACCGAATGGAAGCGTTCACATGCTCGGCCTAGCACTTGAGCCGATGCAAATCCCCGCAGGTATGCTGATCAGTGGTGCTAAATCTGTCACTGGCTCATCAACAGGCTCTCCTGCAGCACTGCGTGAATTACTTCGATTCGCCGCACGTCAAAATATTGCACCTCAAATTGAAATGTATCCAATGTCTCAGGTGAATGAAGCGATTGAACGTTTGCATTCAGGAAACGTGCGTTATCGTATCGTGTTGAAAGCTGATTTTTAACGGCAAAAATCTAAGCCCAAAAAGCCTGCTGCATGCAGGCTTTTTTTTGTATGCTTTATGGACTCATTAATCTAGATGACATTTGTGTTTCTGCATTCCTTACGCACCCAATCTGCAAGCAACAAAATGGCCTGCTGAATATCTACAGACAACTCATGCCCGGCATTTAGACGAATACAGTTGTTATAACGATTGTCCTCACCAAAAATTAAACCTGGCACAATGTTGATGCCATGTTTTTGCGCATGGTAATACAGCGCCAAACTGTCTATTTGTTCAGGCATCTGCAACCACAGTGCATAACTGCCTTGAGGCCGATTTAGACGGATATCAACCCCTTGAAAAGCATCGTAAATATACTGACGATACTGCTCGACTTGCCCCATTAATTTAGGACGCAATTCAGCAAGATGTTGGCGATAAGCACGACTAAAAATCAAATCTGCAAGTCCTAACTGCAAAGGCGTATTCACCGAATCATTTTGCAAAAGTAATTTGGGACGCAAATGTTGCAAATGTGGTGGAAGACAAAACCACCCCACCCGATAAGAAGGCGACAAAGATTTTGAAATCGACGCACAATAGATCACATAGCCCGCCCGATCCCAATATTTGATAGGCAATGGTCGCTTTGCATTGAAACTACACTCCGCATAAATATCATCTTCAATCACATAACATTGATATTTTTCAGCCAGTTGTGCAATTCGTTCCTTATCTTCATTACTTAAGCAAAAACCCAAAGGATTTTGAAAATTTGCAGTCAATAAGCATACTTTCGCGCCTGAATCCCGCATTGCCTGCTCTAAACGATCTAAATCAAAACCTTCAGTATTGGCAGGAATTTCAACAATTTTCCGCTTCAATAAAGCCAATAATTGCAATTGCCCGTTATAGTTCGGCGTCGGGACAATGACACTCTCCCCTTCCGCACTCAGATTTTGCAACATCACTGACAAAGCAGGCATACAACCATTGCTGATGTAAATATCATCCTTAGGCATGTAAAAACCATCTTCAGCCCAATGTGCCGACAAAGCTTCACGCAATTGTGGATGACCTTGCCGATTGTTATATAAAAAATCTTCTGGTTTACAATGCTTTAATGCCCTTTGGATTGAACGTCTGATTGCTTCAACAGGAACAAAATTTGGGGACAACTGAATTGAACCCAAATGAATCAGGCGACTATTTGCAGATGCTTCATGGATCTGAATTTGCAATTCTAAATTCGAAATTTCACGAGGTCGGGAATCAAAATCAGGATGATTCGGCACGGCAATTTGCTGGGCTTTCTGTGAGGATTGTACAAAATAACCAGACTTTTCTTTAACATAAATGAGGCCTTTGGCTTCAAGTAATTCATAGCAGCGTTTCGCGGTATTTAAACTGATCTGATGCTGCTGTGAAAATTGACGTAGCGCATACAGACGCTGCCCTGCGGCCAATTCACCACTATAAATTTTCTGTGCCAACTGCTGCGCAAGCTGCTGATATTGAAAAGCCATCTGTACCCTTTTTTTAATCATTCTTGTATCTGTACCCATTAAGTTAACAGATTTAAGCTGATGGCATCAGGTTGATATCTCAAAAATAACGATAGGGGGACAATTAAATGAATGACTTCACACAGCTTCGAGCGGGTCTAATCATCATCAGCACACTCACGCTTATGGCGTGCCAACCCGAACAGCACACTCAAGCTCAAAGCCAGCAAAATTTTATCTGTAAATCTTTAATTCAAGGTTTTTTGAGTGCCCAAAAACTGACGCAATATGAACTTGAGCAGATCCAACCGATCACTAGCGGCGGGTTACATCAGCAGCTATATATTTATAAAGCCAAATCTGAAAACGGCATGAATATCATGCCGCAGCAAGCCAAACTTCGCTTTGCATGTGAACAAATGACCGCGCGGCAATTTCAAATCAAGCTACATCCGCATCCATTTCCAGAACAGACCTTACTCAGTATCGAACTTCCAGAAACACAGCACATGCAGCAGTTGACTGCATTTCGTCTGCCTGAGATGCAAAGTCATTGATCGTTCATATTGAACTGAATCATTACTGGTGCTTATTTTAAAATTTCGGGAAAGGTCGCAATAGTTTTGCTTTTACCCAACTGCACTTTCATTTTTTGTAGCATTTGATAAGGCTGCTGCTGCACGAACATATTCACGAAACTGAGCGGAATGGAACCTTCCGGATTGGCATAGCCATAGGTCGACACTTTGACTTTTTGATTGCCTAAACGCTGGAAGGTCCAATCGCCCTCATAGTCGGTGAGGCGTACATAATTGGGATTGATCGGATAACCTTTTTTCACCGCTTTATTTTGGATGCTAATGATGCCTTGTGCATCTTTACGCATTTTGCCTTGTACCACCAAATCACGGTCTTTTAAGGGAAAAGGAAAATCCAGCACCATATATAAACTGAATTCACCTTTTTGGTCATCACGGGATAAGACTTTGACACTGCCCATATAAGGGACCCAATTCACTGCATTTTCCACATCTAAAATCAGGGAAACCGCTTTTTCGATGGGCACATCAAAACTAGTTTCAGCTTTGTATTGAAAGACAGGATTTTGAGCATTTTGGTAGGTCCAAACCTTAATATTATTTTTATTAATCGTGAGTTTGGCATTATCCATAGTTTTCGCTTGTACTGCCGCAGTGAATGCGACAGTACAGGCCATAAAGATGACTTTTTTCATTCCATTGATCGTCTTATTTTAATTTTATGCTGTTGTTATAACGGATTTTAACGCGCTTTTATACGTCAATATCGTTAAAACCCAGTACATCTTTCATATCGTACTTACGTGCTTCACGACCAACTACCCATGCAGCTGCACGTACTGCACCAGAGGCAAAGTTCATACGGTTGGTCGCTTTATGGGTAATTTCAACACGTTCGCCATCCGCAATAAACATCGCAGTATGTTCACCGACAATGTCACCACCACGAATCGTTTGGAAGCCAATGGTTTGACGTTCACGTGGACCCGTATGCCCTTCACGGCAATACACAGCATCTTGTTTTAAGTCACGTCCTAAAGCACCGGCAATGGCTTCACCCCACATCAGCGCTGTACCTGATGGTGCATCAACTTTATGGCGATGATGGGCTTCAATCACTTCAATATCTACAGTATCGCCAAACACTTTTGATGCCAATTCAAGAAGTTTGATTGAAACGTTTACGCCGACAGAATAGTTCGCTGCATAGACCACTGGGGTTTCTGTTGCTGTTTCATCGAGATAAGCTTTTTGCTCATCATTCATACCTGTGGTACCAATGACAATCGCAACGCCTGCTTCACGGCAAAGTTTAAGATGCTGTGCCGTTGCTGCAGGTGCAGTAAAATCGATCACGACATCACAATCTTTTAAAACCTCAGCAAGGTTACCGACAACCTTTACGCCAACCGCGCCAATCCCTGCAAGTTCACCGGCATCCGCACCGACCAAGCTACTTTCAGGACGTTCTACCGCAGCAGCCAATTGATAGCCAGCTTGCTGAACCGCTTGAATTAAGATGCGTCCCATACGACCGCCTGCGCCCAAGATACCAATACGTGGAGCTGCTGACATAACATTTTCCTAATGTTGATTCGAAATTGGTCTTACTATATCAAAACTCCATGCGCAGGCTAAGTTACAAACAAAAAAATCCTGCATTTTCTGGAGTCATTGTGCAAATCAACTTCTACGACAGACGCTGACTATTCCCTCACCAAGTTTAGGCATTTTCACGGTATGATAGGCGCGTTCTATTGATCTTGAATATTCATGAAAACCCTATTGTATCTTTGTGCGGCAGTCTGTATTGCACTGGCATGGCTGATTCCGATTCATTACCGACCTTGGGCCACGTATACCGGTGAGCTTTACACCTTCTTTGCCCTATTTGCCTTAGCGGCAACGTTCTTTAAAGAAAAGCTCATGGTGGCAAAAATTTCCTTGCCCCTGTTGCTCTTGGCGTTGATTCCCTTTGCTCAACTGGCTTTTGGGCAGGTATATTATTTTAGTATCGCCTTGCTCTGTATGCTGTTTGTGTTCAGCTTCTGGCTGTGTATCAATCTAGGTTTTAGTCTCTCGCAAGGTACAGAAAAACGCGAAAAAACATTCCTATACCTAAGCTATACCTTTGTTGCTTCTGGGGTTATGACAGGGCTCATCGCAATATGTCAGTGGTTAGATTTCGACTCGTTTCTTCCTTTTGTGATGAAAATTAGTGGAACTACGCGCCCATTTGCAAACTTTGCTCAGCCAAATAACATGGCCACGTTTCTGCTCATGTCCTTGTTAGCCTGCTTATATGTTTATGAACAGCAAAAAGTTAAAACCCGCTATTTAGTCGCTTGTGCAATTCCTATTTTAATTGGAGTTGCGCTCAGCCAATCTCGCACCTCTTGGATGGCAAGTATCTGTGTCCTAGTCTACTTGGCTTATGCACAGCACAAAGATTATATCCGTCTCCGCTGGTTTTACAGCTTGGCCTGGTTTATCGGCTTTGTGGCACTGATTGTATTGATGCCAAAATTAAGTCAAATCATGAGCCAAATGTCCGACATGAATATTCAAGAAAGTCGTGACGTAGTCAAACGTGCTGGTGGCGATATGTCTCGTTTAGCCATTTGGCAACAAATGGCGCATGCCGTAGCTGCACAGCCTTGGTTTGGCTATGGTTGGCATCAAACCAGTAGCGCTTTTGTCTCGATCTCTGACACGGTGCAAGGGCCTGTATGGATTCGTAGCTCACACAACTTTATTTTGGATTTCTTATTGTGGAATGGCGCCATTATTGGTGTGCCGTTCTTGGCCTATTTCGCTTATTGGGGCATCCAATTACAGAAGTTAGCCAAGTCTGCATTATCTGTGATTGGCCTATTGATGGTCGGTGTCTTCGTTATTCATGCCATGTTGGAGTTTCCGCAAAACTACGCATACTTCTTACTGCCTGCGGGTTTTATTATCGGCATTCTTCAAGCAGCGAAGCCAGAGACGGCTACATTGAGTCTGTCTCCGTGGTTTATCCGCATTGTTTTCGTGATTGGCGCCGTGCTGATTACGGTGATTTATCGTGATTATGCCAATGCAGCGATTCAGCTGGGTCAGGCATCAAAATATGAAAAAACACCGGAGAAAATCACCAACCATGAGCCGATCTATTTGCTGACGGAATTTAGACATCGGGTAGCGATTATTCGTTTAAATCCATATTCCATCGTTTCTGAACAAACCATTCAGGATACTGAAAAATTGGTTCGCAGCTATCCAGCGAAATACCACATCATTAAATATGCACGTTTATTGGCATTTAATGGTCGTGAGGCTGAAGCACGTCATCAGCTACAGCGTCTTAAAAATATCTATAGGCTCGACATGAGCTATGAGAGTTTATTACCGCCTACAGCACAGCCGAAACCTTAAAACGCTCAATAAAAAAGCCTGCAATTATGCAGGCTTTTTTATACCTGAGTTCACATCACAGCGAACTCAAGCAAATCATTTCAATTAATCAAACAAACGGTCGAAGAATGATTTTTTCTTCGGAGATGATTTATTGTCATCGCCATCCATCGTGTCTTGTAACTCTTTCAACAATTCACGTTGACGAGCCGTTAAGTTCACAGGCGTTTCCACCACGATACGGCAGAGTAAGTCACCGGTCATGCTGGTACGTACAGGCTTCACACCTTTACCACGTAAGCGGAACAATTTACCAGTTTGAGTCCCTTCAGGTACTTTCAAGCTCACACGACCATCGAGTGTCGGAATTTGAATTTCTTTACCCAATGCAGCATCTGCAATGCTTACAGGCACATCCATATATAGGTCAGCGCCATCACGTTGGAAGATTTCGTGTTCACGTACCACCACTTCTACATATAAGTCGCCTGCTTGGCCATCACGGATCGCCTCGCCTTTGCCACTTAAACGTACGCGGTCGCCATTGTCCACACCTGCAGGAATGGTCACCTCTAAAGTTTGCTGACGGTCAGAAACCCCTGAACCATGACATTTATTACATGGGTTCTTAATGATTTTACCTTGACCACGACAGGTGCTACAGGTTTGCTGCACAGAGAAGAAGCCCTGTTGCATACGCACTTGACCGGCACCATGACAGGTTTTACAGGTTTCAACGTCGTTTGGATTTTTAGATCCTTTACCATCACAGGCATCACATGGCGCTGGCGCAGTAAAGGTAATGGTTTTTTTCACGCCCTTCACAGCTTCCTCAAGGGTAAGCTCCATGACATAGCGTAAGTCTGAACCACGGCGTGCACGTTGCTGACCACCACGGCCACCACCGCCAAATGCGCCACCGAAAATGTCGCCAAACTGACTAAAGATATCTTCTGCGCCAAATCCGCCACCGAAGCCACCGCCGCCGCCCATGCCGCCTTCAAAAGCTTGATGTCCCATACGGTCATACATACTACGTTTTTCGCTGTCCGATAAAACTTCATATGCTTCTGCAGCTTCTTTGAATTTTTCTTCAGCTTCTGGGTTATCTGGATTACGGTCAGGGTGATACTTCATCGCCAACTTACGGTAGGCTTTTTTAATTTCATCATCACTTGCGGTTTTAGATACACCTAAAACCTCATAATAATCACGTTTAGCCATGTCTGGCGATGCTCCTCACGGAATTTAATTTAATACTTAACTGTGGTCTGAAATTGGGGAATCAAACCATTTTTTCAAGGGGTAGGCAGGAAAAAAATAAATCGACTTAGAAAACAGCCTTATTTTTAACGAATTTGGATAGACCTTGGATCCATGCATTTAATAAATACAAAAAGGCAATCGCAGCAAAGACCACACCAATTACTGTGCATGCAGTCACCCAAAGATAGGTGTCCCAATAATAGAAGAATAAAGGAATAAACCACAGTGCGGCAAAAATGGCCATCATCGAATAAATCACAACGGTGCGCATGACCCAAAGCGCTTGGGCTTGGAGCCAAACTTCTGCAGAATCGATTTGAGTCACTTTGCGTGCAAAGCCGTAGGCAAATACACCACTAATCAGGGTAAATAAAGCGAAAAACATGAAGACATAAGAAATCGCAACATAACGGCGATACTTAGCTAAACTCTCTGCTGTCATCTGTGATTCAACCCCGTACACCACAATATGCCGCGCTGCACTTGTGGTTGTTTTACTTTTTAAAAATGTCTTTGTAGATCAGGTGCTACTATAGAGAAAAATTCAATATTTCGCACCCAATATTATGACACTTTTAAGGATTCTGCTGAGTTTTTTTCACTTTAAACCACTGTGCATATAACGCAGGTAAAAAGAACAAGGTCAGCAGGGTCGCCACGATCAATCCACCCATAATCGCCACGGCCATTGGACCGAAAAAAATACTGCGAGAAAGTGGAATCATCGCCAATACAGCGGCCAATGCAGTCAGCACAATTGGACGGCAACGACGTACCGTCGCATTGATAATCGCATCCCAAGCCGACTCCCCAGACTGAATATCTTGTTCAATCTGATCAATCAAAATCAGCGAATTGCGCATAATCATTCCTGACAGTGCAATCGTGCCGAGCATTGCCACAAAACCAAAGGGTTTATTGAACAATAACAGGAATAACACCACGCCAATAATGCCCAAAGGTGCAGTTAAAAATACGATCATCGCCCGTGACATGCTGCGTAATTGAATCATCAACAAAGTCATGACAACTGCGAGAAATAATGGCATGCCCGCATTTACAGAAGTTTGACCACGTGCTGACTCTTCCACAGTACCGCCTACTTCGAGGAGATATCCATTCGGCATCTCTGCACGTAACTGATCAAATGAATCTTTTAACTCACCCACCACCGTTGCAGGTTGCAATTTACTGCGAATATCCGCGCGCACAGTAATGGTCGGTAAACGGTTACGATGCCAAATCAAACCTTCTTCAAAGCTATACTCAATTTTCGCAATCTGCGCCAATGGCACTGAACCACCATTGCTGGTCGGTACAGCCAAACTGCTGAGAGAACCGACATCCAATCGCTCGGCTTGATCACCACGCATCCGAATTTCAATCAGCTCTCGTTTCTCACGATACTGATTAATCACTGCACCACTGATTGAACTATTCAGGAAATTGGACAGATCTAGACTGGAAACCCCCATTTGACGTGCGCGATCTTGGTCGATGTCCAGTTTAATGACTTTGCTTGGCTCACCCCAATCCAAATGCACATTGGTGGTGTTCGGGTTTTCACTGACTTTTGCAGACACCCGTTGTGCCCACTCACGCACCAAGCTTAGATCTTCACCCGACACGCGAAACTGCAATGGATAACCCACGGGTGGACCATTTTCTAAAAGTGAAACCCGAGTACGTACTTCAGGTAAAAGCTTACGAATTTCTTCTGCTAATGACTGGCGGATCTCATTGCGATCATCTAAAGATGAAGCCAATACCACAAACTGAGCAAAACTGGCTTGAGGTAGCTGTTGATCTAGAGGTAAATAAAACCGCGGCGAACCTGTCCCCACATAAGCCACAAAATTATCAATGCCTTGTTTTTTCGACAAGAACGCTTCGACTTTTTTTACGGCCGCTTCTGTGGCCTTCAGTGAGGCGCCTTCCTCAAGCTTTAAATCCACTAAAATTTCAGCACGGTTTGACGGTGGGAAGAACTGCTGTGGTACGGTTTTAAACATTAAAATCGATAACACAAAAATGCCAACCGTCGCGGCAATCACCGTCTTGCGATAGGTCACACAAGTGTCGACCCAACCACGGAAACGTTGATAAAACGGAGACTGATAAGGATCATGATGTTCGCCGGCATGATGTACCATCGGCTGAGGTTCGGGCTGCTTACGTAAACGTGCCCACAGGCGCTGATACCACGGGGATTTTTGTACTAAGTCTTTGTTGAAATCGGGTAGTAATTTATCCCCTAGATAGGGAACAAACAGTACTGCTGCAAACCATGACACCACCAATGCAATGGTGACCACTTGGAAAATCGAGCGGGTATATTCGCCTGTGCTCGATGCGGCTGTGGCAATCGGCAAAAAGCCAGCCGCAGTAATCAGTGTGCCTGTCAGCATTGGAAATGCAGTGGTCCGCCATGCATGTCCGGCGGCTTGTAACCGGCTATAGCCCTGCTCCATTTTGATCGCCATCATTTCGACGGCAATAATCGCATCATCCACCAATAAACCGAGTGCGAGAATTAACGCCCCCAAAGAAATCTTGTGCAACCCAACATCAAACATCTGCATGCCAGCAAAAGTCATGGCCAAGACCAATGGAATGGAAAATGCCACAACCAATCCCGTACGGAAACCCAAGGAGAAGAAGCTCACCAATAGGACGATAATCACCGCCTCAGCGAGGACTTTCATAAACTCATTGACGCTGCGCTTCACGGCTACAGGCTGATCCGACACTTTTTTCAGTTCCATGCCCAAGGGCAAGGTTTTTTGCAGGCGGGCAAATTCTGTTTCAAGGTTTTTACCCAAAGCCAGAATGTCGCCACCTTTACGCATCGACACGGCAATGCCTAAACCATTTTCGCCCATAAAACGCATACGAGGCTGCGGTGGATCACTAAAGCCACGATGTACATCTGCCACATCACCCAATTGAATCGTTCGTCCATTCACCAATAAGGGCATCTGACGCAGTTCATCAATGTTTTGTAAATTACCACTGACACGCACTTGAATCCGGTCTGAATTGGTTTCAAAAAAGCCGGCACTGGCAACCGTATTTTGCTGCTGCAAGGCTTGTTGAATCGCCGTCACAGGTATGCCCATTTGCGTAGCTTTGGTGTTGGAAATTTCAATCCAAACTTTTTGATCTTGTAGACCAATCAAATCCACTTTCGCAACGTCTTTGACCCGTTGTAACTGGAGCTGTAAACGGTCGGCATATTCCTTCATGGTGGCATAGTCAAAGTCTTTGCCGGTGAGCACATAGATATTACCGAAGGTGTCACCAAACTCATCATTAAAGAAAGGACCTTGCACACCAGATGGTAATTGATGGCGAATATCATTGACCTTTTTACGCACGGTGTACCAAACATCGGGGACTTGCTGCGAACGTAAACTGTCCTTGGCCACAAAGGTCACCATGGATTCACCCGGACGTGAATATGCCATAATGCGTTCATACTGCCCCGTGGTCATCAGTTCTTTTTCAATCCGATCGGTGACCTGTAGCGAAACTTCTTTGGCTGTTGCACCAGGCCAATAGGTCTGAATCACCATGACTTTAAAGGTAAATGGCGGGTCTTCACTCTGCGACAATTTGGAATAAGAAAATATCCCAACGATGCCCAGCAGAATCATAAAATAAAGGATTAATCCTTTATTTTTCAGTGCCCACTCAGACAAGTTAAAATTCATTAATTAACTCCTGTCTGAATGTGTACTGCACGATTTTCACGATCAACAGGTTGTATTTTTTGTTTTTCGCGGAGCAAATGCACGCCGCCAACCACCACAAAATCCCCTGCTTGCAGACCACTAAGTACGGGCACGCTATCACGTCCATATTCGCCTAAACTTACTGGAACTTTACGTACCGTATTATCTGCATTGACCACCATCACATACGCCTGCTGACCACTCGCAGACACACTCGATAACGGCACATGCAAAACATTCTGCTGTGCTTTGGTTAAAAATACCCGTGCACTTTGCCCCAGTTGAATGGCGCTATTGCCTTCACGTAATGCCACTTTGACACTATAAGTACGAGACTGATCAGCAGCAGGACTAATTTCTCGCACATAGCCTGCAAATTTTTCCTGTGGTTTCGACCACAAGGTGACCCATGCATCCTGCCCTGTTTTAATTTCAGTAACCGCTTGTTCAGGCACACCAATGACCACTTCACGTTCACCTGCAATCGCCAATTGAAATGCCGGTTGTCCTGCTGCAATCACTTGACCAATCTCAATATTACGCTCAGTAATGACCCCATTTTTATTGGCAATTAATTGGTTATAACCGGTCTGATTACGACTCACATCATAATTGGATTGCGCTTGCTTTAAATTCGACTGTGCTGCTTTATATTGGTTTTCCACCGCATCGTACTGCGAACGACTCACAGCATTGACTGGCAATAATTGCTTAAAGCGTTTTAGTTCATCTTCAGCAATTTGTGCAGCGGAACGCGCACTTTCAAGCTGCGCTTGTGCTGCATTCAGTTGCAACTGTGCATCTTTGACGTCTAATTTTGCCAAGACTTGCCCGACTCGGACTTGGTCTCCAACATCGACATAGCGCTCAGTGATTTGACCGCCAACCCGAAACGCTAAAGCTGTTTGCTGGCGTGCTTGTACATCACCCGCATAACTTTTTTGTTCAAAATGTGTGGCGCCTGGCTGAGTCACCATCACAAATGGCACTTCCTGTTCCGTTTGGGCTTTATCCTTGCTGCATCCCCATAAGGTCACACTGCAAACGATAATCATGCTGACAACTGTGATCTTAATCGTACTCATGAAGTTCGCTCTTAATAAAAAGTCTTTTTTAGGGCAGAATATTATTCAATTAATTTGGTTATTTTTTAATTAATAAACCATGCGGTACATTAATTAGATTAATTATCCTAAATCAATGACCTTTTCGCCTTTTTTGGAATTTTTTCAGCAAATGAATGTCGGCCGCCCAAAAGACTTAGAAAAACGACAACGGATTTTAGAGTCTGCAAAACAATTATTTTTAGAAATGGGCTATCACGGTTGCAGCATGAATCAGATTGCCCAACATGCAGCGGTCACCAAACTGACGGTCTATAATCATTTTCAGGACAAAGCCACCTTATTTACCAGTGCGATTGAAGACACCTGTGAATATATTTTGAATACCCGCCCGCGACATCTGCACAGCGAAAGTCATTTTATGCAGGCTTTCGTTGAAATTTGTGAGTTGGGGCTGAACATCATGAATTTGCCTGAAGCCATTAAACTGGATTTATTACTTTTGGAGTTGGCTGCCGAACACAGTCCTTTGGTGGAACAGTTTTTCCGTGCCTCACATTTAAAAATGCGCCAAGTCTGGGAAAACTTTTTTCAAGATGCAGCAGCTTTAAATTTCATTCAGCAGGATCACCCTGCCCGACAAACTGAACTGATTGTGTCGCTACTGATGGGACTACGCCATCAAGAGGTTTTATTGGGCATGCGCCCAGTACCTGAAGCAGCAGAGCGGCAAGCCATTATTCACTCTGCCATCGAAATCTTTATGCTGAAATATCAACTCAGCACGCAGAGCTAAGCATTTTCTGAAATATTTCAACGCTAAACTGAAACAAATGGCATAGCTATTGCTCATTTACCTAGAAAAGTCATCCGACTTTTGTCTGTACCCCCTTTTGCCACAGCACTTTCGGGGTATAGTCGAGACAGGAATACACGGAGAAATAACAAATGATTCAACAAATTGATGCTCCATTACGTGAAGACGTGCGCTTACTGGGCAATTTATTGGGTGAAACCCTAAAGCAGCATGCAGGACAAGATTTGTTTAATCAGGTAGAGCAAATTCGTGCTTTGTCTAAAGGCGCGCGCGATGGACAAGTTGAAGCCGAAAAACAGTTAGAACAATTATTTTTAAATTTAAAAGATGAAGAAATTCTGCCACTGACCCGTGCATTTACACACTTTCTCAACTTTGCCAATATTGCCGAACAATACAATGTGGTGCGCAGCCGTCGCCAAAGTGAGTTTGATGAGCAAGCACCATCACCGAATCCACTCGATCATTTATTTGAAAAATTTAAAAGCAATAACATCAGTGCGGAACAACTGTTCCAACAAATTTGTGAATTAAAAATTGAACTGGTCCTGACTGCACATCCAACTGAAGTCAGCCGCCGTACCTTGATCCAAAAATATGATGGGATTAATGATTGCCTGTTTAAAATGGATCAGCAAAAACTTACGCCACGCGAACGCAAAGCCGTACTGGATGATTTAAAACAACTGATTTGCTCGGCATGGCAAACCGACGAAATTCGTCAACACCGCCCGACGCCTGTCGACGAAGCTAAATGGGGCTTCACGACCATTGAACAGACCTTGTGGAATGCTGTACCCAAATTCATGCGTGAATTGGATGGCATGGTTCAAGATCATTGTGGCAAGACCTTGCCTTTAAATGTTGCCCCTGTGCGCTTTGCATCATGGATGGGCGGTGACCGTGATGGCAACCCAAACGTCACCCATAACATTACTCAAGAAGTGCTTTGGCTTTCACGTTGGAAAGCTGCCGACCTGTATTTACGCGATATCGAAGACCTACGTTGGGAACTTTCGATTCAAGAATGCAGTAAAGAACTCAGTGATGCTTTGGGCCATTTCCACCCTGAACCGTATCGTGAATATCTACGTGATGCGCGGGAACGCCTCAAAGCCACTCGTCACTGGTTGGCACTAAAACTCCGTGGTGAAGATGCTGACGATAGCCAAGTCATTAAAAGCCGCCATGAGCTGCTCGATCCACTATTGGTTTGCTACCGTTCACTGATTGACAGCGGTTTACCTGAAATTGCCAATGGTCAGTTACTCGACTTTATTCATCGAGTGAATTGCTTCGGTATCGAATTACTCAAACTCGATATTCGTCAGGAGTCGACTCGTCATCGCCAAGCGATTTCTGCCATTACTGAATATTTAGGTTTAGGCAATTTTGAAACATGGACGGAGCAAGCCCGTCAAAACTTCTTGATTCAGGAACTGCAAAGCAAACGTCCACTGCTACCGAAGTTTTTAAATGAGCCAAAACAAAGCCTGATTGAACATCCAGATGTACAAGAAGTCTTTGCGACCATGCGCACTTTGGCAGAACAGCCACCTGAAAGTTTAGGGGCTTATATTATTTCCATGGCCGAACATCCAAGTGATGTCTTGGCCGTATTGTTACTGCAAAAAGAAGCCGGCATCAAACAAGCGCTACGTGTCGTGCCACTGTTTGAAACCTTAAAAGATTTGGATGGTGCAGCCCGTACCATGAATACCCTATTTAATATGCATTGGTATAAGCAGCATATTCAGGGTAAACACGAGGTGATGATTGGCTATTCAGACTCAGCCAAAGATGCGGGCTTTATGTCGGCAAACTGGGCGCAGTATCGTGCACAGGAAGAATTAACCGCAGTTGCGAAAAAACATGATGTACAACTGACATTATTCCATGGCCGTGGCGGTTCAATCAGCCGTGGTGGTGCGCCGACACAGCAAGCGCTGTTTTCACAGCCACCAGGCTCGATTTCAGGGGCGATCCGTGTCACAGAACAAGGGGAAATGATTCGCTTCAAGTTTGGATTAGAAGGCATTGCCTTACAAAACTTGGAAATTTACACCGCTGCGACCTTAGAAGCGACCTTATTGCCACCGCCTGAACCGAAACAGGAATGGCGTCAGCTCATGCACAGCATGACGGATCTGTCGGTACAGGTGTATCGTCAAACCGTGCGTGAAAAGCCGCATTTTGTAAAATACCTACGGACTGTAACGCCAGAACTGGAACTACAAATGTTACCGCTCGGCTCACGCCCAGCCAAACGTAAAGTTAGCGGTGGGATTGAGTCATTACGTGCGATTCCTTGGGTGTTCGCATGGACGCAAATCCGTTTGATGCTTCCTGCTTGGCTCGGTACTGGTGCTGCGATTAATCAAGTGATTGATCAAGGTCAAAAGCAGACACTCGAAGAAATGTTAGAGCAATGGCCGTATTTCCAAACCCTGATTGATATGTTGGAAATGGTCTTGTCCAAAGCCGATGGTCATGTGGCGCTGTATTATGAGTCTCATCTGACTGATGACGCAGACCTCAAACAGTTGGGCGAAGAGTTACGTCAGCGTTTACGTGATGCGGTACAAACGCTATTAGCACTCAAAGGTGAATCGAAATTACTCAGCAGTAACGATGTGCTCGACCAATCCATGAAGGTGCGTAAGCCTTATTTATTGCCGCTACATTTACTACAAGCCGAACTGATGAAACGCCGCCGTGCATACCTTGCCGAGCGTCAAGCTGAAAATACCCCAGTCGACCATGCGTTGATGGTTAGCATCGCGGGTATTGCGGCAGGTTTGCGTAACACTGGCTAAATCTTCCAAGTTTTCAAAAAGCACACAGAACTGTGTGCTTTTTTTTTGACCAGTCATATTGGTTTTAATTTATTTTGGAATATTTGACATCCTCACCCCCTTAAAAGAGGGTGATTCCTACAGCTAGACGCTTATGCCCAAGCGCAAGAATGTTTAGAGCTGAGTTTATATCTCGATCATGAGCTGTACCACAGCTCATGCACTCCCATTCTCTTATTCCAAGATCTGTCTTA
>NZ_VPBO01000014.1:0-115691 GCF_013418655.1 Acinetobacter sp. YH12128 | reverse complement strand
TTAGAGGAATTGCCACAAGATACGATAAGCTAAAACGTAACTATCAAAGCGCTGTTGCTTTAGCTTGTATATTTATATGGTTGCCTCTTTAGCTCAATTTATCGGCTGTAAATGTCAACACACCCTAGTTTAAGTTGCACAATGTGATAATTTGGCTAAAAAATAAGCAATTCGATTCATTTGTTCTATGCTAAATGAGAAAATTATCATTTAGTTCCATTTCAGAAAATTGTATAAATAAAAACAGAAAAGTTCATATCAAAAAAATTAATTTTTAAATACATAGAGATAAGACCAAATTTGCAATCCTGTAGCAAATCTTCACAAAAATGCAATTATTAATAATAATGATTATCATTAACATAGTTTCACGCTGGCCAGCGTACTAAGCATGACTTGCACAGTTAAAGAAACATAATTACATGACAAAGCTTGGAAAAGCTTAAAAATAGAGGATATGGTCAGATGAAAGAGCTTGCTAATCGCTTGGCGATGCAGCATCTTGTCAATGCATACTCACAAGAAACCGGTAAAGGTATTTTGCTGGAAAAGTATCAACAGAATTCATCACAATTGACGTTTAGCCAAGGCTTGACGTTGTTATGCATCCCTTTAGATTGCATTCAATCACAGTTATTTGTACCACTATCTTATGTCAGCCTTGTTGGTAGACATCGTCTTGCAGATCTCCCATACGTTTTTAATAAAGGACAGAAACTGTCATTTAGTATCACCGCGATCGCGAGTTTATTGCTTGAACAGCTCGTACAAGAGTCAGGTCATACACTGGATGCTTCATCATTATTAGAGCGTTGGATCGAAAGTCGTGAAGCGCTTACACAATTTTTGACACTACGTGAACATGATTTAGAGGCCTTGGTCCAAGCGGAACAAAGTTTCATTGAATCAGAACAGGCCTTAATTTTAGGGCACAGCATGCATCCTGCACCGAAAAGTCGGGTTGGTTTTGTGCATGAAGATTGGGAAAGGTATTCGCCAGAAGCCAAAGGTCTCAGCCAACTGCATTATTGGTTGGTTGCTCCAGAATATATTCAAGAAGGTTCAGCTTTAGATCAAACTGTATCAACGCAATTGAAAAGCGAATTGCAATGGCATTTATCAGAAACAGATCAAGCACTGCTCAATGCCTATTCGCATTATAAGTTATTACCTTTGCATCCTTGGCAAGCACGCTATTTACAGTCAAAAGCATGGTTTAAAAACTTAAAAACCAAATTAAAAATTATCGACTTCGGCGAAAAGGGTTGGACATTTTCACCAACAACATCTGTACGCACCATGGCAAGTTTTGCGGCGCCGTGGATGTTGAAACCATCGCTATCCGTGATGATCACCAATTCAATCCGAGTCAATCTGGCCAAAGAATGCCACCGTGGTGAAATGACCCATCGACTTTGGCATTCAAGCCTCGGTGAACATATTTTACAACAATGCCCAACGCTCAAAGCGGTGAATGATTCTGCTTGGATGGCATTGAACATAGATGATGAAATCGTCGAAGAAACGATTTGTATCTTCCGTGATCAGCCTTTTAGTGAAAAGCAGCAGGTGAGTTGTATTGCATCATTATGCCAAGATCATCCTGCACAGCCGAAAAACCGTTTTAATGCCTTATTTGAACAGATTGCAAAGCAACAACCTGAACTTGATCAAAGTGCCATTGCGATCAATTGGTTTAAACAATTCTTAGCTATCAGTCTAAAACCACTGATGTATTTGTATCACCAATACGGAATGGCTTTTGAATCACATCAGCAAAATGTCTTGCTTGAGCTTGAACATGCAATGCCTAAATATCTATGGCTGCGTGACAATCAAGGCTTTTACTATATTGAAGAACTTGCAGGTGAAGTCTTAACAGCGTTTCCAGAGTTGGAAGAAAAAGCGCATGCCGTGGGTTCCAAAGCCTTTGTCGATGAGCGCTTTAGCTATTATTTCTTTGGTAATACTTTATTCGGCATCATCAATGCAATCGGTGCAACTGGGTATGTCACAGAGCAAGTGTTGATATCGATATTGCAAAATGAACTGTTGGCCTTACATCAGGCTTATCCAGAAAGTTCATTGATTCATTCATTACTGTATCAGCCAACCTTGCCGTATAAGGGCAATCTGTTGACGCGCTTGTACGAGCTGGATGAATTGATTGCCCCAGTCGATCAGCAATCGGTTTATGTACAGTTGCCAAATCCTTTATGTGTGGAACAGAAGGATGTGCAATATGCTTGATTTTATTGGGATAGGCTTAGGGCCATTTAATCTTAGTTTGGCGAGTTTGCTACATAAGCAAAATCATTTGCAGTATCAATTTTTTGAAAAGAAACCACAGTTCGACTGGCATGCGGGTATGCAATTGCCCAATACAGTGCTGCAAGTGCCGTTCATGGCCGATCTGGTTTCCATGGTCGATCCAACCAGTCCTTTTAGTTTTTTAAACTATTTAAAGACGCAGCAACGTTTATACAAATTCTATTTTTTAGAACAAGCGCAGATTCCTAGACGTGAATATAATCATTATTGTCAGTGGGTTGCAGATCAACTAGAGCATATTCAATATCAATCAACCGTAAAAGCCATTTATGCCCAAGAGCAAGGCTTTGAGGTCATGGTTGAGCAAGATGGACGTTTTCGACGTTATCAATGCCGAAATCTGGTCATTGGTTCGGGGAATGTTCCGCATTTACCACAGTGTCTAAAAGACATACAACAGCAATATCCGGAGCGCTGCTTACATTCTGCAAATTATTGCAATGCTGAGTTAAATCACTTGAAAGGTAATGTGGTTGTACTGGGGTCTGGCCAGTCTTCGGCCGAAGTCTTTATGGATCTGTTTGATCGTCAATATTTGCAGGATCAGACCACAACAGCGCAGTTTAAGTTGCATTGGCTGACCCGCTCGAGTGGGTTTTTCCCGATGGAATATGCACCACTTGGATTGGAGCATTTTAGTCCAGATTATACCGCGCATTTTTATCAACTAAGTCCCGAAAATAAAGCCGAACAACTGAAGCAACAAGGCTTGTTATATAAGGGCATCAGTGCAAAAACCATCCGTGATATTTACCAAAAACTATATTATCGGAGCATTGGTCAAAATATTCAACAGACGCATTTACATGCTCAGGTGGGTTTGGTTGCTGCCGAGCCGCATGGCGCGGGCATCCGTTTGCAGTTTCAGCATAAAGTCACGGCAGAACAGTTCTATCTAGATGCGGACTTAGTCGTGGCTTCAACGGGATATCACAGTCCAGAGTGGCAATATCTCAAATATCTAAAACCACTGATTCAATGTGATGAATTCGGCCGCTGGAAAATCAGTCAGGACTACCGCGTACAGCATGACGCTGTCGGTGAAATTTTTGTTCAAAATCAGGAAATGCACAGCCACGGTGTAGGAACTCCAGATTTAGGGTTGGGTGCTCACCGTGCAGCAGTCATTGCCAATCAATTATTGGGTTTTAACTTATACGATTTGAGTGATCAAGCTCAAAGTTTCCAACATTTTTCACCCAGTGAAAATGCTGAAATGCACAGTATGGGCATTGTGAAGAAATCAGCGCCAACCAATATCCAAAGACCTTTATCCGTTAAAAAAACCATTGCCAACTATGCAATGAACCGCAATACGACCATGCCGAATAAGCAAGAACAGAATACGGTTAAACTCGAGAAATTATAATGACATTTGCAAAATTACAGATAAATCAAACACAGTGGCGCCGTGCAGGGCAAAGACTGATTGAAATGGCGATTGCTGAATTTTTATATGAAGAAATTATTCAGATTCAGCAAGTGGAAAATAACACTTGGCAACTCAAACTGGATGATAAAACGTATCAATTTGAAGCGACTCAGTTTCTGCTTGGGCATTGGCGTATTGTTGAAGGGAGCGTTCGAGAGTTAAGTGAATCGACAACAGAGCCCGCATGGAATCTGCATGAATTTATTCGTGCTTTTTCAAATCAAGCTGAGGTGAAACCATTTACCAAGGCATATTTGATTAAAGAAATGAACAATACATGGTTAGCAGAAGCCCATGTTTTTGATGAACAGCGATTGCTGAGTCATGCTGTCTTGTCAGCGCCACACTATCAAATTGAAGGCATGTTACGTGGACACCCATGGCTCATTATGAGTAAAGGCCGTATGGGCTTTGGCTATGATGATTATTTAAGCTCCGCACCAGAGATTTCTCCAACGGTCAAAGTCTTATGGTTAGCTGTTCATCGTGATTTAGCTGAGTTTCGTTCGACCGAGGCTTGGGATGCGAAAAGCTTATATCGCCATGAATTGAATTCTGCGCAATTACACGATTTTCAACAGCAATTGGCGGACAACGCCTTAAATGCTACTGAGTATTACTTTATTCCTGTACATGCATGGCAATGGCATCAGTGGTTAATCCCGACCTATGCCAATGAAATCGTCGATCAGCGCATTGTAGAGCTGGACATTGGACAAGATGACTATGCGCCAATGCAATCAATTCGTACTTTATGCAATACCAGTCATCCTGAACGTCATTATGTAAAGTTACCTGTCAGTATCTTTAATACGGCGGTATATCGAGGTTTGCCTTCAAAACGAAATTTAGCTGCACCTGCGGTGACCGCTTGGCTGAAGGACATTCAACATCATGATGTAGACCTGCAAAAAACACAGGTAGCATTTTTGGGTGAAGTTGCAAGTTTAACTTTGCAACAGCCATGTTTTGATCAGATAGACGGTGCGCCTTACCAATTTAAAGAATTGTTTGGTTGTTTATGGCGTGAAAGTGTCGAGCCATGTATTGGTGAACACCAGTTAGCACTTTCCCAAGCAGCATTGTTGCATCGAGACATAAATGGTCGGTCTATTTTATCCGTGTTGATTGAGGCTTCAGGTTTTACCCCTTTGCAATGGCTGAAACGTTTTGCTGAAGTTTGTGTAACACCGCTACTGATTTGTTTATACAAATATGGTTTGGCTTTTTCTCCCCACGGTGAAAACACCATGTTGATCCATGAAAATGGCTTACCGAAAAAAATGGTGCTGAAGGACTTTATTGATGATGTCAATTTAGTTGATGAAGATTTTCCTGAACTCGAAAATTTACCAACTGAAGGGCAAATTTTACTGCGCCATCCTGCTGAAGAACTTAGTCACTTTATCTTTACAGGTTTGTTCATGGTGCATTACCGCTATATCTCTAATGTCTTCCTTGAAGATTATCCACAGCATACAGAACTTGAGTTTTGGCAAACCATCTCCACCGTGATTGACGAATTTCATCAGGCACATCCTGAATTGGCAGATCGTATTGAAAAATTCAGTATGTTCCGTCCACGTTTCGAGAAAATTTGTCTGAACCGTGTTCGACTGTTTACCACCAGTTATAACGACGAAGCAGAACGACCAGTACCTGTATTTTTAGATCCTATTGCAAACCCTGTGAGTCCAAGCACTTTAAATCAGTGGGCGAAACAACAGCATACCGCCGAACAGAAAACGACAACTAATCGTATTGCGTCATAAACAGATTTTTGAGCTAAGAACAGAAAAGATTAAACAAATTTAAAGGACGACATCATGACAACGTTATCACAACAACTACCTGATTTTTATGAATACCATGAGAATGAGACGCAATACTACTTACGACAAATGCAATATCCAGAAGATATGGCTTTGGTTCATAAATGGATGCATGAACCGCATGTTATTCCACAGTGGCAGCTCAATAAGTCAGAAACTGAACTAAAAGTGTATTACGAAAAAATGCTGGCAGATGATCATCACCGAATTTTGATTGTAGGAGTCAATGGTGAAGATGTGGGATACACAGAGATCTACGAAGGAAAACGGGATCGTTTAGGTTTGTACTACGACGGTGATGAGCTTGATCTAGGTTGGCATTTGTTATTTGGTGAAAAGTCCGTTTTTGGTAAAGGTTATTTACGTCCCGTCATGCGTTTATTGAGTTTTTATATCTTTGAAAATGCCGCATCAGCCAAGATTGTGGGAGAGCCTGATCATAGTGTGAAGCCTTATGCCGTCGTGGTTGAAGACATGTGCTATGAAGCGCAGCGCCTAATCCCAATGCCTGAAAAGACCGCCATGTTGTATTACTGCTTTAGAGAAACATTTTATTCAAAATTTGGTCATTACTTAAACGACTCCAAGGCATTTCAGCATCAGCAACTAGCTAAGGCGGTGTCATGAGTTATCGCTGCACCCACATGCACATACTGGACATGCGCTTTTCAGCGCATGTTTCAGTGGAAGAGTTTGAACAATGGTTGACTCAAGTTGAGCGCTTTTTTCTGAAAAGTCAGCCCTTTGTTTTGGTTATGCAAACGGCTGAGGGAACGACTTTTCCTGAAGAATATCGGCAAATACAGGCCGTTTGGTACAAGAAGTTTAAACATCTCTTTTTTCAATATTGTTTGGGTCTGGTGCGTATTGCGCAAGATCCAGATGACTTCAAACGTTTAAATACACCCGCGCTGCATGCAGCGTGGCGTGTGCCTTATTACGTTTCATTAGAACAGTCTGATGCGCTGCAATGGGCAGTGCAGAGGTGGATATGCAACAACACTCAAGAAAATTAAATCATGCAATTTCACCATCTCAAATTTCAGTCCTGAGTTTGAGCGTCGTGATTATTTTGTACTTAGCACATGCATTGCCTTTGTATTTTTACAATGTGGCTTTGCCTGCCATTTTACGACATCAAGGGGTAGATTTACGCTGGATCGGCATGTTATCGCTGCTTTATATTCCATGGGCATTCAAGTTTTTTTGGGCGCCTTGGATCGATCAGCTCTATGTCAAAAAACTCGGTAAACGTAAAACATGGCTGTTGTTTACGCAAATCGCATTGGTACTGGGGGTACTGGTTTTAGCCTTTACGCAGTTTTCTTATGGGCTGACTTTATTTGTCATTGTTGGTTTATGGATTTCAACGTTTGCGGCAACGCAAGATATTGCGATTGATGGTTATACCGTAGAGAAATTTACCGAAGGCAATTACCGTCTGGGCAGTATGGCACAGAGTATTGGGGTGGCCGTCGGTAGCATGCTTGGTGGCGCTGCAACTTTATGGATTTACCAATATTGGGGTTGGCAGTCAGCGCTCACAACTTTATCGCTGCTGACATTTTTAACCATGTTTGCTGTGTTTTTTATTCAAGAAGAACCACTAACTCAAATTGCCAAAGCCAAACCAAGCCTACGACAAGCGTTTAAACGACCTGCGATTCGTTGGGCCTTGCTGCTCATCGTTTGTTATCGCGTGGTGGAAGCACCCGCTATGGCAATGCTGAATCCCATGTTGATCGATCAAAAATGGTCACTGTCTCAGATCGGGGTGTTGATGTCTGTGGTCGGTGCCGGTGTCGGTCTGATTGCAGCTGTTAGTGCAGCTGTATTGCTGAAAAAAATCAAAGCGACGCAATTGTTGGTCTGGGCAGGATGGTTACGTACATTGCTATATGCCGTCATTGGGGCAGCCGTTGTATTGGAGTGGTTGAATCAATGGCATCTGCTTTTAGGTCTATTTGTCGTGTTGATGCTAGCCATTCGTTATATCGCCATGACATCACTCTATGCCTATTTCATGCAGACCAGTTCTAAAGAACAGGCGGGTACCGATTTCACCATATTAGTGTGCTTTGAATTGCTCGTTTACTTCATTGGCGGTGCATTTTCAGGCTTTCTCGCAAAATCATTAGGCTATGGACATTTTTACTTGGTATTGGCAATTGGCTCAGTAATCAGCGTCTTAATTAGTCAGCGCATTGTTTTAAAAACACAAAATTTTAAAACTCAAACACTTCCGACTCAATCGGAACTCTAAGAAATGGAAAAGAATATGAAACGTTTAGCTCTACCGATGCAACTGACTTGTCTCAGCTTAGCAATTTGCACTCAGCTTTATGCGCAAGACGTCACGACAGACACTGCACAAAATACTGCAGTTGAAACACAAACTGCAGAAGCTACTAAAATGGCACCGATTGTTGTGACGGCAACTCGTTCTGCGAAAAGCATTGCAGATATTGTGGGTACGGTGTACAGCATTCCTAAAGAAGAAATTGAAAAACAAGCCAATGCAGGTAAAAGCACAGCTGATATTGTCGGTTTATTGGTGCCATCACTGACTCCATCAAGTGGTACAACGTCTAACTATGGGATGACCATGCGTGGACGTGTGGTGCAATACATGATCGATGGTGTGCCGCAAACGGGATATCGTGATGGATCTCGACAACTGGCGAGTATTAGCCCGTCGATGATTGAACGAATTGAAGTGGTCTCTGGTGCAAGTAGTATTTATGGTTCAGGTGCGACAGGCGGTATTATCAATATCATCACTAAACGAGGTGGATCAGAGCCGCTGAGTTTTGAAACAAAAGTAGGAGTCACTTCTGGTAATAACTTTAAGTCCGATGCGCTGGCTTATGAAGCTGCGCAAACCATGAATTTTAATCAAGGCAATTTACGCGGAACTTTAGGTGCAAGCTATACCAAACGTGGCGAAATACAAGATAGCCATGGCAACCGTATTGGACCTGAAATTGCGCAAACAGACCGTCAAGATACCGACACTTTAGATCTAAATGGTCGTGTCAGTTGGAAAATTGCCGATGGTCAAACGTTGAGTTTTGGCGCGCAATATTATAATGATGAGCAAGATAGTGATTATGGACCTGACTATGGTCCAAATTTAAATGCGCTGCGCTCACAGCCCGTGGGTGGCAAGCTGCCGTTGTCATTAAATGCAGTAAAGGGCTTACTACTTGCTGAACAACCACAAACTGAACGTTATAGCGTCAACGCACAATATGAAAATCAAGATATTTTAGGCCACCGTCTAAACGCTGAAACCTATTATCGAAATGAAAAAGCACGGTGGTTCCCATCTGCACGTCAAATGGCACCTGAACTCTTCTTGGTGTATCAGTCAGAAACCGATATCGATGTTTTAGGCGCGCGTGTTGCTCTACAAAAAGATCTTAACTTAAATGGTCGTGAACTGGGTTTAACCTATGGTGTGGACTATGAAAATGAAAAAGATCAACAAAATATCCAAATGTATGACAGCGCAACGTTTATTCAAAGTAATGGTTTGAGTTATCAGCCGTTTAACTACTATGCCTTTGGCCCAGATGTTGAAACAGAAAAACTTGGCGTATTTGCCCAAGCGCAATATGAATTAACCGACCGACTTGGCTTACAAGCAGGCATTCGCCATGAACGTGTAGAAAGCGATGTCGATTCATCTGTGCCTTATATGGAAGCAATTACTGCAGATTTAACCCCAGGTTATGTGGCGAAAACACTGAATGGCGGCAAAGTAAAACATGATGCAACGCTGTTTAATGTTGGCGCGGTGTATCACTTAACAGATGCACAGCAAGTGTTTGCTAATTTCTCACAAGGTTCAAACTTGCCCGATGTGCAACGTATGCTGCGCGATGTGCCGGCAAATTCTGTGATTAATAGCCAAACCATTGACCCGATTAAAGTCAATAACTATGAACTCGGATGGCGTGTACAAAATGCCGGTGGTTTAAATGCAGGCGTGACGGCTTTTTATAATGACTCAGATAAAAGCCTGAAATTTGGTGCGCCGAATTACACCATTGATGTTATTGATACCGATGAGCGTATCTATGGTGTCGAAGCCAATGCCAGTTATGAAGTTCAACCAAATTGGACGGTTGGCGGCACAGTTGCATATACCACGGGCCAATTTAAAAATACCCAAGGTGACTGGCAAGAATTGGATGCCATTCGTGTGGCACCTTTAAAAGGAACAGCATTTTCAGAATGGCAGTTTGATAATGACATGAGCCTACGTGTTCAAGCTTTAGCGATTGGCGGTACAGACAAAGCCCAAAAAGATGCTATGAAATATGGATCTGCTCCAGCAGCGGCAATTAAAGGCTTTGCAACGATGGACGTGATTGCCAATGCAAAAGTAGGACCGGGTAATGTGGGCTTTGGTGTCTACAACGTGTGGAATACGGATTATAAGTCGGTGTACAGCCAGTCGGTTGAAACTGTCTATGGCCCAATTTCTAGCCTAGCTGCACAAGGTCGTACCTACGGTTTAAGTTATACAGTGAAATACTGATTTAAATCCTGAATCGTGTTTAAAGCACGGTATCGTGACTTACAAAATAGAGGTGGCTTAAGTCACCTCTATTGTTTATAACGTAGCCATTAAAAATGGATAACAAAAATAATGGATCGAAATAACAAACTGTTTATTGCTGCCAGTCTTGCCAATGGTGCAAGTTTCTCGATGATATTGCCGCTGTTGGCGCCATTGGTTCGTGAGTTAAAACTTTCTGAACTACAAGGCGGCGCGATGGTTTCCGTCGGTGCGCTGCTGATGGCCATCGGTGCCATTTACATTTCAAAAAATCAATCCAAGTTTTCGATATATCAACTGTTGAGTATCGGTTTTGTGGGCATGGCTGTGACATGGGGGTTATTTACAGCCGTGTTGATGTATGGCCTTACTGTTCAGATAGGGATGTTGCTGCTGTTTAGTTTATTGATGTTGTCACGCGCAGCGACTGGGGTATTTATGGCGATGCCACAGATTGCCTTGCAAACTTATGTGATGACCCGATTTAGTAATGAGCAACAGCGTTCACAAGCGATGTCAAAATTTGGTGCATTAAACAGTGCAGGCGTAATCATAGGGCCATTTCTAACAACCTTACTGTTGGGCTTTGGTGGAATCATGACGCCACTGTGGGCTGCAATTATTATTTTAGCGTTGATTTCTGTGGTCTTGGTGTTCAGCTTTGACCGACATACTGAACAGCATAGTGTTGAAAAGCCAGTGACAGCTAAGGATGAGATACCATCTACGGTTTTGAGCATTCAGCAATGCTATCCATGGTTAATGTTGGGATTCAGTCTCTATCTTGCCATCGTGACCGTGAATTTAACGGCAGGGTTTTATATTCAAGACCGTTTTAATATGACTGCTGCAGAAGGCGCAGTGCATTTTGCAGAGTGTTCTCTCGTCGTAGGTATTGCTTTGGTGGTTATGCAAACGCTGATTTCTAAGTATTTAAATTGGTCTGTATATCGCTTACTTTGGGTTGGGCTGTTTAGCATGGCTGCAGCATTGCTAATTTCGGTTTTCACCACTGAATTACGGATTTTCCAAGCCACATACCTGTTATATGGTATATCGGTTGCGTGTTTAATCCCTGCATTTACAACGGGTGCAGCGCAAACAGCGCCAAGTGCGTTACAGACCAAGGTGGCAAGTTGGTGTACAGCCACTCAGGCTTTGAGCTTTGTTGTCGGGCCACTGATTAGTACGGGTTTATACCAGTGGCACAAAGAATTTCCGTATTATTTTTTATTTTTCGTGATGCTTGGTTTAATCGTATTCTTTTTATTTCAAACCAAAACACAAACCGTGAAGCGAGTGACTGAGTGAAATAAGCATCGAGTTGTATAAATACTTCGATAGGGCAGTGTGACGACAGGACCATCCTGACAACAGTGGGTTTTGATTACATGCTGTTACTTGATCAGCGATTGATCTTACAAAATAGATTTTGAAAGCAAGCCTATTGGTTGAAAAATAATCACAATTGTTTCATTAATTCTCAAAGTACTGAATCAATAGTTTTCTCCGTTATTCTTTTCACATAGAAAAATAACGGAGGTTAAATGCTTAAATTTAATAATGATTTGGTTCTGGGCGCCATTTTTGATATGGATGGAACAATGTTTGATACTGAACGTTTACGGTTTCAAACATTGAAACAGGCATCTCTTGAATTGACCGGTGTTGAGTTTTCCGAATCGTATCTGATGAATTGTTTGGGGCTAAGTGCACAAAGCGCGCATCGATTGGCCCAAGCCGAATATGATGAAAACATTCCATACGCAGATATTCGCAAACGTGCAGATGAATTAGAGCTGGAGCATGTTCGTCAGTTTGGTGTCCCGATCAAAAAAGGCTTGGTTCAAGTATTAGAACGCTTACGCAAGTCAGGACTACGGATGGCTGTAGCAACATCGAGTCGCCGAGCAATCGCAGAAGAATATCTCATCAATGCCAATGTGTATAAGTTCTTTGATGTCTTAGTCTGTGGTGATGAAGTTGAAAATGGTAAGCCGCATCCAGAAATATTTATACGTGCTGCCGCAAAGCTGAATTTAAGTCCTGCTGATTGTTTGATGTTTGAAGACTCTGAAAATGGTGTGACTTCAGCCTTTGACGCTGGCGGTATTACCGTACTGTTTAAAGATATTAAATCACCCAATGAAAACATGCTGTCCAAAGCCAAATATTATTATGAATGTATGTATGACTGCTTGACGGAACTTGACCCGTTCACCGCGCATTTAGAGATGCCACTTGTGCAAGAGGCTTTTCCACAAACCCTTAATCAGCTCACTGTTGGTATTCATGGTTTTGGGGCGATTGGTGGTGGTTATTTAGCACAAATTTTGTCGCATTGGGATGGTTATACTCGCCCGAAAAAAATCTATGCTTCGACACGTAACCCTTTATATCGCTCTGCGGTCAATGCATTTGGTACCTATAGTATTCGCTATGGTCAATTGTCTTATGACGAACGCATTGAAAACATGGCAGTCATTGATGCTGAAAATATTCAGCAGATGCAAGAGATGTACACAGAGTCAAGTTTGGTTGCCATCTGTTTGCCTGAAAAAGCGATTGCAGAAGAGGCCAAAACCATTGCACAAGGCCTGTATGCACGACATATTGCACATGATGAGAAAGCCATCGAACCTCTAACGATGCTGATCATTTTGAACAAAGTCGGAGCAAAACAATTATTAATGTCACATTTAAAACAGGCTTTAACTGAGCTTGCTGGAGCGGTTGTTGCAGAGAAAATCATGCAACAACACTATTTTTGCGATACCGTAGTCAACCGCATGGTATCTAAGTTAAGTGACCAAAACTTATATCGTCAGCTCCGTATAAAATATAATATCTTCAAACAATTTCAATTAGATGAAGTTGAAGTGGATGCTCAATTAGACTTAGAAGATGCGACGAAATTAAATCCTGATCAGGAACGTCAAGCCACTTTATATGTTGAGGATATGCGCCGAAATTTCCACCCAAGTCATATATTGCAAAGCATGGATTTAATTTTATTTAACGCAGAATCTGACATGCCGATCTATGTAGAAAATAACAGTCCTTTGTTAGAAAAAATGCGTCAAATGATTTTGGTCGATCATATTGAAGATATTCAGCTAATCAAAAATCGCTTATGGAATGGCGTACATGCCATGTTGGCTTGGCAATCTGCACTGTTCAATCATCAAACCATAGGTGTGGCACTTGCAGATCATCGTGTTGATCAATTTATGCATGAACTCATTGACGAGGTGCAGGCTGGTTTAGCACTGCGCTTACCAAATCGTGCTTTTGATTTAACACGACTGGCAGAAAGCTTTATAAACTCTTGTGAACATGCGTATAAAGATCCATGTGCGCGTGTGGCACGAGATCCTTTACGTAAACTTGCAATTAATGAACGAGTGTTGGGCTCGTTGGCGACCAATGTGAAATATGGACTGGAGACAACACATCTACAACAAGGGATTGTCTATGGTTTGATGTATGCCGTGAGTGTAAATCAATGTACGATGGATCAGGCTATCAACTTTATCCGGTTGCAATTTTCAGAACTGAAAAAGACCAACGAGCTTGAACAACTGGAACGTATTGAACAGATTGAGGCCAATGTAATGATACAGTTGCACCATTTTTCTGATCAGTCCACAGAGCAGTTCACATCTTGGAAAAACCATGCTGTAACGCAAGATCAAAAAGATACTGTGAAATTTGCCTAAAATATAATGCTTATCTGTGCGCAATGTATATTGAATCAAAATGCTGAGTATGACTCGGCATTTTTTTCTTACAAAGAAGCTTTAGATGAATGAATTTCAGCTTTAAATGAATATTACTAAATCAAAATTGGGCAAAGTCTGTTTTGATTCATGCTTTAATAAAGCAGATTGAATTTAAAGTGATTTATCTGTGTTTCTAAAACCTTCAACGCAAGTCGTACCTACGCTCAATCAGGATTATCCCGATTGGCATCAAGGTCGTCATCACTATGCTTTGTGGTATATAGAAATACAGGATCCTGAATTATTGGCATATCTCACAGCACTTCGAGCGCAGTTTTCAGATCTTTTATACACGCCGAATACGCGCCAATTTCATATTACCGTGTTTATTTGTGGTTTTTTTCAAGAGCTGAATAAAACCCAATTATTCGATCATTCTGAACAACGATGGAATGATAATTTCTCAGCAGATGAATTGGCACTGCACCAACAACAACTTCGACAGTTATCGCTATCTAATATTCGGTTATGTACAGGTCAGATCCATAGCTTTCAAAGCGCGCTGTTTATTGAAATTGTGGATTTAGAACGTAAGTTAGACCATCTACGTCAAGCTTTGAATTTTAGTTCGAATGAAATTGCACCGATCGAATATTGTCCGCATATCACATTGGGCTTGTATAAACAGGCGTGGAATAGCGATGATATTTTTGAAAGAATCCAACAAATTGAGCAGCACAGCTTTGATTTTGAAAGCGAGCAACTGACTTTTGGTCATTATCAGGCTCAAGTATTACAAGGGGCTTTGAGTCCTTATTATCAACATCAGTTCAGACAAAATATAGAGATGGCACAGTCATGATTCATTTCATTTTGGGTGGGGCGCGTTCAGGTAAGAGCCGACTTGCAGAACAAAAAGCCAAAGAAAGTGCTCAAGCCGTCATCTATGTGGCGACAGCACAAGCCTATGATGAGGAAATGCAGGAGCGAATTCAGCATCATCAAGCGGACCGACCTGAACATTGGGGGCTGATTGAAGAGCCTTTGTATTTAGCCGATCGCTTAGTTGAAATAGACCAAGCTCATCAAACCATTCTTATCGATTGTTTAACGCTGTGGATGAGTAATTTATTGCTGCATGAACAAGCAGATTTTCAACAGCAACAATGCCAAAAATTACTTACGGTGCTGCCAATATTAAAGTCAGACATTATTTTAGTCAGTAACGAAACTGGACTGGGCGTTGTTCCCATGGGACAAATCAGTCGAAAATTCGTCGATGAATCTGGGCGCTTACATCAACAAATTGGTCAAATAGCTGACCATGTGGTGTTTTGTGTTGCAGGTTTTCCAATGATCTTAAAAGGAGATAAAGCATGAACTGGTGGCAAGAACCCTGTCAAAATCCGAGTATCGAAGCTAAGCAACAGGCGTCAAATCACCAGTTACAGCTAACCAAACCTACGGGCTCGCTTTCAGAACTTGAAAATGTTGCGGTGCAACTTGCATCATTACAAAACACGGATCAACCCAATATCGATTTTCCATGGATTGCCATCTTTGCTGGTGATCATGGTGTGATGGAAGAAAATATTTCAGCCTACCCACAAGCCGTCACACGCCAAATGCTACAAAACTTCACGACAGGTGGTGCGTGTATTAGTGTCATTGCACGTGAGTATCAAGCCAAACTACAAGTGATTGACTGTGGTTCGGTGGGTGAAGCCTATGAATATGCAGGGGTAGAGCGCTACTGTATTGCAGCGGGTACGGCAAATTTTGCTAAAACTGTTGCGATGACCGAATCACAATGTATTGAAGCGATGAATCTTGGCCGTAAAAGTGTTGAAGATGCTATCGCTGCAGGTGCGTCTATTTATGTCGCAGGGGAAATGGGCATTGGCAATACCTGTTCGGCTTCTGCTGTCGCATGTTTTTTATTTAATGAGCCGGCCGAAAAACTGACAGGTGTTGGTACAGGTATTCGTGCTGAACAATTGGCACATAAGAAACAAGTGATTGATCAAGCTTTAGCTTTACATCAGGACTATGTCGGCCAAGATGTCTTTAAAGCTCTATGTGCTGTAGGTGGTTTGGAAATTGCCGCAATGGTTGGAGCATACATTCGCTGTGCGCAATTGGGTCTGGCAATGGTCGTTGATGGATTTATTAGTACGGTTTCTGCCTTGGTCGCTGTTCGTTTAAATCCTGCTGTACGTGAATGGATGCTTTTTGGTCATCAATCGGCTGAATATGGGCACCAGCGTTTACTTCAAGCCCTTGAAGCTGAACCACTCTTAAAGTTGAATTTACGTTTAGGTGAAGGCAGCGGTGCCGGTGCGGCCTTGGGTTTAATTCGTTTGGCATGTCGTTTACATAACAACATGGCGACTTTTGCACAAGCTGCTGTGATTGGTGAAAAAGTTTAAATGGAACATTTCCGTTTAGATATATTGCGTCATGGTGAGACTGAACTGAGCCATACCTTACGTGGCTCTACAGATGATGCTTTGACGCAAAAAGGTTGGCAGCAGATGCAGCAGACCATAGATGATGTATTGAACGTCATTCATACACACGGTTTAGCGAGCTGGGATGTCATCATTACTTCTGACTTACAGCGCTGCCGTTTATTTGCTTTAGATTTGTCTCAACAACTTAAACGTCCAATGTTTGAAAATGCGAAGTTTCAAGAAATTCATTTTGGCGACTGGGAAGCGGTATCAACCAAGCATATCTATGAAAACACTCCAGAGTTACTCGCACAGTTTTGGCAAAGTCCCAGCACATTTACGCCACCGAATGCAGAAAGTCTTCAGCAATTTCAACATCGGATATTAAGCGGTCTAGATGAGCTAGTCTTGCAGGCTCAACAGCATCATTGGCAACGCGTTTTATTGGTTTCCCATGGTGGCGTGATTAAATTATTAAAATGTATGGCACAGCAAAGTCATTTAGATGATTTATTAAAAATGACGGCTGAATTGGGACAATTAAATTCATTCATTGTGCAAAATCGTGCAAATATTCGTCTTTTGGAGCAAAGAGAATGACACCTTTTTGGATTGCTCTACAGTTTCTCACGACTTTCCCGATTCAACTTAAAGCGATGCCATCGAAACAGCAAAATGGACAGTCTTTGTTGTTTTATCCTATGGTGGGATTGTTGATCGGTGGCATTCTTGCCTTGCTTGCTTTCACATTTCACAGCCTGCCGATTATCTTACTCAGCAGTATTTTGCTGGTAGTTTGGATTTGGCTCACAGGTGGGTTACATCTAGATGGTTTAGCCGATACGGCAGATGCATGGGTCGGTGGCTTTGGCGATGCCGAGCGTACACTTAACATCATGAAAGACCCTGCATGTGGGCCGATTGGTGTGTTGAGCCTCGTCGTGATTTGCTTACTCAAATGGTCGGCGCTTTATGTTTTGCTACAACAGCAAATGTATTTGGCAATAGTTATATTTCCAGTATTGGGTCGTTTAGCCCCTTTATTTTTGTTTTTAACAACTCAATATGTCCGTGAAAAAGGCTTAGGCTCATCGATAGCAGCAACTATTCCACGAAAGTCGGCATACATGATCTTTATACTCTGCCTAAGTGCATGTTTGTATTTTAGCTGGACTGGAGTGGTGAGTATATTCGCGTTTATTTGTACTTTACTGTATTTGCGATGGAAATTTATTCAGCGTATAGGTGGTGTGACGGGAGATACAATTGGTGCAGCAATTGAAATCACAGAAGTGTCGAGTCTCTTAGCGTTTGTCATTGCACTACATTATATAATTGCTTAGTTTTTACAGTGAAATGACTTAACTCACAATTTAAAAAAAAGCCCAGCTAATGCACTGGGCTTTTTATTTTATCCTAATAGATAAATGACCAAATGAATAAGTGATGGCCCAAGTAATACCATAAATACTCCAGCAAGTACCATGCTCAGGCAGGCTGCAACACCTTCTTCTTTATGACGTGATAACGCCTTACTTGTACCAAATCCATGTGCAGCATTGCCAAGAGCCGCACCTTGCGCAAAGCGTGAATGCAATTTAAGCCCAGCCAAAACTAGGTCAGCCAAAGCCACGCCGGCAATCCCAGTAATCATGGTAAATAGAATCACCAATTCTACTGAGCCCCCAATATTTGAGGTAAGTTCCATGGCAAATGGCGTAGAAATGGAACGTGCCATCAAGCTATAAGACGTTTCTTGGTCAAATTGAAATAACTGTGCCAAATAAAAAGCACTAATAATCCCAGCTAACATGCCAATCACGATGCCTAAACTAATACTCAGCGCATGCTGACGGATAATTTGTCGATATTCATAGATGGGGATAGCAAAGGCCACAGTGGCCGGGCCGAGCATCCATACAATCCATTGGCTTTCTTGCATATAGGTGTCATATGAAATATGAAAGCAAAGCATGAGTATAATCAGCACAAACGGGACGAATAGTGCAGGGGAAAGAACCATATACGGTAACTTACGATGTAGCTTTTTCGCCAAAATATAACCGACAAGGGTCAGGACGAAAAACAACACTGAGATACTGTTCAACCCAAAATCGTTCATAAGGTTTTTCCTGCTGTGTTGACATCATGATCTGTCGCAGTTTGGTGTTTCGCTTTAAGTTTTGCCTCGAGTTTAAAGCCCCAATAAACCGTAAATGCTGTAAACACCATGACACAGACGGTACCCAGTACCACGGCTAAAATTAACTGCCAGCCAGAGCTGAGTAATAAATCTTGATATTTAATTAATCCAACTACACAGGGGATAAAGAATAGAACCAGTTCAGCCAAAATAAAATCTGAGCCTTGTTTGACCCATTGCATTTTAAATAAACCACTCAACAATGCAGCTAAAAGGAGCAATAAACCGATCACGCCAGCAGAGATCGGCAAGTTAAACCATGATTGAATGCAAGAGCCGATCCACCAGATCAATATCAATAAACTTAGCTGCGCTAAAGTCTTAAGAAACTGGGTAAATTTGGAAGTAGATTGTGGAAACGTATCCATGAGACAACAGCAGAATAGGAGATGACGCTATTTTAAAAGTGCATACCCTGTATAATTATGAATAATTAATTATTAATTATGCTTAAATGGAATAATAATGGACATTAAAAGCCTAAAAGTCTTTGTGACCATCGTACAAAAACAGAGTTTCAGTCATGCAGCTGAAGCGCTTTTTGTCACTCAGCCGACCATTAGTAAATTAATTCGTCAGTTAGAAGATGAGATCGGCGTGCCTTTATTTCATAAAGGAGAAGCAGGTCGAAAAAGGGAAGCACAGCTCACCTATATGGGAGAGCAGATTTATCAGCATGCTTTAGTGATTTTGAATGAACAACAACGGATGCTTGATACTGTCACCCAAGTTCGCGCCTTAAAACAAGGTAAATTGACTCTAGGTTTACCGCCATTGGCATCGGTATTGTTCAGTCAGTTAATTGCGCTGTTTCATAAAAAATACCCCAATATTGAACTGAGCTTTTTTGAGGTAGGGGCGACGGGTATTGAAAATGCCATTTTAAAAAAACAGGTCGATGTGGGAATTATTTTGGGTCACTTGAAACCGGTGTTAAGTGGTATTCCAGTGATGGAGTCACCTTTATGTTTATTATCTAAAAAAAACTCACAGTGGCGTAAGCGAAAAACCGTTTCGTTGATTGAATTAAAAGAAGAATCTTTTTTATTGTATGACGATACCTTCACACTCAATGACATCATTATACAGGCGGCAAATTACGTCGGATTTGAGCCAAATGTGGTGTGTAAAAGTAGCCAGTGGGACTTTATCGCCAAAATGGTAGATTCAAATGTCGGGATTGCACTCCTGCCTAAAATTTATTGTGAACAACTTGATGCGGCAAAATACCATATGGCTGAATTAGAAAATCCAAACCTAGACTGGAAACTCAGTATGGCCTGGAATACCACTGTTGCCATGAGTCCCGCAACGCGTGCATGGCTAGAAATCATTGAAGACAATAAAGACAAAATACATTTTTAGTTCATTCACAGATCAAGCCGATAAATAAATGATTGGAAATGAAGGTTGATTTATGATTTGTATATCAAAGATTATTGAAAAGGATTTTGCAAAATCAACAGGCATGAATTAAATTGGGTGTTGGTCGTTATTTTTGATGGTTCATAAAATGAAATGGGATGATATTGGTCAACAACCGTGTTCAATCGCTCGTGCGCTTTCAGTGCTAGGGGATCGTTGGACCATGTTGATTATCCGTAATGCATTTATGGGCATTCGACGTTTTGATGACTTTCAACAAAATCTCGGTGTGACGCGTCATGTGTTATCCGACCGATTAAAGCGTTTGGTTGAAGAGGGTATTTTAACCAAAGTTGCTTATGTCGAGCGTCAGGAACGTTTTGAATATCGACTGACTCAAAAAGGCTTAGACTTGTATCCAATCCTTCTAGCTATGACCCATTGGGCTGATCAATATATGGATCAGGGCTTAGGATCACCTGTTGAATATGTGCATCAGGCATGTGGGCAAAAATTTAAACCGGTTTTGGTGTGCTCATGTTGTGCTGAACCGATCCAAGCCAAACAGGTCAAACCGATATTTACCCAAGCCTATTACATCGCTCTCAACCAATTAAAACCTGCCTAAGCTGTTTTATGGCTTTCTTCAAGATGCTGATTTGCATCCATATAGCCAAAATAGCCTAAGCAGTATTTAGATTACTTTAAAATTACAAACAATTTGCAGGTTTAGGTATTCCCGCTAAACGACTTAAATGTCGAGCGACCAAACCGGTGTTAAATTTGTCTTGTAACACTGCATTATTAATATCAGCGCTCACGGTTTTCATTAAAAATTTAATGAGTGGGCGAGTTGCCGGTGAGTGACCAAACTGTTGATAAAACTGTCGTACAGCTTGTAAAACTTCAAAATGCCAAGGGCTTAACTCAAGTTCTAAACTTTTAGCCAGTTCTTGGGCAACAGCTTCATTCCAAATAGTGTAATCCACCAAATGGCCATCTTGGTCTAATTCAAGATTCATATTCATTCCAAAAGAGAAGATTGTAGAAATGGATCGCTTTTACTCAAATTATTTGAGTGAAATACATCGTTTAAATCTAAGGCATAGATCAGCAAAAGCGGCATAGTCGATCACTTTCATATGACTATAATTCATACTTTTACCTAAAATTTCAGCATCATTTTCAAGTACATAACATGTGCCAAATTGCTGAATTTGTTCATCTGCAATATGTAAGACTGCTTCACCCATCAGGATGATTGCATCTTCAGGGTTGATTAAACTGGCTAACTGCTGGATGTGCTGTAGGGTATTGGCATAGCTGGCTTGGACTAAATACAGCGTAGAATTTGACATCATCATTCCTCTTTTACCAATACAACACATGATCAAATTGTTGAATTAATTTAGTATTGAATTGAACAAACTCAAGTTCTTGTTCACTGTTGATTACAAATGGATGCTGTGAATTTTTTTGTTCAATATAAATCGGGGTGAGATCATAAAACTCAAAGCTATCAACCATGTTGGATGCGAGTTTAAATGCATGCTTGAGTTGACTAAACTCTTGTTCGGCTTGAAGTAGGCTCAGCGCAGCATCTTTGAGCAACACTTTAACGTCACAACCGAAGGTTGCAAGCACCATGGTCGCAGAAAGACTTTCATGTACTTGTAAGCTTGCAAGATTTGCATGGGTTAAAACAACCAGTACAGATTTCACGTAATTTTCCTTTTCAATGCTACAAATGCGCGGCAATCAAAATACTTAGAATTGCAATAAACGGTCTGCAGTTTGTACGGCATCGGCAAGTTCACCTAAGCCCACAAGTTCAAATTGCTCAGCTAGATTATGTTGCTGAATATTGTGACGCTGTGCATTTTCCTGATCTGTGATCCCACGTGCGAGCGCTGCACTTACGCAAACAGGTAAACGAATGCCGAGTTTTTGCCATTCACTACTGAGTTTGCGTTGATCATCTGGCACCCATTGCAGGGCATTTGCCACATTTACACCATCTTGATAGAAAAAAACTCGAAAGTTTTCGCCTTTTTGCTTCAGCGCTTGGGCAAGACCCAAAGCATGCCAAGCCAGTATCGAAGTGGGTGAGGAGGTAATTAGTAATAGAGTACTCATCGAAATTCACTAAATGAATAAACGGTCTAGATCGACAGTTTGTTCTGAGTTCAGAAGAAAAAGCTAGTATACAATGATTTACTCAATGATCTGAATATTTGCACAGTTTTGCTTATTTAGGCAGCGAAGTCATTGCAAATTTTTCTTCAAATAGAACGATTGGTATAACATTGGGTTTAATTTGGATTCAACCTCGAGCCATCACTTTTTCATAAATAAACTCTACGGTTACATACTGAAAAATCTTTATATGAATAAAACGCAATTTTTGATTTTGCAGAGTGCTATGATCTTTTCATTTTTTAAACCATCTCATGAATATAGAGAAATTTAACTTAAGTTTATTTAATTCAATCAATGCATCGGACAATGCTTTAGATTTCACTATTTCTTTTGCCATATTTATAGCCAATGATCTATTTTATATCGTGATTCTTTTGATGTTTTTGGCTTGGTTTAAAGGCAGTTTTGACACCAAAAAACAAATCGTTAAAGCCACTGTTTTTACAATTGTCGCTTTTCTTTTCAGCCAAGTGATTTCAAGTTTCTTTTACTATCCTAGACCTTTTGTCTTGGATGTTGGACGCACGATTATAGAACATTCACCGAATGGATCCTTCCCGAGTGATCACATGCTGTTTTTTAGCACGATTGCATTTTCTTATATATTTTCAAAGCAAAAAACTGTCGGCTATGTATTTCTCGCATTCGCTTTTCTTGTGGCGTGGTCGAGAGTCTATTTAGGTGTGCATTATCCAATGGATATGGCAGGGGCGCTGATCATTGCGGTTTTGCTGAATTTTGTTGGGCTGTCTTTATGGCGAAAATATGGGTTTTATTTGGTGAGCATGATCTTAAAAGTTTACGAGTTCCTATTCTCAGCCATGATCAAAAAAGGCTATATCCGCTAAATTAAGTTGCTTAGATATTTGCGATTTCAAACGTTTGCTGCTGTTATAGTTACATTGCCAACATCTTGCCAGATGAATATTTCTGATGATTCATCTGGCGTTCACATCCAGGTCCTATACCTCAAAAAATAGTCAGACTGCTCAATGCTATTTGCTCATTCGAGTAGATCACTTCTAATACTTTTTATTGCTGTGAAATATGCTTTCTAGTGCGATTATTTTTAAATATCTTCTTCTAAATGCGTTCACTCAAATGCCACGAATAATTGTGTTGTCTTCAAAATGAATCGCTAGCGAGGTCATTTGTCGTAAATCAAATACAGTTAATATCCATAACTGCAACACAGTCAAAATTCTAAAGCAGTAAGATAAAACTAGAATGCTCTTGCAGATTATTCGGCTCATGAAAAATGCTGAGGCGAAGTTTCAAAATTTAGATCTGTAGATAAGTTGGTGACGACACCAAGATGATGCCAAAGAGTTGTAAAAGCTTGATAACTATAAGGAGTATCTAAACAATGATTTTAGTGACTGGTGGTTTAGGCTTTATAGGTTCACATATAGCCTTGAGTTTAATGGCTCAAGGTCAAGAAGTCATTATTGTGGATAATTTATCCAATGCAAATTTACAAACACTTGAACGACTAGAATTTATTTCAGGCATGTATGTGCCTTTTGTCAAACTCGATATTCGCAATACTCCCGCACTCAATAAAGTATTTGAACAATATACCGTCGATGCAGTCATTCATACGGCAGGCTTTAAGTCATTGGAAGAATCCGTCCTTAAACCACTTGAATATTATAATGATAATGTCAGTTGTATCATGAGTTTGCTGCGTGCCATGCAGCGAACAGGTGTACGAACACTGATCCATTTATCAAGTTTGGCGGTATATGGTCAGTCTTCGGCAGATTTAACAGAAGACACAGAAATCAATTTTACTTATCCAAATCCCTATGTGAAATCTCAACAAATGGTGGAAGAAATTATACGGGATACCGCACGTACTGATAACGAGTGGAAAATTGCGATTTTGCGTTTAGGAAACGTCGCAGGTGCTTTCGAGCATGCAGTTTTAGGTGAGTTTGTAGCGCCATTGCCAAAAAATATCGTGCCACTAGCGATGCAAGTTGGGGCTTTACAACGAGATTTTATCGAACTTCGCAAACAAGCTAAAACTGGAGATGGTACTGTGGAACGGAGTTTCTTGCATGTACTCGACTGTTGTAAGGCGGTGTGGCAATGTTTGCAATGGTTGTCGCAGCAGCAATTCGCCTGTGAGGCTTTTAATATTTCAGGTGAGTTGGTTTCGATACAGCAACTATTAGATACGCTTTCAGAAGTAACTAAGGCCGAGATTAAGACTGTCGAATCTACTTTTTATCCAAGCCATGAATATGACCAGCTTGGGGCAAGTACACAGAAAGCGAAAAGTACTTTTGATTGGCAGCCTGAACAAGATTTAAAGAAAATGCTAGAAGATGAATGGCGTTTCTATCAACAAACATTAAGAGGGAATTAACTCGTCTTGTTTTCGGTAAATTTAATCATCGTGCATGATTTTCTTTATAAAATCACGATAAAGATTATCAAATAAACCGCTCATAATTGATAATGGTTATTATTTACAAATCTAAGCAAGTTACCTAAACTGTATTTATCAGCAGAGTTTGATTCTGCATAGACGTTCAAGTTTTATAGATAAGGATATGAGGTCATTTATGCAAACACGTATTGAACATGACACAATGGGCGATGTTGAAGTACCTAGCGATGCGATGTGGGGTGCACAAACACAGCGTAGTTTGCAAAACTTTAAAATTGGTGGTGAACGTTTACCACGTCCCATGATTCGTGCAATGGGTCTCGTTAAAAAATCAGCAGCGATTACTAACGCAGCATTGGGTCAAATCCCTCAGGAACTTTCTGGTTATATCGTCAATGCAGCCGAAGAAGTGATCTCAGGGCAGTGGGATGCACAATTTCCACTGGTAGTTTGGCAAACTGGTTCAGGTACGCAAAGTAACATGAACTGTAATGAGGTAATTGCCAATATTGCCAATCAAAAACTGGGTAATCCGTTGGGTTCACAAAAACCTGTCCATCCCAATGATCATGTCAATCGTGCTCAATCGACCAACGATTCATTCCCAACCGCAATTCATGTGGCTGCAAGTCTACAAATCAATGAGCTTTTAATTCCTGCTGTAACGAAACTGCGTAATACTTTAGAAGCGAAATCTAAAGAATTTAAAGATATTGTTAAAATTGGCCGTACACATTTACAGGACGCAACGCCTTTAACATTAGGCCAAGAGTTTAGCGGCTATGTTTCACAGCTCGATCATGGTTTGAAGCGTTTAAATCAAGCTTTAGAAGGACTGTATGAATTACCACTAGGTGGTACAGCGGTCGGTACAGGTCTGAATGCACATCCTGAATATGCTGTAAAAGCAGCAGCAGAACTTGCGAAACAAACGGGTCTGCTATTTGTCACTGCGCCAAATAAATTTGAAGCACTAGCAGGGCGTGATGCAGCTGTATTCGCGTCGGGGGCGTTAAAAACACTTGCTGCAAGTTTAAATAAAATCGCCAATGATGTGCGCTGGTTAGCCAGTGGCCCACGCTGTGGTTTTGGTGAGCTACGTATTCCAGAAAATGAACCAGGCTCAAGCATCATGCCAGGTAAGGTCAATCCAACTCAAAGTGAAGCCATGACAATGGTGGTTGCTCAAGTACTTGGAAATGACACAACCATTAATGTTGCCGGTGCATCGGGTAACTTTGAATTAAACGTGTTTATGCCTGTTATTGCCTTTAACTTATTGCAATCTATTCAACTCCTCGGTGATGCATGTAATAGCTTTAATGACCACTGTGCAGTAGGCATTGAGCCAAACCGTGAAAAAATCGATCATTTCTTACATGATTCATTAATGTTAGTTACGGCACTCAATCCTGTAATTGGTTATGAAAATGCTGCAAAAGTTGCTAAAACTGCATATAAAGAAGGAAAAACCTTAAAACAAGTTGCGGTAGAACTCGGTTTAGTCACTGCAGAGCAATTTGATGAAGTGGTTCGTCCTGAGCAAATGGTTTCACCCAATACCAAATAAATAGTTTTGAGATCATTCAATTAGAGTGTTTGAAAATAATTTGAGAGGCTGACTCATACTCAGCCTCTCTTTTTATTGGATATATGATTGAATTATTTTTCAACTAGTTATTGCCTAACACAGATTCTTTGGATTCATATTCATCTTGAAATGTATGTATAGAAACCAGACGATTTATTAAAAATAGGGGAACGAACAAAATGCAGCAAGGCCGGAGTATGAAGCAAGTAATTCATAGGATTGGGCTTTGAATTCATTGGCACACTTGTTAAAATGCCTTTCTTTTTCTGTTTTCGTTGCTATTTGACATTTGTTTGAATAAATATTTGCAAGACAGTGTTTTATTTAAGGATTTCCCCCAATGCTCACCATCTATTTGACAGATGTCCAAAAGAACGTTCAATTTAAAGACTATCCGGGCGAGCATCCTGTTAAATTTGTTTTGAATTTTAAAAAGATTTTCCCAAGTGTTATGGAGCTTTTGCTACCAGTTTTGCCTGAAAATGAAAATCTAGAAGAAATGAGCTGGGAATCTACTACTACTGATTTTGAAAAATTCAAATTACTACTCAGTGGTTGGGGCGTAATCGAACTACGTTTGAATGCTATTGCCCAATATAAAGACCGTGCTTATGCAGATAACTTGGTAAAAAAAGCACAGCAAAAGCGCAAAGAATATAAAAAAGCACAGTCAAAATTACAAACTGTTGAACTGGATTATCTATTCATGCACGAAGTTCATGGTTTGATTGATGCAGAGTTGGTTGAGCTAGGTGAAAAATTCTATCTACCGACTTTACGTGAGCTTTGGAAAAACAAAGTGTCAGCGAATGTGCTAGAAGCAAAATTCTAAACTTCATAAGGTTTTAGTCGAAAAATCCTCCGCTTAGGAGGATTTTTTATATGTACAGCAGAACTTCAGATTTACTTCGACAAGTGACTGTTTCATAGTGACCCATCAAGCAAGTAAAGCATTCAAAACATTTGGAAAGTCGCGATACTTATCATTCCAAATGTTTCTGACTCATCTGCACATTATATTCTAAAGGACCATTTTATATGTCAAATCAGTTTATTGACCTGATAAGCAAACGTCGCACTATTTATGCTATTGGGGACAATGTAAGCCAAAGCACAGAATATTTAACTGATTTGATCCAAACAGCGATTAAACAAAGCCCGTCTTCATTTAACTCACAATCTTCTCGTGCTGTTATTTTATTTAATGGTGAAAGCGAAAAATTTTGGGGCTTAGTCGCTGACAAATTAAAATCTTATGCAAAAGATGAAGAAAGTGCTGCGAAGACCACGGCTAAAATGGCAAGTTTTGCAGCAGGTTTGGGTACGGTTCTGTTCTTTGAAGATTTGGATGTGGTCAGTGGTCTACAAGCACAGTTTCCTTCTTATGCAGAAAACTTTCCGATTTGGGCAGAGCATTCAACTGCCATTGCCCAATTTGCGACTTGGACCGCATTGCACACCGAAGGTTTAGGCGCATCATTACAGCATTACAACCCAATTGTGGATGAACAAGCGCATGCTGAATGGGACATTCCTGCGCATTGGAAACTTCGTGCTCAATTGGTTTTTGGTTCAGTGGAAGGTGAAGCGAAAGAAAAAGGCTATATGGATGATGCAGCTCGTTTTAAAGTCTTCCAATAATTTCGGTGTATAGCACTCAATTTTATAAAAAAGGCACGAAAACTAAATTCCTTTTTTTATTGCGGTTTTATTGAAATAGATAGGGTTGGACAAGATTTTCATCCGTGAAAACCTTGTCCAGATTAGCCCATTGAGGACTGAGCTAAACAAGTGGCTAGAACCAACTTTCTTGCATGTTGAGGCAAGTATCATCAAGTTCTAGCAATAACTTGGCTTGGTGCTCTATTTCAGGTAATTCCCAGCGGATAAAATATTGCGCGGCTTGTAATTTACCGGCTAAGAATTGTTGATCTTCAGCTAAATCTGAATGTTCAAATTTCACAAGAGCTTGATTAGCCATTTCAAGCCATAGCCATGAAATGATGACTTTGCCCATCATGTCTAGATACAAGGCAGAATTACCCAGTACCTGATCGACACGACCTTGTGCGAGGACTTGTCCCAAACTTTGTGTGGTTTTCTTCACCGTGTTTAAATGCCCTGAAAAAATCGCTGCAAGCGCTTCCGTTTTTGGATGTTGAGCTTGATCAATCGTATTTTGCATACGTTGTAATAACAGCATCAAACCTCTGCTGTTGTGCTGCCAAAGCTTACGACCCAACAAATCCAAAGATTGAATACCAAATGTACCTTCATGGATCGGATTTAAGCGGTTGTCGCGATAGCATTGTTCAAGTGGATATTCGCGGGTATAGCCAGCGCCACCTAAAACTTGAATGGCTAAATCATTGGCTTTTGGTCCATAGGCGGAAGGGAATGATTTGACGACAGGGATAATCAAATCTAATAACAACGCGCTGTCTTCATTGTTAGCGGCTTGATGTTCATCAATTAATCGTGCAGCAAATAGGCATAATGCGAGTGCGCCTTCCACATAGGATTTTTGTGCCAAAAGCATCCGTTTAACATCTGTATGTTGAATAATATTGACAGGTTTTGAGGCAGGATTTTTATCTGATACTAAGCGACCTTGTGGACGGTTTTTGGCATATTCGAGTGACTCTAAATAGCCACGGTATCCAATCATGGCTGCACCTAAGCCGACACCGACTCGTGCTTCATTCATCATCTTAAACATATATTTAAGACCAGCACCTGCTTCACCAATCAGATAGCCTGTACATTGGTCTTTTTCACCAAAGCTCAGTACTGTCGATGTTGTACCTCTGTAGCCCATTTTATGTAATAAGCCAGCCAGTTGAACGTCATTGGCGCCTGCAAGTGAACCATCGCTCAGGGTTTTAAACTTCGGAACAATAAACAGAGATATACCTTTTACGCCCTGAGGTGCGTCTTGGATGCGAGCAAGGACCAAATGCACGATATTTTCAGTGATGTCTTGGTCACCCCCTGAAATAAACATCTTTTGGCCTTTGATGAGGTATGTTCCATCGGCTTGTGGCATGGCTTTTGTGGTCAAATCACCTAAAGATGAACCCACATCAGGTTCAGTCATGGCCATCGTTCCTGCAAAGCGACCACTGAACATATGCGGTACAAACCTATCTTTTTGTTCAGTCGTACCGAAAGCTTGAATCACATTTGCAGCCGCAGCGGTTAGAAATGAATAAGCCACTGATGAAGGATTTGCTGACATGAAATAAGCATTTGCAGCCATGTTGATCAAAGTCGGAAGTTGCATACCGCCTGCATCATAATCATGCTGCGCACAAAGCAAGCCGGCATCTGCAAATTGCTTCCATGCCGTTTTGACTTCTGCAATGGTTTTAACCTGTTGACCATCAAAGGTTGGTTCGTTTTGATCGGCTGTTGCGTTATGGGGTGCAAAAAAGTCTTGAGCAATACCTCGTGCAGTTTCTAGGATGCTTTTGAAGGTTTCAGCATCATGCTCAGCAAAACGTGGGTAATGCGTTAAGTCTTGCGCTTTAAACACGTCAAATAGCAAAAAATTTAAATCTTTGTCATTGATTAACTGCGCCATTGATCAATCTCTAATCGGGTCGAATTTTATGGCTTAAGCCTAGCAGTTGATTTTTAGATATAGAATTGTCAATAATGACACTTAATAAGTCAAAAATGACATTTTGATAATTTGAACTTTAAATGAAGAAAATCATAATTTTAGCATTTGATGGTGCTTTGGCTTCTGCGATTACTGGGGTTGTTGATCTCTTTGCAATGGCGGGAGTCAGTTGGAACCGGATTCAAAAACAAAATGTGCAGCGGCTATTTCAGGTTAAAATTGCCTCACAACATGGTCAAGCTGTGCAATGTATTAATGGCATCAAGCTTTATGCAGATTTAGCATTTTCTGAAATAACAGATGCAGATATCATCATTGTTCCAACGATAGGCGCGGCGATTTTAGATGTTTTAGCGCAAAATTCAGCGCTGATCGAGTTATTAAAAACTCGGCAATTGCAGAGCGGACTGATCGCAGGAAATTGTACGGGTAATTTTTTTCTGGCGGAAGCAGGGCTTTTAGATGGTAAGCAGGCAACGACGCATTGGGGCTTTCAGCAAATGTTTAGTGAACGCTATCCTTTGGTGAAACTGAATGCAGATCAGCTCATTAGCCATGATCAAAATATTTACTGTGCTGGAGGTGGCTTAGCATGGTTTGATTTGGGACTGCACCTAATCGAACGTTTTTATGGTTTTGAAACGGCAATCCATACGGCAAAATCATTTGTACTGGATTATCGTCGTGATAGTCAGTTGTCCTATTCATTATTGAAAATATCTAAACCGCATCAGGATGGTTTGGTGCAAAAAGTTCAAGATTGGTTAGAACAGCATTATCATGAAAATATTGTCTTAGATGAACTTGCGGCGCAGTTTAATGTGACAACGAGGACATTGATTCGACATTTTAAAACGGCTTTGGATATTCCTCCCAATCAATACTTACAATCAATACGGATAGAAGCTGCACGAAAGCGTTTAGAAGAAACGGGACACGCATTAGATCTGATTATGCGAGAGGTCGGCTATAGTGACCCAAGCTCATTTCGACGGTTATTTCAAAAAAAAACGGGGCTGAGCCCCTTAGAATATCGTCGACGTTTCAGCCGACGATTTGATGTTTAAATACAGTTTAAGCGGTTCGAACGGCATAACGACCATGTAAAATGTAGTAGGTACCAATACATGCAAAGGCAGCAAATGCGCTATACAAATACAATTGTGAGTAACCAATATGGTCGAGCAATTTACCGATAAAGTATGGCCCAAAGCCTAAACCGGCATCTAAAAAGATAAAGAAAGTCGAAGTGGCAAAGCCCATACGTTCAAGCGGTGCACTTTTCACGGCAACTGTTTGGCAGACCGACTGAATATTGCCATAACCGAGTCCAAGTAGGCCTGCACAAAGTAAAAGCATCCATGAACTCTGAGTGATGCTGAGTAATACCAATGCCACGCCCATAATCACAAAAGCAGGGTAGATCACTACATTTTCACCTTTACGGTCCATCAACGGGCCTGTAAATGGGCGAGAAATTAAAATCGCAATGGCATACATCAAAAAGAAAAACGAGGCTGTTTCAACCAAATCGATTTCTTTGGCATAGAAGTTAATGAAAGACAATACGCCTGAATAGCAGATTGAAGCGAAAAGCATGATGAACGATATCGGTAATGCTTTAGGTTCTACAAATTGAGCAATCCAACTCGGTTTTTTGACAGCTTCAACAGTATCGAGGGATTTATTGATTTTGGGTAAATCGGGCACTTGAATCAGCAAGGCAACCAATAGGCAGCTCAATGCGATAATCGTAGAAACGATAAAAATCGCGTGATAACCAATGTGTAACATCATCCAAATGGCAAGAAATGGCCCAATAGCTGTACCTAAAGTACTACTCATGCTGTAGTAGCCAATGCCTTCACCGCGACGTGTCGCTGGTAAGATTTGAGCAATTAAGGTACCCAGCACTGTTGATGCCATACCCATCATAAAGCCATGCATAAAGCGTATGAAAAGCAACATGCCGACGCCAAACTGAATGAAGTAAAAACCAGAAAAGACTAAAAAGCCAATTAAACCAACGATCAGTGTTGTTTTACGACCAAAACGTTCTAGGAACTTACCCACCAATAAACGCCCGACCAATGTGCCGACAATGAACAAGCCTGAAACTAAACCTGCTTGGGCTGTAGTCGCACCCAATTCAGCCACCGCATAGCCCACGATCACCACAACCAAGAGATAAAAGGTTAAAACCAATTGGAAGTTAATGGCGCTGACTAAAATAAAATTTCGAGTCCAAAGTGGTGCTTTATCTTGCATGATCATCACCTACATTTCTGTGTTCAAGTTCTTGCATGACACGGTGTAAAATTTGAATGGAGTGTTGGATATCTTGGCTAGCTAATGGCGCGATCAGGCGCTGCTCAAAGGCATCTATGTCTTTTGCACATTGCTGAAATAACTCACGTCCAGTCTCGCTGAGCATCATTTTCTTTTGACGTTTATCGTCAGTTTGCACATGTGCCAAAATATCCATCTGTGCAAGAATTTTGACTCGCTTTGTGATAGATGGCTTGGATACGTTTAAATATTCCGCCATTTCAATAGATGTACAAGCGGTTTTTTCACGGATGACAAACATGACTTGCCAAAGCGAATAGTTCAATTGATAGGGCAATAAAATCGTGTTGATTTCATCACTCATCAAACGCGCACAGCGTAGAAGTGAAGAGCGGAAACCTAATGTGGAATTCATGATAGTTAACTAGGGTAACTAAATTATCGCAACTTTATGCCTTATTTATTTTGAATTCAAGTGAACAACTCAAAGCATAAAAAACAGGTATAAAAAAACCTGTGCGCACACAGGTTTTTTTGCATAACATTTCATTTAAAGCTTATCGTTCAATGTATATCATTGAATTGATACCTTAAACAATACGTGTTTATTCTACAGAAGCTTCTGCAGCTGCAATTGCAGCATCTTCCGCTGAACTGTCTGCATTTTCTGAAATTTCTACACTTTCACCATCTGCATAAGCAAGTTCTTCACCTTCTGATTCAGCTTGCTCTAAATAAGCCGCAATTTGTTCATCCGTTAATTCAGGTTCACTATCAGACATCATCGCTTGTTCTTGTAATTGCGCTTGTTCTAAATTGTTCATCATACTTTGCATATTGAACATCAATGGGATCATGACCAATAAATAAACAATCATCAGGATTAGATACAATGACCCAATAACTTTCTCTGTTTGTTCCGTTGGACGTTTTATGCCATATTTATTTTCACCTTCAGTGCCTTTTGAAGCCATCACATAAATGCTAAAGATGGTTCCGACCAGTGGGATGAGAAAAATTAAACAGAGCCAACCGCTTTTATTTAGATCATGTAAACGACGAATCGTAATGCAGATCATTGCGACAAACATTGCAACGATGGAAACGACAATCAGAGCGATCGCACTGAGTCCTAAGAATGAATTAAAAAGTGCATCAATACTACGTTCTGCTGAATTGAAAAATGCAAAAAGACCCAGCGCGACGCTGATGCCCAATAGGCAGGTATAAATCATACTAATGATAAATAACCACGCTAAATAAGACATGCGGCCAAAACGTCCCTCAGGAGACAGGGGATGATCGGCTTTTTGAATTTGAGGCTGAATATTTTGATCTTGTTGAAACGGATTCAATTCGCTTGAAGTAAGTTCAGTCATTATTATTCCAATTTTAATTATCTAATTTATTTTCTATGCCCAAAAGGGCAGCATTATTGTATAGCGAAGTAAAAAAAGGTCAAATATTAGACATGGCTAAGTCATCAAATATTCCTTAGCCATGCTGTAATGTGGTCTGTTATTTATGTAATTTACGATACTCTTTAGGGCGCATTGGACGACTGGCTTTCCACAAACCTTTCTTTTGTTTACGTGCTTTGCTTTGTAAATTCATCATATAGTTCAAATGCTTTTGGTCACGGATGTATTCTTCATATACCCATGCAGCCCCACGTTTTACCATCTCTTCATTCATACATTTACGGTAGCGATAAATAACCCCAACGCAGCGGCCATAACGGTCTACATCAGTTATTTTTACGCGGACAAATTTCTTATAAACCATGGATTTGATCAGGCGGGCTGACTCTTTACCGTAGGCTTGTGTCGATTCTGGCGCATCCACATAAGCAAAGCGAAGTTTGGTTTTAGAACGTCTTAGATTCATCCGATAACAGGTGAGGGTATCGCCATCACTAATATCGGATACACGGCAGAGGTAAGATTTTCCTTTCTTAAAAGGCTGGAAAAAATCCTTTAAGAATATAGTGACTTTATAGAGAACATAGACTGTGATCAGGCACAGTACTGCACCTAACGCCATGAGCCAATTCGCGGAGAGATTTGAAAGCATACAAAATGATATGAACGAGCTCATATCGCATAAAAACAGGAATTTAGATTTTATAAGAACTCATAATTTATGGCTGTCGAATAAACCGACGGTCAGTTAAAAATACCTTAAATAATCAGTATTTGATCTATAAATATACAGCAAGTTTCATCACGCAGAATTAAATCTAAATCCATGTAAATAGCCTAAGCAAAGTGATATCTCATTTAAAAATAGCCTAAGCAAAAATTTTAGAAATTTGGCTTCGCAAAAAAACATGCCGTGAATTTAATTCCAAATCATTATGCCAATACATCCCTAGTTTAATTTTCGGCAAGTCTACAGGTACATCAAAAATATTCAGTTCGGGAGCAACCTGTAAATGCGTCAAAATATTTTGCGGAATCGTTAATATTGCCTTGGGTTGCTGTGCCAAAATTTGTAGCGCAGTAGAGTAATGCTGACAGCGTAAAAAAATCTCTCTAGAGTGTTTTTTACGATTTAAATAAATATCCTCGACTAATACACCTGCACGTCGGGAAGAAACCCCAATGTGAGGAGCAGAAAGATAAATAGATTCATCCATCTTAGGATGTTGACTACAAACCACGAATTGGTCTTCAACCAAGGTTTGAAAATTTATTTTTTCACCAAAGTTTTGCTCAAGGTCAATCGCAAAATCGATTTGCTGTGCAGCAAGATCAGCCACAATGGTTTTACGGTCTAATTTAATACTGGAAAATTGGATCTGAAACTGCTGCTGTTGAAAGTGTTCAACTAACTTAGGAAAAATAATCGGTTCAATTTCATCATGTACCGCAATTTTTAGGCTCTGCACCATCGACGGAGTAAATTGTTGTTTTTGGATAGAAATGCTTTGAATCGCAATAAGCGCATTTTTAATTACTGGATAGATCTGCTCGGCAAATGGGGTCGGAAGCATTTTCGCCCCAGCACGTACAAATAAGTCATCTTGTAAATGTTGTCTTAAACGTTGAAGTGCATGACTCGCTGCAGACTGAGTAATACACAAAATTTGTGCTGCTTTTGAAATGCTTTTTTGTTCATAAATTGCGATATAAAGTGGATATAAATTGATATCCATACGGTGAAACACACCCATATCGATGACGGTGTTTTTATGAATACTATTCATGTTCATCTATTGAATTAAATCATTTTGTTCATATTAGATTTCAGGTTATGGTGTTGTAAAGCGTAAAGAACATAATGTTTAAAGGATGTTGTCATGTTTGAACTTTCAGCACGTGCACAAGATTATATTGAAAGAACAAAAAAGTTTATTAAAGATGAAATTGAGCCTGTAGAAACTGAGTTTTGGGCAGAAGTTCATGAGTTGAACCAAGGTGGTGATTGGACCAAATGGCAATGGCCGGCACAGTTAGAGGTTTTAAAGGATAAAGCCAAAGCTGCAGGCTTATGGAATATGTTCTTACCTTGTCCTGAACTTGGGCAAGGCTTATCTGTACAAGAATATGCACACATCGCAGAACTTTCAGGCCGTAGCTTACTTGCACCCACGGTATTCAATTGTAATGCACCAGACAGCGGCAATATGGAAGTGATTTGGCGCTATGGTACGGAACAACAAAAGCAGCAGTGGTTAACACCATTACTAGAAGGCAAAATCCGTTCGGTGTTTTGCATGACAGAACCTGCTGTTGCTTCAAGTGATGCCACCAATATGGAAGCAACAGCTGTCGTTGAAGGCGACGAAATTGTGTTGAATGGCCGTAAATGGTGGTCTTCAGGTTTAGGTGATCCTAATGCTAAAATCATTATTTTTATGGCACATACACCAGATGAAAGCAAAGACCGTCATCATCAGCATTCTATGGTTTTAGTACCAGTTGAAACTGCTGGAGTGAAAATCGAACGTATGCTTCCAGTCTTTGGTGATTATGATGCACCTCATGGACATGGAGAAATTAGCTTCACAAATGTACGTGTTCCTGTTGCAAACTTTATTGGCGGCGCTGGTCAAGGTTTTGAAATTGCACAAGGTCGCTTAGGCCCAGGCCGTATTCATCACTGTATGCGGTGTATTGGTGCAGCTGAAAAATCGCTAGAACTGATGATTGACCGTGGTATGAGCCGTACTGCTTTTGGTAAAGAAATTTTAAAACTCGGTGGCAATTTAGAGCGTGTTGCAGAAGCACGTGTTGCGATCGATCAAGCACGTTTACTGACCCTCTATGCAGCATATAAAATGGATACTCTAGGGAATATGGCTGCATTAACCGAGATTTCGGCAATTAAAGTGGTTGCGCCAAGTGTCTTAGAAAAAGTCGTTGATATGGCGATTCAAATCCACGGTGGTGCTGGGGTTTCTCGAGATACACCGCTCACAGGTTTCTTTGCGCAAGCACGTTCACTGCGTCTAGCTGATGGCCCTGATGAAGTGCATAAAGGCATGATTGCAAAATTAGAGTTGGCAAAGCGCGGTTACAACAGCCGCAGTAAAAAATAAACAAGTTGTAGTCACATATTTGGCATGGCAACCCTGAGTTGTCCATGCTATAAAACTATAGAAAATTATATTTTTATCATCATGATAGATTCAAGTTTAGGAAGAAAAGCATGTCAGTGATCGATGTAGGCGGTTCAGTTCGTGAGGGTGAAGAACTGGATGTACGTGCCGTAGGCAATTGGTTGATTGAACATGGCGTTGAAATAGAAGGGCCTGTTGAAGTCACTCAATATTCAGGTGGCGCATCAAATTGGACTTATCGCTTAAAATACGACAATGCTGATTTAATCTTACGTCGTCCACCGAAAGGTACCAAAGCCAAGTCTGCACATGATATGGCACGTGAATTTAACGTACAGAAAGCATTATCTGAATTTTATCCTGTACTCCCTGAAATGGTGGCGCTATGTCAGGATGAATCAGTTATTGGCTGTGATTTCTACGTGATGAAGCGCGTAGAAGGCATCATTCCACGTGCAAACTTACCCAAAGAATTAAATTTTGATGAAAGCCAAGTTCGAGCGTTATGTACCAACGTCATCGACAAGTTAATTGAACTGCATCAAGTGCCATATGAAGGCACAGCTTTAGAAAAAATAGGCAAGGGCGACGGCTACTGTCGTCGTCAAGTGGAAGGTTGGGACGCACGCTATGAAAAAGCCAAAACCTTAAATGTTCCTTCTTTTAAATATGTCCGTAATTGGCTCAAAGACAATATTCCTGCTGACTCTAAAACCTGTGTAATTCATAACGATTGGCGTTTTGACAACGTCATTTTAGATCCAAATGATCCTACCCAAGTGATTGGCGTATTGGATTGGGAAATGGCAACGCTTGGCGATCCACTGATGGACTTAGGTTCAGCTTTAGCGTATTGGGTTGAAAGTGGCGATAACGCAATTTTTAAAGCGACTCGACGCCAGCCGACTAACTTGAAAGGTATGTTTAGTCGTAAAGAAGTCGTTGAATATTACTTAGAAAAAACTGGTCTACAAACAGACAACTGGACATTTTATGAAGTGTTCGGCATTTTCCGTTTAGCCGTGATCGCACAGCAAATTTATTACCGCTTTTACCACAAACAAACCAATAATCCGGCATTCAAAGATTTTTGGATTGTGATCCATGCTTTACATATTCGTGCCTTAAAACTTATCGGTTTGCAAAAACTTGAAGCCAATGATGTGGCACAAAAATATATTGAAAAAATGAAGGATATTTTAGGGAAATGACCACGATATATTTAATTCGGCACGGTCAGGCTTCTTTTGGTGCAGAAAGCTATGACAAGCTTTCTCCCAATGGTGAGCTACAGGCTAAGGTGCTGGGACAGTATTTCGACCGTATTTTAAAAGAAAGTCCTTATGTGGTTGCAGGCTCCATGCAACGTCATCAACAAACAGCCAATCTTGCATTGGCTGAATGCTTTCCAGAAGCACAAGTTGATACAGATAACGCGTGGAATGAATTTAATCATCAGCAAGTTTTTGCTCAATATGAACCTCGATTTAACCAACCGCATTTATTAAAAGAAGATGTATCTAAGCATGAAAACCCGCGTGCTTATTTATCTAAAATTTTTGAAGGTGCCATTGAACGTTGGACAGGCGGAGAATTTCATCATGAATACGATGAATCTTGGCCACATTTTAAAAATCGAGTCGAAACAGCGCTAGAAAAGTTATGCACTCAACTGGCTGAAACCAAACCGCGTTATGCCGTTGTGTTTAGTTCAGGTGGAGTGATCTCCGTTGCAGTCGGTAAAATTTTAGGGCTGAGTCCTGAAAAAACATTTGCACTTAATTGGGCCATTGCCAATACCAGTATGACAACACTGCGTTTGGTTGGAAATGAACCGCAATTACTCAGTTTAAATGAACATCATTTTATAAAAGCAGTTGATCCAAATTTATTGACTTGGATCTAAGATAAACAAAGGAATTATCATGGCTAAAACAATTTTAATTACAGGTGCAAGCTCAGGGATTGGTGCAGGAATGGCACGCGAGTTTGCACAAAAAGGCTACAACTTAGCCATTTGTGCACGTCGTTTAGAGCGTCTAGAAACGCTAAAAAATGAACTGGAAAGCCAATATGGCATCAAAGTGATTGCGAAAACCCTCGATGTCACAAATTACGATCAAGTGTTTGAAGTGTTCCGTGCCTTTAAAGCAGATTTTGGCAGTATTGACCGTGTTATTGTCAACGCAGGTGTCGGTGAAGGTCGTCGTATTGGTAAAGGTAATTTTGAAATTAACCGCGCCACAGTTGAAACTAACTTTATCTCTGCTTTGGCGCAATGCGAAGCTGCGGTTGAAATTTTCCGTAGCCAAAATGCAGGGCATTTGGTTGTGATTTCGTCGATGAGTGCTATGCGTGGTATGCCTAAACATTTAACGGCTTATGGTGCAAGTAAAGCAGGTGTTGCTGCTCTAGCTGAAGGTATTCGTGCAGAGCTGATTGATACCCCAATTAAAGTGACGACTATTTTCCCTGGTTATATTCGTACGGAGATCAATGAAGGTGCGAAAAAACTGCCATTTGAAGTCGATGAAAAAACTGGTTCACATCTTTTAGCAAAAGCCATTGAGAAAGCACCAATTAAAGCTTATGTACCACAATGGCCTTGGTTGCCTTTAGGTCTTGCGATGAAAGTATTGCCGTTGAAGATCGTGAATAAATTGGGTTAAACCTTTATGTAATAAAAAAGCTCCAATATTGGGGCTTTTTTATTCTCAAATGATATTCACAACCTTCTGAAGGTTAAAATGAATACAGAAAACCTGTGATGAAAAGACAGTAAAAGCAGCCGATTTTGCAAAGAAAAAATGGAGTAATTACTCAGATTATTTATAAATAAGATATTGAAAATAAATAAAATGTTGAATATTTGAACAGACGATGATTTGTACTCAAAATAGCGATTTCCTTTTTTTTAATTTGCTTTAATGTACAACTGTTCATTAATTTTTAGGTTTGTACTATGTCTATGTCTTCCGATATGACAGATCAACAGCGAATTAACAAAGTCAGAACTGTCGTAACGAAAGCTGGTGAAGACTTACGTCAGCAATATCCCATTTTAAAACATCAAAACTTTATAGGCGCAGCCATCCTTTTTTTTGCGCTACTAGGAATGTTGGGTTCAGCTTGGGCGTTTGCTGTTGGCATTTTACCGGCATGGGCTTGTGTGATTTTGGTGGCGATGTTTGCTTCACTGACACATGAATTAGAACATGACCTGATTCATTATATGTACTTTAAAAAGACGCCGTGGGCTCACCATCTCATGTTGGCCTTGGTGTGGTTAGCACGTCCGAATACCATTAGTCCTTGGGCACGTCGTCGTTTGCATCTCAACCACCATAAATATTCAGGTTCAGAATACGATTTGGAAGAACGGGGCATTAGTAATGGCATGCCGTGGGGTTTACGTCGTATATTGGTCATGAGCGATCAATTGATGACGGTGTATTTGCGCCCATTTCAAATGTTTAAAATGATTAGTCAATTCATTGAAAAACAACCTGAAAAAGAACGTAAAACGGCATTGTTCTCTCAACTGACTGGATTTTTTCCTTTAAGTTTTGTTTATTACGGCATTTGGTATGTATTTGTCATTTATCATGTGGTGAATGGTATTGCTCCGATGTTAGGGCAAAGTATTAGTTGGTCAGTCAATTTAGTGAAGTTAATTCCAACGATTAATTTTCTAGCTGTGATTTGGATTATTCCGAACTTTATACGTTCTTTCTGCTTACAATTTATCAGCTCAAATATGCATTATTATGGTGATATTGACCCACGCGATGTCATTAAACAAACTCAGGTGTTAAATCCGTGGTGGTTGTTCCCAATGCAATTGTTTTGCTTTAACTTTGGTTCGACCCATGCCATCCACCATTTTGTGGTCAAAGAGCCGTTTTATATTCGTCACCTAACTGCAAAAACGGCACACCAAGTCATGCGTGAAGTTGGTGTACGTTTCAATGATTTTGGAACCTTTAAACGCATAAATCGCTGGAATTAAATCAGTACTAGCTTCAAAAAAATCCCTCAATTGAGGGATTTTTTATGATCTAAACGTTTATAAATTACTTTTGCGCAAAAAAATGTTTGAGCGCATCTTGTAAGGCAACTTGCCATACCGCGTAGGAATGTCCGCCGATATATGATTGGTAATGCACATCATGACCTTTATTTTTTAAGTCGGCTGCAACAATAGGCGAAGTCTCTAAAATACTCAGTTCATTATTATTGCGTGAGCTTTCATAAATATTGGCAGTAATAAACCAATGCTGTTTAGGTTGTGAGGTTTTATCACGAATGATTTTACTCATGCCATTGGGGAGGTCTGTCGCCGCATTTTGCCACCAAAATGATCCAGATAACGGTACGACATGACTAATTTGATTTGGATTTTCTAAGGCTAAATAAGCTGAACTTAAACCACCAAGGCTTGACCCGAGCAAAACCGTTTTTTTCGAATCGACTTTTGCAGGTGCATTTTTTTGAATCCAAGGCATCAATTCAGCACTAAAAAATGCTGAAAATTTTATATTTGGTGTTAATTCTTTAGGTCGTTCCTGATCGTTCGGTGGAGAAACAAAAATGGCTTGAATTGATGGCAATTGACCTAGTTCAACTAAAATGTCTAATGCCTTTGGAACATTCAGTAATTCATTATATTGCTGACCATCAAAAAATATAGCGGTGATATAACTCTGGTTTTTCTTGGCTTTAGATTGGTAAATTTGGATTTTACGTGAGTTATTCAAAATTTTGCTATCTAGAGCAAACTCTTGTAATTTGGGCTGTTTAACATTTAGATATTGTTTTGGATCAATAAAAGGCGGGGCATCTTTAAGGGCCACAAAATTTTCATTACGCAAGCCTGATGTGTCATCACTTGCGAGATAAGTGTTTTTGTTGAAAGGATCGATGCGTTGTACCTGTATCACAGCACGGCGCTGTGTTCTTGATTCTTTAAGTTTTGGATTCAGATGCGGACAATAATTTGACAGATAACCTTCTAAGTTCGGTAAATCGACAGCAAAGCTATAACTGCCAATGTAACGATGATCAATAATCGATTCTTTAAACCAAATATCGGTATTTGGTAGGCGCGTCAGCCATTCATGGTCATTACTAGGGCCACCAATAAGGCGAACATTATGCTGCGCACCTTTCCATAAAAAAATTATACGGTCATGTTTTTCATCATGGTTTTCAATGATTGGTGTACCCATAGGCTCTACACGCTTCCAAAAATCTTCAAGTATTTGAGCATGTTGTTTTGGATTTTGATTTAACTGATGCTGTAGGTTTAATAATATTTGGCTTTGCGCTTTGACATCTTCACATGCAGCAGCATAGGGGAAATGTTTTTTTTCTGTTGTATCGGTTAAAGCGGGTGAATTTTGAGTTTGGGCAAAAGCAGAAGAAACAGCAACGCTCATAGAGCAAGCTAAAAAAAGTGGGGAAAGTTTTTTCATTGAAATAATAAAATAGGTAGGATGAAAACCAATAAATGATAATCATTATTAATATAAATAACTAGCAATATGCCACTTTTAACAAAAGAAAACGTAGAAAAATTACAATAGAGTCAATGCTTTGTTTCTTAAACTATTTAAAATAATGAAGACGACAAGCTTTAAATCATTACCCAAATATTATGCTACTCAAAGTATCAACACTGCTGCTGTTACCTGCGTTACTGATCCAAGGTTACCGTGTGAAAAAAAATACCCCACGTTTAGCAGAACCGATGGGAGAACGTTGTGGGATGAGTGGTAAGGGTAATCGACCATTATCGCTATTAATACTAGGTGATTCAGCAGCAGCAGGTGTCGGCGTCGAGCATCAGTCAGATGCGCTATTGGGACAATTGCTTAAAATTTTATCGCCTGATTATCAAGTTCACTTTTGCCTTGAAGCCACAACGGGGCATAACAGCCAGCAAATCATCAATGCTTTGGACAATGTCACTATGCAGAACTTTGATGTCGTGATCAGCTCTGTTGGTGTCAATGATGTCACAGCTTTAAAACAGCCAGACCAATGGTTGAAGCTCCAGCAGCGTTTATATCAAGCTGTCGAGGAAAGGTTTCATCCACAGCTATTGATCATTTCAGGTGTGCCACCAATGAATGAGTTTCCAGCTTTACCGTTTCCATTGTCATGGTTGTTTGGACAATATTCGCAAAAGATGAATGCGCTGTTAAAAAATTATGTTAATACTCAAGCGAATATGAGATTAATTCAATACGATTTACACGAGTATCGTGAAAAAAAATTAAAAATGGCCAAAGACGGCTTTCACCCGAGTAAAGAAATTTATCAGTTATGGGCTGAAAAAATAGCGAAACATATCACTGAACAATTTTCATAGATAATATATGATTCAATCACTTGGTGAAGTTACATCTATATGAGTAAAGATATTTCAGACGCAAATCCGCAAATCGAAACACATCCTTTAGCGCCATTTTTGCCATCAAATGGGAAACTCTTGATGCTAGGGAGTTTTCCTCCACCCAAAACACGCTGGAAGATGGATTTTTATTATCCAAATTTCCAAAATGACATGTGGAAAATCTTTGGCCTATGTTTTTTTCAGGATAAAAATCATTTTCTCAATGTAGAGAGCAAGACTTTTAAAGAACAGCTCATTCGAGATTTTTTAAATGAAAAAGGTATAGGCATTTTTGATACGGCCTATCAAGTGATTCGTTTGAAAGGCAATGCATCAGACAAGTTTTTACAGATCTATCAGCCAACCGACATTGCGAAGCTGCTTACACAGATGCCGAATTGCCACAGTATTATGACGACGGGAGACAAGGCGACTGATACTTTGATGCTCTCGATGCCAGAAAATACTGAAAAACCACACATTGGGCATGCTGTTCGTACCGAATTTGCAGGCAGAGATTTGACTTTATACCGTATGCCGTCATCATCTAGAGCTTATCCACTAGCATTGGAAAAAAAAGCCGAAGCCTACCAAAGCTTATTTAAAGATATAGGCTTCCTTTAAGTAAGTTTTCGAATTTATGAAATGCCTTGAATAAAATTTCTTATTTAAACAGGCAAACATTCAATGATTAAAACGTGGCATCTTAATAATGGATAAACATCAACTTCTTAGCCATCATATTCAACATAATCCCAAAGGTTTAATCGCGCTTTAATTTCTTTGCGAATATTCGGCAGCATAGGCAGTAAAGTGCCATCGATCCATAAACTCAGTGCCTGGGATGAAACTTTTTTGTTTGCATCATCTAAAATTTGTGCGCCTTTCACGATCACCAAAGTTTCTTCGCTAGCTGCAGTTTCAATGCCTTTAAATAAAAGCTGTAATTCATGACCTGTATCTTGGATTAACCATTCCAACTCAATTTGTATATTGTGATTAGATTTAAGTACAGCTTGGCCTTCAATCATTTCATTGTCAGATAAGCAGTCATGCTCAACCCGCACTTTCGACAAAAACCATTCTTGATGACCAAGGTCAGAGAGCGTTGTAAAAGGCGTTAAAATATCACTTAAATTAAATTGGCGGCTTAAATCAAAAAATTGCATTAGAAAACTTTAGGAGGAGATAAAACAAAATAAGAGGTGGATGTTAAAGCATCATCAAGTGTGAGTAAAACCTTTGCTTTTATTGAGATATTTTATGTATAAATAGCATTCAATCTATCTAAATTAAGTCTAAGAAAAATGAATTGCGAAAATAATATTCACATAAATGATGTGCACAGCCCCATAGACTTAAAAGATCCAATCGAAGCTAAACAATGGGCTGCTGAAGTCAATCTTAAACGTCCATGGCGTTATGACATCTTTCAAATGTATGTTGACTCTATTTTGGCTTTCAACCCGAATGCGCACGTGCTTGAACTCGGTTCAGGCCCAGGCTATTTGGCTGAGTTTTTAATCAATCATTGTCCAAATATTCACTACACTGCATTTGATTTTTCCGAAGCTATGCATGACTTGGCAAAAGAAAAACTAAGTGCAGCGCAACGCTTAAAATGTAATTTTATAACAGGGGATTTCAAACAATCTAATTGGGAAGAGTCACTTCAGTTTAATCAAAACAGCACCTTTGATGTGATTATTATTCATCAGGCCTTACATGAATTGAGACATAAGGCGTATGCAGCAGAGTTTCATCGGACTGTAAAAACGTTGTTAAATACACAAGGCGTGTATTTTGTATGTGATCATTTATATGCACCACATGCACAGCAAAATCATGAGTTGTATATGTCAGTTGAGGAACATTTAGCCGCGCTGAAAGCAGCCAAATATGGGCAAGTGGAATTTCTTGGCGAAATCAATGGCTTGGTTGTTTTCAAAAGCCAGCACTCATATTAACGAGACTGACTAAGACCGTTTTTGACTTGATCGAACTTATCAGATTATTTCAATAAATAGCCTCGACGAGGGCAATTCAATCATTTATCAGTACGTTGTCATTACATCATCCATTCAATCGGGAGGTATGACACTGCTTTTATACTAAATCGTTGGAATCGAGTTGTTTCAGGTTCATGGGTATAGGTTTTGGTTTTTCCATTTTTTTGATGCTCTAACCAAATGATTTCGCCGTTTTCATCCAGTTTTAATTCATACGCAATTTGCGGTAAATATTGGTTTAATGCGGCAGAAATATCGTTTTGTAATCGATCAGACTTAACGACAAGGCCAACTTCCGAATTTAAATTTGCGGAACGTGGATCAAAGTTAAATGATCCAATAAACACCATTCCGTCGATATCGAAAAATTTTGCATGCAAACTAGAGGCATTTTTGCCTTTTGCAGGGATGATATTTCCAGTTATGACCTCATACCATGTGCGTTTTGAACGCTCTATATAAGGTTTAAATTCATATAGTTTCACGCCATTTTCAAGTAAGTCTTTGCGATATTTTTGATAAAACGCATGAACGACAGCGACGTCATTGGCTAAAAATGAGTTGGTTAAGACGCGAACTTCTACATTTTTACCTGCAAGGCCCATCAGAAAGTCAGTCCCTTGTTGCGTAGGAACAAAATAAGCCGAAACCAATTCCATGCGTTCTTTGGGCTGTCCCATTAAGGTGGAAAATTGGTTATAAATCAATTCTTGTTCTTTGGCTTCACCACGTATTTTATTCGGACTATCCGCAATAAAATGTGCTTCGGCCCAATTTACCGGTCTAAGTTTAAGCTGAGCCGCCAGTTGTTGCTGTGCATAGTTAATACGCTGCTGATCTTTAGTCAACGTTGCAGAATTTTCTTGGTATTGTTGTCTTAATTGATTTAATTCTTCTTTTGTACCTGCACCTATCCATTGCTGAACAGAATAACTTAAATCATCATTCCAAAAGTTCAAAAACACCTGATTGGCTTGTTGAATGGCTTCGCCATAGAAAAGGATGTCCAAATCTGTAAATTGAAAACTTTCACTGGCATCAAAATATTCATTACTGATGTTACGACCGCCAGTTACGCCCATAAAACCATCGGCAATAATTAATTTATTATGCATACGATGGTTAATGTGCTTTAAGCGAAATGCATAATCAATGACACGTAATTTTTTGAATTTATAGGGATTAAATAGTTTGATTGAAATGTTAGGATGAGCTGAAAGGCTTTGTAAGGTCGGATCGAGTTTCGTCCCGTTTTGATCATCAATTAGTAGCCTGACTTTTACCCCACGGTCAGCGGCATGCAGTAATTCTTGAAACATCAGATGCCCAATAGCATCATTTTCCCAAATATAATATTGCAAATCGATGGTGTATTTTGCATTTCGAATCAAATGTAGGCGAGAAGCAATGCTTAAGAAGGCATCATCTAATGCTAAATAAGCCGTTTGTTTTTGTTCTAATTTTTCTAAATCCGTAGCAGACGTAATCCATTTTTCTGCATGTGATTGTATAGGGACATCTTTTTTTGACTGATTGCTAGGTAAGCTGCATCCAGTTAATAGGCTGATGGAAACAGTTAAACCGACAGTACAACTTATTTCACGTAATTGTATCATTCGAATAGCATTAATCATTCCTTGAAAAATTCATCATAACATCATGTTTTAAGGTTGTATCTAGGCTTAAAAAGAGGTTACTGTAACTCATCTGTTAATATAAGCCATACAGGATGTTTTTAGACATGAAATCACGTGCAGCCGTTGCTTTTGGACCGGGTCAGCCTTTAGAAATTGTTGAAATTGATGTGGCACCACCTAAAGCAGGTGAGGTTTTAGTCAAAATTAGCCATACAGGTGTGTGTCATACAGATGCATTTACATTATCAGGTGATGATCCTGAAGGCGTATTTCCAGCAATTTTAGGGCATGAAGGTGCAGGTGTTGTGGTTGAAGTCGGTGAAGGTGTGACTTCAGTGCAACCAGGTGATCATGTTATTCCACTTTATACCGCAGAATGTGGTGAATGTTTATTCTGTAAATCGGGTAAAACAAATCTTTGTGTATCTGTTCGAGCAACACAAGGGAAAGGTTTAATGCCAGATGGTACAACACGTTTTTCGTATAATGGTCAGCCTATTTATCACTATATGGGCTGTTCAACATTCTCTGAATATACTGTGGTTGCAGAAGTGTCTTTGGCAAAAATTAACCCTGAAGCGAACCATGAACATGTATGTTTGTTGGGTTGCGGCGTAACTACTGGTTTAGGTGCAGTTAAAAACACCGCTAAAGTTCAGGAAGGTGACTCAGTTGCAGTCTTTGGTTTAGGTGGAATTGGTTTGGCTGTGGTACAAGGTGCTAAAAAAGCCAAAGCAGGTCGTATCATTGCCGTAGATACCAATCCTGACAAATTCAAACTGGCTGAAGAATTTGGCGCTACAGATTTTGTTAATCCAAAAGATTATGATCGTCCAGTTCAAGAAGTGATTGTAGAAATGACGGGTTGGGGCGTCGACCATTCATTTGAATGTATTGGCAATACCAATGTGATGCGCTCTGCTTTGGAATGTGCTCACCGTGGTTGGGGTCAATCTGTGATTATTGGTGTGGCAGGTGCAGGTCAAGAAATTTCAACCCGTCCATTCCAATTGGTTACTGGTCGTACTTGGAAAGGCACTGCATTCGGTGGTGTTAAAGGTCGTTCACAATTACCGGGTATGGTAGAAGAAGCCATGTCAGGTGAGATCAAACTTGAACCATTCGTGACCCATACCATGGGGTTGGATAAAATCAATGAAGCGTTTGATTTAATGCATGAAGGTAAATCAATTCGCTCTGTTGTGCATTTTGAAGACTAAACATTGATTTAAATATTATTGATTTATCTACTAATCATTAAATATTAATGCGTTAACTTTCACTGTTTTAAAAACTAGGCTTTGGCCTAGTTTTTTTTATTTGTGTTGTTACGACAAATCAGAACTTCAAATTTGGATTTGCAAAAAGTGACAGATTGTTAGACATAAAATGATAAAAAATGCCAAATGATAGATTTTGTCCCGAATTCACATGGTGGGGAATTAGCACTAAACTTAATGTAAGCATAATTTAAAAAACAAATGTATATTAATGCATTATCCGAGGCAAAAAATGACAACTACAAGTTACAAGCCTGAGTGGATTCGGGAAGATTTTATTGATTTTATTGCAGAAAAATTTGATGCAATTTGGGCCTACAAACGTGTAAAAGCACAATTAGTCAAATCACGTTGTGTGGGGATCGGGTTTTATGAACTGAGTTTTTTAGCGAATCAAAATTTTAAAGCAGCAAACTATCGACCAGGCCAATGTGTTCTGGTGACAGTTGTCAAAGATGGTGTACGTCATCAACGTAGCTATAGCATCGTCGAAATCAATACATCAGGTCATGTGGTGATTGCCGTCAAACAACAAGGCAAAGTGTCCAACTGCCTGACGCAATTAAAAACAGGTGATGTTGTTGAATTATCCCAACCGCAAGGTGTGTTTGGTCTAAAGCTAAATTCGGATCGCCCAATTTTACTGCTTGCTTCAGGGAGTGGTATTACCTCAATCATGGCTTTGTTTAAACAAGCCATTCAGCTTGGACGTACAGTTGACCTGATTTACTTCAATCGAGATGATGCTTATTTGGATGAATTGATTCAACTAGCGAAGCAATCTAACCATGTACATTTACATGCGATTAATACGCTGAAAACCAAATTGCATATCTCACCAGAGGTGCTAAATCACATGGTTCCTGATTTTAAGCTGCGAGATTGCTATGCCTGTGGTGCAACGCAAATGATGCAAAGCATTGAGCAATTGTATCGTGAGTTAAGGCTTTCAGAATATTTAAATACTGAATATTTTCAGATGATTGCTGATGATTCAGTACCTGCTCAACCTGTTACTTTTAGTTTAGCCCAGCAAGATTTTTTGGCAGAGGGAAATTTACTGGAAAGTGCTGAAAAAGCCGGTTTAAAACCTGCGCATGGCTGTCGGATGGGTATTTGTAATACCTGTTCGTGTACCAAATTACAGGGTTCAGTGAAAAACTTACTCACTGGCGAAATGGATCATGCGAATAACACACAAATCAAGTTATGTGTCTCTCAGGCAATTTCACCCGTACGCATTCAACTCTAACCCAAGCCGCATAAAAACAAATCAGGGGCGTCATCATGAATCAATCGATATATATTAGTCCGAATAGTAAGTCACGTTATTTATCACCCGAACAAACTGCTGAATTTGGCGAAAAAGTTGAGCAAATTCGCCGTGAAATCATCCAGAGTGTGGGTGAAAAAGATGCAGCGTATATTTATAAAATTCGCAATTTTGTCCGTTATAGCGAGATCGCATCTCGTGGCATGTTGATGTTTGCAGGCTGGATTCCACCAGTGTGGTTACTCGGCACAGGCCTATTGGGTATTTCTAAAATCGTAGAGAACATGGAACTCGGACACAATGTGATGCATGGTCAGTTTGATTGGTTAAATGACCCGAGTTTAAATGGTGCTAACTATGACTGGGATACTATTGCCACGGGTCAAGACTGGAAATATACCCATAACTATGTGCATCATACCTATACCAATATTGTGGGTATGGACCATGATGTCGGTTATGGTTTGATCCGTGTGAGCGAATCGCAAAAGTGGGAGCCACGCTTCCTATTTAATATTCCATTGGCTGCTCAACTCATGGTTTTCTTTGAGTGGTATGTCGGCATTCAACGTTTACATTTAGAAGATGTTATTGCGTATAAAACCAAAACTTGGAAAGATGTATGGCATGAAGCGGCCGATGTACGTCAGAAAATTAAGCGCCAAGTGATTAAAGATTATGTGTTTTTTCCGCTTATTGCAGGTCCCAATGCGATTCCTGTCTTTGCAGGAAATGCTGTAGCCAACGTGATTCGTAGCTTATGGGCTTCCGCTGTCATCTTTAATGGCCATTTTACTGAAGATGCGGAAAACTTCGAAATGGACAATACCGAAAACGAAACTCGAGCAGAGTGGTATCTCCGTCAAATTCGTGGCTCAAGTAATTTTAGTGGAACACAATGGTTGCATATACTCAGTGGTAATTTGAGTCACCAAATTGAACACCATTTATTTCCAGATATGCCTGCGAATCGCTATGCAGAAGCCGCACCTAAAATTAAAGCACTTTGTGACGAATATGGTATTCACTATAACGAAGCCAGTTTTATCAAACAATTTGCAAGCGTTTGGGTTCGCCTCGCGAAATGCTCAGTGCCGAATGATTGGCGTGCCGAGCTCAAGGAACGCTCAACATCACTTCAGCAGCGCGTTAAACAAAAAATCATGAAGAAAATTGGGCGTTAAAAAACAGTATTGTTTAGCAATATTGTCCTAAGAGATCTTAAATTAGAAGCTGAAGCTACGTATTAACATCAGAAACGTAATTTGATTCAAATAAAAGAACGATACACGGTAATGTCATCCGCAACTGTTTGAGACAGGACTACTTCTCATCAAAAATGTTTTTGCGATACTTTGAATAATTTGACGCTAGTGAACGAGTTTAGTCGGTGAGGTGCATTGCACCGCAAGATGGTTTCCTTGCGAAGCTTTGCTTCTCATTTTGCCTAATGAGAAACATCGTTTCGTAAGAGTACCTCCAGCCGAAGGCTAATCTCTTTATCTAAACCCTAGATGTAAGACTCCGTCGAATAGACTGAAAAAGCATTTTAAAAATGCGAAATTACTTTTACGTGCGTAATATCAGTTAAATAAGAACGATTTCTAAAGCAGTAAATTCGCCAAAGTAGCGTTCATCTACTTTGGCTTTTTTAGATCTTTCTAAAGAGTAAGAGCTATTCAACTAATTGGACGCTACTCTGAATGCCACAAGATTCTACAAAATAAGCATCATGTGAAACGAGGATCACAGCACCTGTATAATGCTGAATGGCTTGAGCCAATAACGCTCTAGATTCTATATCTAAGTGATTTTCAGGTTCATCTAACAATAAAAGCTCTATATTTGGCGTTAAATAATTTAAGCCTAACAAGGTCACTTTTAAACGTTCACCACCACTTAAACAGTGAAATGGCAGTTCCGCTTTTTGACCACGGATTCTAAGTTGACCAAGTTGATTACGCCATTCCGTTGAGGAAACATCACGATTAAACTTTGCTAGATTGTCCAAAACACTCAGTTCAGGTGATAAATCACTCAAGTTTTGGTCTAAATACAGGGTATTCACAGACAAAAATATTTCATGGCTAGACTGTGATGTGGTCTGACTCAGATACTTTAGAAATGTAGATTTACCAATACCATTTTTTCCTTTTAAATGAATTTTGTCACCTGCTTGTAAGGCCAAGTCGAAAGGTAGGTGCTGAGATGTTTTGCTATGAAAATCTTTAACTCTTAAGATTTCTCCTGTTTTTTCAGTGCGATGTTGAAAAACGAATTTCTGCTCTTTGACATGCTCAAGTTGTTGCTGTGACTGAATCAGTTGAGATATCTTTTCTTCCAATTGCTTCTGCTGTTGCGTTTGAACTGTCGCTAGGCTTTGACCTGCTTGTTCCTTTTTAAAATCGAGTAATACTTTAGCTTGGGAACTCGACTTGCGTAGTGCATGACCTTGTTGTTCTCTTTTTTGCGCTTTCGTCTGTGTTTCGTGTTGTTGTAATTTGAGTTGTTTTAACTCACGCTGATGCTGTATAGCATTACGCTGTATGGCTTTATTTTGCTGATCATTTTGTTGAGCGTAGTCTTCATAGTTACCAGTAACATGACTGAGTCCAAACTCATTTAAAGCATAGATATGATCTACATGTTGCAGCAACTCTCGATCATGACTGACGACGAATGCACCCGCAGGATGGTTTTTTAAACGATCGATGAGCCATAAGCGTGAGGATGCATCTAAATGGTTACTAGGTTCATCCAAAAGTAAATAATGGTCAGTTTTTAAAAATAATGCACACAAAGCCAATTTGGTTTTTTGACCTTCACTCAGCTGAGCGACTGGAAAATTTAAATCTGTTGGAAGTGACGCCTGCTTAAGTTGTTGCTGCCAAAGTGTAGGAAGGTGCCACTGGTTTTCAGTCAGCTCAAAGTCTTCAAAACTGGCATTGCCTATTTCGATACGTTGAAATGCGCTACATAAATCTTCCACACCGAGTGCAGAAGCAATCGTGTCAGCCTCAAGTCGAGAAAATTGTGATAAATAGGCATGTGGTACATTCCATGAAATTTCACCTTCATAGGGGAGATCTTTCATATTTTGTTCATGTAAGATTTTAAGGATGCAGGACTTTCCTAAACCATTGCGACCAATACATGCCGAAAGCTGTTGTTGATTCAGGTTGAATTTCAGGTTTTTAAAAAGTTTTTTAGAAGGAAATTCCAAGCTTAATTTGGAAATTATACAAGCCGTTTGAGTCATAGATGCACCTTGCGATAGCAAAGATGCGCAACACAAATAACTAATTTGATTCTATAAAAAAGACAATATTTGAGAAAATGCAGTCGAAGTCATTAGCCATGTGTTTGCACATCAAAAAAATGGATTTGATGATGAAAAAAACAGGGCTTACTTCATTGGCAAATACTCGAATTTAAAATGAATGAAAAAAGGTTGAAACAGCGGAATAATGTTGTGCAGTCTAATAAATGTTTATTTATTAATCAATACATCAAATTTTAAAAATAGGTCGCAATTATTTACAGCAGAGTTATTTAATACAACAAAATAGCAAAAAACTATTGTCAAACCGATGAATACAGCGTATTTTAATTTTCAGACAGATACTTTTTGATGAAATCAAGATGTTAAAGCAACCTTTAATCTCAAACGCATATTATTACTTTTGGCAGTTTAGATAATTGCCTGAACGCGTTCGGGCATGAAAAAGGTTGCCCACCAAGTTTATACCTGATCGGCAACCCTGATCAGGTTTTTTTATGTCTTGATTTTTATAATATTTTTGGAGAAATCTCATGTTTACAGTAAAAAATTCATATTTTAGCAACGGTTATTGGTTTTACTTTAGTCAGTCTATGTCTAAAGCCTTGAAGTCCCAAAGTCCCATAACGCTCAGATAAAAGATCGGACTGTTTGTGTACACAGTCCAAAGGAATAAAACCAATGAATGCGCTAAATACAGCTTTACAACAAACTCAAAATTCAGAAATTCAACAGAAATCTACGCAGTCGAAAGAAATACTTTTGAGCTTGCCTCATCAACTGAAACAACAATTACCTTTATCTGCTCAATCAGCGGAACAAATTGCTGCACATCGTGCAACGATTCAAAATATTTTGACGGGTCAAGACCCGCGTCTAATGATTATTACCGGTCCTTGTTCAATCCATGATCCGATTGCTGCTTTGGAATATGCTGAAAAATTAAAACAATTACATGCACAGGTTTCAGATCAAATTTTTCTTGTGATGCGCGCATACATTGAGAAACCACGAACTACAGTGGGCTGGAAAGGCTATATGTATGACCCAAGTTTAGATGGTTCATCCAATATGCAATTGGGCCTAGAAAAATCACGTGAGCTGTACTTACAAATTATTGAAATGGGTTTGCCAATTGCCTCTGAAATTTTAAGCCCAATGGCGACGGGTTATTTTGATGACCTTTTGGCTTGGGGTGCAGTCGGTGCGCGTACCAGCGAATCACAAATTCATCGTGAAATCTCAAGTCATATGCCATACAGCATCGGTTTTAAAAACGGAACAGATGGATCAATCCAAATTGCTCTAGATGCCATTCAATCTGCGTCGCATCCACACCAGTTTTTAGGTATGAGCCAAACTGGCTTACCGTGTATTTTAGAATCTGTTGGCAACCCGCAAGCACATTTGATTTTACGTGGCTCCAATACAGGTCCAAATTATAGTTTGGCTGAAATAGACAAAATTCGCAGTAAAGTAAAAAGCGATTTACCGGCTTTAGTCATCGATTGTAGTCATGGCAATAGCCATAAAGACCCAATGAAGCAACCTGAAGTATTACGCACTATTGTAGCAGAGCGAGAGCATACCCAAGTGCGTGGCGTGATGTTAGAAAGTCATTTGGTGGACGGTAATCAAAAAATTAGTTGTGACATGACTTATGGTCAATCTGTAACAGATGGATGCTTAGGTTGGGACAAAACCATTGATTTGATTCAACAGGTTGCGAATGAGCTACGTGCATCACAAATCAAACGTAGTGCTTAACAATCAACAGCATACTCAGTCTGAATTGATTAACCGCTAAGCCTTAGAACATTGATTGTTCTAAGGCTTTTATTTTGAAAAATCCTTTGTTGTTTACTGTGATATAAAAATTAAAATATATCCTATATTTTAAAATATATACTGATAATTCAATATTTTATGTTTGAGTAAATCAAACTTTTTATGCACAATAATGTCTAAGCTCAATACAGCGGCAGAAATAATGACAATCTGTGCTTGGGTGTTTGAAATTTTATATTGGGGAAGTTGATGTACACTGCTGAATTGTTGGAAGAAGCACGCCGTTTTATGTTCCACATGTTAACCAAAGTGGTTGAATATGGTGGTTCTGATTTATTTATTACGGCAGATTTTCCACCAAGTATTAAACATCAAGGCATGATGAAACCCTTTGGGCAGCAAGAGCTTGATGCTGAGAAAACAAAGCTTTTCGCCTATAGTTTGATGAATGAGAAGCAGCGCAAAGAGTTTGAAACAGAACTAGAATGTAACTTTGCGATTAGTGTGCCAAACGTTTCACGTTTTCGTGTCAATGTATTTCAGCAACAATTACATGTGGGTATGGTCATTCGTACCATTACGGCAGAAATTCCAAACTTTGAAAAACTTAAATTACCGGCTTCGCTTAAGCATGTAATTATGGAAAAACGTGGTTTGGTTTTAGTGGTTGGGGGAACAGGTTCAGGGAAATCAACCTCTTTAGCGGCGCTGATTGATTATCGCAATGAAAACAGTGCAGGGCATATCATCACTGTTGAAGACCCAGTGGAATATGTGCATAAGCATAAAAAATCCATGATTACGCATCGTGAAGTCGGCGTAGACAGTCATTCGTGGCATAACGCTTTGAAAAATACACTACGACAAGCGCCAGATGTGATTTTAATCGGTGAAATTCGTGACACCGAGACTATGGAACATGCGATTGCCTTTGCTGAAACAGGGCATTTATGTTTAGGTACGCTACATTCAAATAATGCCAATCAAACCCTAGATCGAATCATTAACTTCTTCCCAGAAGAGCGAAGAAATCAATTGCTTATGGATTTATCGAGCAATATGAAAGCGATTGTTTCGCAGCGTTTAATCCGGACTGAAGATGGTAAAGGACGCCGTGCAGCCGTTGAAATCATGTTAAATACACCGCTCATTTCAGATTTGATTTTGAAAGGTGAGTTTCATGAATTAAAAGCGATCATGGCAAAATCTCGTGAACTTGGGATGCAAACTTTCGACCAAGCTTTATTTGATTTATATAATGACGGCGCAATTTCTTATGAAGAAGCCTTAAGAAATGCTGATTCAACCAATGAACTACGTTTGCAAATTAAACTAAAAAGTTCACGTGCAAATGGTACTTCAGCGGCTGCGCAATCGTTTAGTATGGTTGAAGAAAAGAAAGAAGAACCTGAAAGTACCGAAGCTTCGGAAGAAATATAAGCTGGATATTCATGCAAATGGTATATAAGCCAATTCAGTCATCATATTGAAATAAAAAAATCAGCCTGAGGGCTGATTTTTTAGATATTAGAAATATTTACAGGCCAGCTTCATATTGTTCGCTGGTCAATAAAGCATCTACATCAGCCATATTGTCTGGTTTAATTTTATAAATCCAACCTTTGCTATAAGGCGCATCATTTACAAAATCAGGATCATCTTCAAGATCTGGATTGACTTCAACAACCACACCAGAAACCGGAGCATGAATATCAGAAGCGGTTTTTACCGACTCAACCACACCCGCTTGTTCGCCAGCAGTGATATGTTGACCAACATCTGGTGCTTCAACATAAACTAAATCACCCAATGCGTCTTGTGCATGATCAGAAATGCCTGTAACAACAAGGTCACCTTCAATTCGCACCCATTCATGTGTACTTGCGTACTTTAAATCTGAAGGATGATTCATTGATAACTCCTTAAATCCATTAAATTCATTTTTGGCATGAGTTATACATGCTTTTTAGGTAAAACAAAAGACTTATAAGTACGGATCTTTACGCCAATTGCTTGGGCTACGACCACTCCAGCGTTTAAATGCACGGCTGAAATTGGCAACATCGCTATAGCCCAATTCATCAGCAATTTGCTCTAAGGTAAAATCAGTTCGTGACAGGAGCGAAGTGGCATGACGGTAGCGAACTTCGTCGACCAAAGTTGAAAATGAAGTCCCTTCAGCAGCAAGTTGGCGTTTAAGGGTTCGATCGGACATGTGTAGCCGTTCAGCAACACTTTCGATACTTAAATAGTGCTGCTCGGAGTTGGTTAAAATGTCACGAACGCGCATGGCAATACGGTGACGTTCGCCCAAAGCGGAGAGTTCAGCTTCACATTGATTAATCGCGATTTGACTGGCAATCGGGTCTGCATGGACCAATTTATTGGTTAAATATTGCTTATCAAAACTGAGTAAAAGGTGTGGCTGATCAAATCTAAATTGGTGCCGTGGATATTTGGCAATAAACCGCTCAAAACCTTCAGGTTGAGGGAAATCAAAATCAATTTCACCAGCAGAATAATCCACACCGGTAATTGCTTTGCCCATGCTGATCATGCCAAAAATTAAGGCAATTGAAATCTCAGTACGTAAAGGCTCTATCGTAACGTCGGTTTGTAGTTGAACAGTCGCTTTGGTTCCAAAAGTCGAGAAAAAAAGCTGTAAAAAGGGCATGCGTAACTGAATAAAACGGTTTGCCAAGACTAAGGCATCGGTTATGTCCTTCGCCGTCATGATGGCATAGCCAATAAAACCATGAATCGAGATGCGCATTTGGTTGCCTAAATGAAAACCTAATGTTGGCTCACCAGTTAAACGTAGTGCGTGCTCTACCAATTGATTGGCGATGGGTGTTGGAATACGGAAATCTGGTTCAGCCAATTGTTCGCTGTTTAATCCGAAGGGACTAAATAATGTTTCTGCAGTGTAGCCCCATCGAGAGACCACATCTAAAAGGAGCAATCCATACACTCCGGGAATACCCTGATCCTGACGGGAATTAATTGTTTTCATAGCGTTCCGTTGCAATGCGGGTTTTTCTTCTGTTCAAGGTTATATTGGCATGATTCCGTGTTGTATCCCACAAAAATTGTTGGACAAACTGACTAGGCTCAACTATTTATAGCGGCCTACCTTAGCGTTGTAAAGTAGGCCGTTAAGGATTAATTCGGTTTAAAATCTTTGGAAAAGACCACAATTTTGGTCGTAGACATATAAAGAACGTCATTGTGCTGATTGAGCGCTTGCGTAACATAGGTCACAATGCCGCGGTCTGTCTTACTTTTCGACGGAGTAATTGCAGATATTTCAACTTCTACACGAATTTTATCCCCCGGACGTGTTGGGCGCGGCCAACGCAGACTTGATTCAGAGCCAATTAAGCCATAAGCCACAAGGAAATTCAGTCCATAAGCGCATTGTTACAGCAGCAGTATGCCAACCACTTGCCGCTAGCCCTTGAAAGATCGGGTGCTGTTGGGCTTTGACTTCATCTGTATGAAATTCCTGAGGATCAAAAGCGTTGGCAAATTGCTTGATTTCTTCAACAGTCATTTCATATTCACGACTGCTAAAGTGATCACCAACTTTAAGGTCTTCCAGATACAGCATTTTCATCTTCCTTTGATTCTACTTTATGTTGTTCTATTAAAAATCCACCGGTTTGACGCTGCCACAAGTGTGCATAAATACCATTCAAAGCGACAAGCTCTTCATGGGTGCCTTGCTCAGCAATACGTCCTTGATCCAAGACAATCAATCGATCCATTTGCGCAATTGTTGACAGTCGATGCGCAATGGCAATCACAGTTTTGCCTTGCATCAAATCATCTAAACTCGATTGAATCGCAGCTTCGACTTCTGAATCGAGCGCACTTGTGGCTTCATCTAAAATTAAAATTGGTGCGTCTTTTAAAAATACTCGAGCAATTGCAATACGTTGACGCTGACCGCCAGATAATTTAACACCACGTTCACCAACAAATGCGTCATAGCCACGTTGACCACGTAAATCGATCAATTGAGGAATGAATTCATCAGCTTTCGCTTTGCGTACTGCATCATACATTTCTTCATCAGTCGCATTCGGACGGCCATATTTAATATTTTCTTCAACCGTGCGATGCAATAACGAGGTGTCTTGGGTCACCAAAGCAATATTTTTTCTCAAGCTATCTTGAGTAATATCTTCTATATTTTGGCCATCAATCGAAATACGACCATGATTGATATCATAAAAGTGGAGTAAAAGTTGAATTAATGTCGATTTTCCGGCACCTGAACGCCCGACTATACCGATTTTTTCACCTGGTCGAATGGTTAAATTAAATTGATTTATGACCTTTTTATCATTATAAGCAAAACTGACATCTTCAAATTTAATTTCGCCTTGCTGTACTTTTAAGTCGGTTGCATCAGCTTTATCTTGAATATGAATTGGGCGGCCCATGGTTTTCATCCCATCTTGAATGGTCCCGACATTTTCAAATAGGGCAGACGTTTGCCACATCATAAACTCGGAAATACTACTGAGTTTTAAAATCATAGCGGTCGCTGCTGCAATGACCCCAAGCTCAGCTTGACCATCCATCCAAAGCCAAACGGCTGTTCCAAGTACGCCACCATATAAAACAATGATCAGCAAATTCGTCGCGATGTTGTATTTTGCTGCAAGACGCATTTGCTTATACACCGTCACCATAAATTCTTTCATTGAGGCTTTGGCATATTGGCTTTCGCGGCCCGCATGGGCAAACAATTTCACCGTTTGAATATTAGTGTAAGCATCGGTGACACGACCAGTCATTACTGCGCGTGCATTGGCTTGTTCATTTGAAATTTTGCTCAATTTTGGGATGAAATAGCATGCAGAACCAATAAATAAAGCCAGCCAAAGTAATAACGGAACAATCAACAGTGGCGATATAGCACCTAAAATGACGGTGATCGAAATCAGGTAAATGAAGACATAGGCCAACATATCCCCAAGAATAATCCAAAACTCACGTACAGCCAGTGAAGTTTGCATGACTTTGGCAGATAAACGACCAGCAAAGTCGTTGTGGAAGAAATCTAAACTTTGTTTCAGTAATAAGTTATGAAATCTCCAACGTAGACGCATTGGAAAGGTGCTATATAAAATCTGATGTTTAATAATGGTTTGAAGGCAAGAAAAGAAGATATTTGCCAATAAAATAAAGCTTAAAATGGTCAGATTGGTCTGGTGCTGCTGTAAAAAGGTTTCAGGTTGAGACTTACTGATCCAATTGACTAATTCACCAATTTTGGCATAAAGCAGTGCTTCAAAACTCGCTACACCAGCTGTACAGAGTACCAATAACAAGAGGTATTTTTTTACACCCGTTGCAGCTTGCCATACAAAGGGGAAAAATTTTGTCGGCAATGGTTTATTCAAGTCCTGTTCAGGATAAGCGTCAACTAAATTTTCAAACCATTTAAGCATGCAGATAACCTGAGAATTTTACTGTAATTAATCTTTCTTTCTTCAGCTCTGAGTGTAATGGATTCGCTAGTTTTTCTCCATTTTGATTTGTTTATTTACTTAAAAACTTGGCTGCAAAAATTCATAAAATTAAAATGCACAACCCGATTACGACCTTGGCGTTTTGCTTCATATAAAGCAATATCTGCTTGTTTAATTAACTGATCAAGTTTGGCGTGGTCAGGGTCAATTTTGGAAACTCCAATGGAGATCGAAAATTTCACCAATTGACCATCCATGTGAAACTGATGTTGTTCCATTTTATGTCTTAACCGTTCAGCAATTTTTAATGCATCTTCTGGGACAGTAAAAGGTAAAAGTACAATAAATTCTTCACCTCCAAAACGTGCCAACATATCGTAAAACCGCATTTCTTTACGCGCAATTTCAGCAATTTGGCATAGCACTTGGTCGCCGACATCATGTCCATATCGATCATTAATCGCTTTAAAATGATCGACATCAAAAATCAAAAGACTGGTACAGACCGTCATTGGGGTTTCTTGGATTTTTTTATTGGCAGCATGTACAAATTGGCGACGATTGCTTAACTGGGTTAATTCATCCGTATGGGCAATTTTGCGCAGGGTATGAAAGTTCCAGTCATCTAGCAGCGCTCTTAGAAACGTTTTACGAGAGTTGAGCGTAGAGTTCCAGCAGATATACATACTGAACAGCAGCACAGGAACGTACACCAATAAAAATATTGTAAAATCACCAAAATCATTAATGCGCCATGCGCCAAAAAGGATCGCTGCCGTGATCATGGCTGAGGTCATAATCGAAGGGCGAAAATGCACATGAATACTTAAATTACCCAATACGATCAAAATAATGGCGGCATATTGATAGCTATGAACCAGTTCATTTTTCGACTGAAGTAATATCTCAAACCAGAGGATTGCAGAAAGGCAAGTCGCTAGTGGTAATATTAAATCGAGCAATTTAATCTGTTTGATATATTTAAACAGAACATAGTTCAGGCTAAATGCACCAATAATAGCAATGATACGAATCACACCTGACAGTACTTCTATGTCAGGCAGAACATAGCGATCTGCCCAAAAATAGATTAAAAATGCCAATTGAGCGAAATAGTTGACCTGCTTTAAATAGTCTTTCTGGTTGTAGTACAAAAATTTGTAATAAGCATTTTTAAACTGTGCCGGGATACGTGCAATCGGGTCGGATAAAGCACGCTCAATACGGACACGATTCTCTAAGTCACATGCTTCTGCCTGTATGAGCGTATGTTTGGCAGAAGTGCGATTCATCGATTCTATGAGTAATTGTGATTCGTTTTTAACTGATTTCCGAGAAGGTTGATTGGGGCCTTCCATGATCAAGTTCCTATTTTAGAAGCGTTTTTATGCAACTGTTAACAAATAGTATCTAAAAATGTCTACATTTGTATAGTATTTGTTCTGGTTTTTTTAATTATTTTAGCTGTTTCAGATGAATTATATGTTTAAGGAAATATTGCTCTAGGCATTTATCTGGTTCGCTCTCATTCCTTGCAACGCATGATCAATAATCATTTGTGATAGTTGAGTAGGTTTTAAACGAAAGTCCCATATATATTCAACAGCCATTGTGACTTTTTTAATTTACAGAATTTCTACTTCGAATATACATGGGAAGACGAACGTTTAGGCCTTAGATTTTATCGGCATTTGGTTGGATGAGGGCTTTAAAATCGGCACTAGAAGGGGCTTGATAGATTTTAAGTCCAAACTCAGGTGTGATTGCAATCAGATGGTCAAAGATATCAGATTGAATCGCTTCATAATCTTTCCATGCAATTGTTTTACTAAAAGCATAAATCTCTAAAGGTATGCCTTCACTCGTGGGTTGTAACTGACGCACCAAAATCGTTTGGTGTTGGGCAATGCCTGAATGCTGTTGCAAGTAGAATTCTACATAGGCACGAAAGGTCCCAAGATTGGTTAAACGGCGCTGATTATATTTCGATTGATTTGAAAGTTGCTGATTAAACTGAGCAAGCTCTTCATGCTTATGATCAAGATATTGATCTAGCAATAAAAATTCTTTGAGTTTGTTTTGCTCATCCTGTGTCATGAAATGAATAGAGCTTTGATCAATATAAAGCGAGCGTTTGATGCGGCGCACACCTGACTGTGCCATACCACGCCAGTTTTTAAAGGTGTCAGTCACCAGTTTATTGGTTGGAATCGTGGTAAAGGTCTTATCAAAGTTCTGCACGGTAATGGTATGTAATGACATATCAATGACATCGCCATCCGCATTGAGCGAAGGCATCTCAATCCAGTCACCAATTCGCACCATGTCATAAGAAGAAATTTGTACCGAAGCCACCAGTGACAAAATGGTGTTCTGAAAAACCAACATGAGCACGGCCGCCATAGCACCAAAGCCTGCGAGTAATGTAAATACATCTTTTTTCAAGAAAGTACCTAAAATCATCAGGCCACACACCAAAAAAATGATCAATTTGACCAACTGCAAATAGCCTTTAATTGGTTTGTTTCTAGATTTTGGATTACGTTGGTAAATCAGATTAAAAATATTCAGTAATTCAGAAATTGCCAAAGCAATGGTCAAGAAGATAAAAGCCTGACAAGCCATCTGCACGATTGAAATAAATTTCACAGATAAATGTGGGACTGTGGTTATGCCATTTAAGATCACAATTGCTGGAACAATGTTAGCAAAGCGTTTAATCACACTATGTTCTGACAAAATTTGACTATGGCTAAAGGCCATTTTAGACACGAGCTTACGAATACCACGTACCACAATTTGCTTGGCGATAAAATTTGCGATAATGGCAAAAATAATAATAAGACTGAGCGAAGTCAGCATTTCTAACCAAGGGTATTGATCTGACCAATCTTGAATATTTTTAATGAACTGAAATTTTTCCAAAATTATCCTACTCTTATTGAAGTAAATGAAAGGCTTAATGATCAAACTATTGTAATTATTATGATTATATAAGCAATTTTATACTCGTAAACTTTACGGAGTTACGACATGTATAGTCCATAATGTTACTTATTTTGTGCTAAAAATGATTTTTTGAAGGTATAACCTAATTGATGAACTAAAATAAATAAATGTTGAGCTAAAAAAAGCCCCCTAATTAGGAGCTTCATTAGCGATATGAAATGCTTACCACATTAAATCATCAGGAATTACATAAGCTGCATATGGATCTTCTTCATCCGTGGTTTGCTCATTCACTTCAGAATTATTCACAATAATAAAGCCTTCCATTTTCGCATTAATACGGTCGGCTAATTCTTTTGGTAAAAAAGCATAGTTGCTATTTTCACGTGCAATAACAAGACTACCCGCAACAAGGGCATTATAAATTTGCTGATTGATATAAAGCTTTTTGATCTTGGCATCATCGATAAATTGATAGGTCGATTCGCCATCGGTATCACGAATTTTATGCTGATTAATCATTTGCATGATGGCAGCTTTTAATTCTTTTTCTTGCAAAACTGCTTTACGATCTTGCTCTAAAGCATGATCTTTGGCCATTTTCTGCTGCTGATCTTGCTCAATTTTCGCCTTGATTTCAGCATCTTTACTTTCACCAGTACGTTTTTCATGTACGGCTTGTTTAGACAATTTTTTTGCCTTTTTATTATCGACCAGACCTGCTTTAAGCAGTTGCGCCTGTAATGCATTTTTAACCATAGTACGTTCCAACTAATCGTGTATATGTCGATAATGAAAATAGATGATCCAATATACTGCGCTCATAACTACACTGAGTGCGGCAGGAATTAGGAATGCGTTTAATTTTAAATAAGGATAAAGCCAACTGGCAAGTATGCCACCAACGATAAATCCCGCCAAAATTAATAAATGTAAGACCACACGTTTCGACTCAACCGGAAGTCCACGGGCTTTATAACCCAAAGCCAAACCTAAGTCCGTCAAAACACCAGAAAGGTGTGTGGTACGAATAATGGTACCTTTATAGTGGCTAACCATTGCATTTTGTACACCCATCGCCACACATGCCCAAAGCAAAGCGTAACGTGGAAAATAGGGCAATAGTAGCCAACACAGGACAATAAAAAAAGCCACCAAGCTTAATGGGACGCCATAACGTCTGGTTAAGCTAAAGTGACTATTTCCAAGAATAAGCCCACTATAAAATGAGCCAATCACATAACAGAGTAAGACTAAAATCAAATAAATAATCGTATTTGGCTGCCATGCAATGAAGGCCATGGCTAACATACTGACATTACCCGTCATGTGAGATACCGACTGGTGCAAGATCGTCACCAGGCCGAGTACATTAATCATTCCTGCATTCACTGCGAGAAAAAAAGCACCCAGTTGTATCCAAAGCGGTAAAGTCTGAAAAGGCATGGCCTCGCCTTAAAAAGTATCCAATATCAGGATATTATCTTAAACCACGGTCTACTGCAGCTGTAAATAATACGTCAGTCGAAGAGTTTAAAGCGGTTTCAGTTGAATCTTGAAGTACGCTAATAACCATACCAATGGCTACAACTTGCATCGCGATATCACTTGAAATACCAAACAGGCCACAAGCCACTGGAATAAGCAGCAATGAACCACCAGCAACACCTGAAGCACCACATGCAGAAACGGTAGCAACGACTGATAAAATCAACATGGTGCTGAAATCAACAGAAATGCCCAAAGTATGAACTGCTGCTAGTGTGAGGACTGTAATTGTGACCGATGCACCTGCCATATTGACAGTTGCACCTAAAGGAATCGCTACGCTTGCAGTTGACTCTGGTACACCAAGACGCTTCGCAAGGTCAAGGTTTACAGGAATGTTTGCAGCAGAACTACGCGTAAAGAATGCAGTGATACCACTTTCACGTAAACATTGGAAAACCAATGGGAACGGATTTGAGCGGGTCATAAATGCCACCATTAGTGGATTGATGACCAAGGCAACAAAGAACATGGTACCAATTAAGACCGCAAGTAAGTGTGCATAGCTGATCAGTGTTTTCAAACCTGAGTCGGCAAATGTAACAGCAACCAAACCAAAGATACCGACAGGTGCAAAGTTAATCACTAAACGGATTACTTTATTCACCGCATCAGCAGCATCGGATAAGAAAACTTTAGTGGTATCTGATGCATGGCGAAATGCAATACCCAAGGCAACAGCCCAAGCTAAAATTCCAATGAAATTTGCTTCTGAAATGGCTGTAACAGGGTTTGCGACAAAACTTAATAATAAGTTTTTCAATATTTCAGCAAGACTGCCTGGCGGAACAAGATTTTCTGCAGCAACATCCAAAATTAATGTAATTGGGAATAAAAGGCTTGCTACTACTGAACTTAAAGCAGCAAGGAACATACCAATAGCGTACATCAACATAATCGGTTTAATGTAAGAATTACTGCTGCCCACTTTGAAATTTGCAATGGATGATAGTACAAGTACAAAGACCAGTATCGGTGCTACGGATTTCAATGCCTTAATGAATAAATCACCAAGCAAACTTAAATAGGGTGCAACGCCCGGAGCGACGACAGCAACCAATACACCTAAAATAATGGCGATAATAATTCGGGTTACTAAACTCAAGCGTGTAAATGCTGAAAACATAGGAGAGCCTTGTCAGAATTACAATGACAAAATGATGAAAATTAGCCCTGTATTTTATACGAAAATGTGGAATGCTTAAAAAATAATTTAATTTAAAAATAAAACTTTGTTTTTTATAATCTATTTTTGTGTATTAAAATGTAAACCCTTCAAAACTCACTGTTTATCAAATTCGCATTGATTAAACAATGAGCTAATAGGCCTTTAAATTTGGTACTCAGAACTGGCTGTCGCAAGCTCAGTAACGGCTTGATAGTGGGTGAGAAAAATTTGACCACTCAAATGCGTGAGTAATTTTGAGTGCTGCAATTTGTCCATGACAGGGCCTTTGACCTCGGAAAAATGCAGTCGAATATCTAATTTTGATAATTCAGCATTTAAATCTTCCAACATTTCTAAGGCACTGAGGTCAATTGAACTGACGCTTGAGCAGTTGATAACAACATGCTCTAGATCAATATTTTCACTGACTTCATTGATCAGGAAACCTTTAAGCGTATTGGCATTTAAAAACGAGATATTTTCATCTATACGGAGCGAGAGAATATGTGGTGCGGTATAGACATGATGGCGCTGTACATTGCGGAAGTGCTGTGTGCCCTCGACTAAACCGATCACCGCAATATGTGGACGACTGATGCGCCATAACAACAGAATAAAGGTAGAAATGATGCCAATAATGAGACCTGTAGAAATATCGATACACACCACACCGAAAAAGGTCACCCACATCGCAATCCCGTCAGCTTTTGAATAACGCCATGTATCCACAAAAGGTTTAAAGTCGACTAATTTCCAAATGGAAACAATAATTGTGGCCGCCAAGATCACTAAAGGTAAGTCTTGGAAAAAACCAGTGAAGTAGAGACTGACAACGATAATCAGCAATGACGACAACACACCTGCCATCGGGGTTTTTGCACCTGCATCTGCATTAACCACTGTACGAGATAAGCTACCCGTCACTGGAAAGGCAGAGCTAACCCCAGCGCTTAGATTGGCTAAACCTAGAGCGACCAACTCTTGGTTACTGTTGAGTTGGCTTCGTTGTTGTAAGGCAGTGGCTTGGGCGATAGACAGTGACTCAACAAAACTGATCATGGCAATCATTGTTGCACCGGGCAGTAAGGTTTGTACCAGTTCCCAGTTCCAATGTGGAAAGCTTAAGGGTGGAAATCCTGAAGGAATTTCACCGACGGTTTTAATGCCGACATTTTGCAGGTCAAATAACATCACCGATGCAATTGAGATCACCACGAGTATCAATGGAAGTGCTTTACTTAGAAAGGCAGTAGAGCCGAATCGGGATTGAATCGATTGAGTGGCCAACATTTTTGGTACATAGATTAAAAACAGTATGGCCAGCACACCAAAGATGAGTGAAGCAAAGTGAGTTAAACTCAGGTATTCCCACAGACTTAAAACAAACTCAGGGATGTTATTGGCTTTTAGCGGGACATCGACGAGAAACTTAAACTGACCCAGTGCAATGAGCAGAGCCGAAGCAATAATGAAGCTTTTAATGACAGGATGACTGATCAGCTGAATTAAAAAACCAAAACGTAGTACACCTAGCATCAGAGAAATCAGGCCGACCATTAAGGCCAAAAGTGTAGCGGCTTCAATATAAACAGGCGAACCAACTTCAAATAGCGGATTGAGCGTGGCGAAAGTCATCATCGAAATGATTGCCACAGGGCCTATCGATAAGGTTGAGCTTCCACCAATGAGGGCGTAGACAATCATCGGTAAAATACTGGCATATAAACCCATGATTGGAGGTAAACCTGCCAGCATGGAATAGGCCATACCTTGAGGGACTAACATGGCAATCACGATCAGCGAAGCAAGTACATCAGATTTAAATTTCACAGTGCTGTAGTGCTGTAACCACTGCCAAGCAGGAAATTTCTGTAAGAAATGAGGTTTTAAATCTGACATAAACTTATCTAAATCACAATTTCATATATATTATGCACAAAAAGTGCTAAGAAGTCTTGTGCAATAAATTTTGACCGTTCAATATCGCTGCTTATTTACGGGATATGTAAGAAACCATCATTTTAAATGAATTAATGAAAAGTATGAGCTGATTTAAAGCTTTGGATATTCGATATAAATATAGATATTTTGAAGAAGTTTGGAGGGTAAATTGAGGTATTGAATTGCTGCCCATTGCGATAATTCATCTATAGTGGTGCAAGAACAGCATGTCTGGCTTGAAATTTTAAAATAACTGAGTGTTATTTATAAGATTGGTTGCAATACAATTGGTAAAGAGTATTGAGAACTTGAACTAAATTTGCATCTTTAATTGAATAATAAATTTGCTTTCCATCACGACGCGTGGTCACAACATCACTTTTGCGTAACATCATCAGTTGTTGTGAGAGGGTTGGCTGTTTAATATCAGTGATTTCTTCAATCTGAGACACATTCAATTCTTGCTGTGCTAGATGACATAAAATTAGTAGACGATCCGTATTTGCCAGCGACTTTAAAACGCCCACGACTAATTCGGCAGAATCACGCATAGTAGTGATTTCCAGATCGGTATTCATTGGATATGTCCATACGATTAACAACAGCTCAAGTATACGGATATAACGGCTTAATACATTGAATAAATAAGACAATTTCTATGGTTTTTTATGAAATCAAATATCATTAATTTTTATAAGTTTAAATTTAGTTAATCAGTTAAATTTATTGCTTGATTTTAGTACAAGCTTTCACAAAATGCACATAAATATAAGACATTAGCTTAAAAAATCATGCACACTTTGAAAATAATTGTATCATCTAAAGATCGTATTCAATAAATACACAAGGGATAAATAGTCATGACAACAGATTCAGCTTTTCCAGCAACGAGTAATTTAGGTATCGCGGTATATAGTAATAATGCTGAAGCGATTGGTAATACACCTTTAGTTCGTATTAATCGTGCGATTCAGTCAGATGCAACGGTCTTGGCTAAAGTTGAAAGCCGTAACCCAGCATTTTCTGTGAAATGTCGTGTGGGTGCAGCTCTCATTGCTGATGCAGAAGAAAAAGGTTTATTAAAACCGGGTATGCATATTGTAGAACCTACAAGTGGTAATACAGGGATTGCTTTGGCATTTGTTGCAGCTGCGAAAGGTTATGCAATTACATTAACCATGCCAGCAAGTATGAGTATCGAACGCCGTAAGGTGTTAAAATCTTTTGGTGCAAATCTCGTATTGACTGAACCTGCTAAAGGCATGAAAGGTGCGGTCGAAGAAGCACAGCGCCTCGTTGCCGAACATCCTGAAACGTATTATTTACCACAACAGTTTGAAAACCCTGCAAACCCTAAAATTCATGAATTGACCACTGGCCCAGAAATTTGGGAAGCGACCGGTGGTAAAGTGGATATTTTAGTTTCAGGTGTAGGTACAGGCGGTACGATTTCAGGCATTTCAAGCTATTTTGAAAAAGTGAAAAATCAGCCGCTTTATTCTGTTGCGGTAGAACCGGCTGAATCTCCGATTATTGCCCAAGCGAAAAAAGGCGAAACACTGACTCCTGGGCCACATAAAATTCAGGGGATTGGAGCTAACTTTATTCCGGGTAACTTAGATCTAGACCTTGTTGATGAAGTGATCGGTATTGAAAGTGCTGAAGCAATTGAGTGGGCGCGTAAAACGGCTACTCATGACGGTATTTTAGTGGGTATCTCTAGTGGCGCGGCAATGGCTGCGGCGGCAAAACTTGCTGCACGTCCTGAGAATGCAGGCAAAACCATTGTGGTCATTTTACCGGATGGTGGTGAACGTTACCTTTCTTCAGTTTTATTTGAAGATATTAGTGCTGACTAATAATTCTGACATGAAAAAAAGCCCGTTCAATTGAATGGGCTTTTTTATTGATGATTTTGTTATTTATACTTGTCTTAAGCCGCGTCTTGATCATCGTTTTTGGCATTTTGTTGTTTAATTTTTCGTTTAGGCGGTTCATATCCTAACTTTCGAGCGATATATTTAAACAGGAAGCCTAAGAGTATGCATATCGTGACAGCAGGGATAACCACTTGAGTGAGCCAAACATCAATATGATCTAGACTCCAACTTAAAATTAAAAATAAAAAAGCACACAAATATGCGCAGTTAAAGCAAATGTTCGACAGTTTGTACATGCGAAAGAGAGTAATTCGTTTGGTGGTCACGAATCTCTATCTTACTGAATAATGAGGAAAGGTGTAGTTTTAATATCAGAAAAATAAACTAATTGAATAATCATTATTCAATATTATTGATTATGTTTTTAAATCTTCGCAATTCTTTATACCTTAAAGAAAAGCCTTGCTGTGAGTCAGAAAAACTTGACCTTCCCATTGTGGTAAAGTTTAAGCTATAGCCTAAAACAAGCACATATGATTGGGATGTTGCCATGACAGATTCGACAGAACGCAAACTTTTTGATGGCACACTTGCTATTGAAGGGATGACCTGTGCTTCTTGTGTGGCACGGGTTGAAAAAGCCTTAAAAAAAGTCGATGGCATCACTGATGCTCAAGTGAATTTAGCCACTGAAACAGCACATGTTCAGAGTGATAAAAATGTGGATTATTCTGCTGTAATTCAGGCCGTTGAAAAGGCAGGTTTTGGCGTTGCACAAAAGCAGATTGAACTTGAAATTGAAGGAATGACTTGCGCATCGTGTGTTGCACGTGTTGAAAAAGCCTTAAAGGTAGTTCCAGAAGTCATCGATGCAAAAGTGAATTTGGCAACTGAAAAAGCCACGATTACGGCATTGGCATCTGTTGAAAATTCTGCATTGGCGAAGTCTGTAGAAAAAGCAGGTTTTCATATTGCACAGCCCAATATTGAATTAAATATTGATGGAATGACCTGTGCTTCATGTGTGGCACGGGTTGAAAAAGCCTTAAACGCTGTAGACGGTGTCAATAAAGCAACGGTAAATTTAGCCAGTGAAAAAGCCTTTGTTCAGGCGCCAGTTTCAAAAACACAGGAATTGATCGCGGCAGTTAAAAAAGCGGGATACAGTGCGACCGTTGCTACACAACTACAACCGACAATGGCAGAAAAAAAAGCCGATGAAGCTCGGTTGCTCAAACGTGATTTAATCATCGCATTGGTACTCGCTGTTCCTGTTTTTATCTTGGAGATGGGATCACATATGATTCCAGCTTTTCATCATTTTATTGCACATAATTTAGGGACACAAAATAGTTGGTATATTCAGTTTATATTAACCACTTTGGTGTTAATCCTACCCGGAAGACGCTTTTATCAGCACGGCATACCAGCACTTGCGCGACTTGCCCCAGATATGAATTCTTTGGTCGCAGTCGGGACTTTATCTGCTTATAGTTTTTCTTGTGTTGCAACATTTGCTCCGCAATTATTACCGCAAGGTACGGTTCATGTGTACTTTGAAGCAGCCGCAGTAATTGTGGCGTTGATTCTTTTGGGTCGTTTTATGGAGGCGAAAGCCAAAGGTAAAACCTCGCAAGCTATTCAATACTTAGTCGGCATGCAACCCAAAACAGCACGTGTTGAGCAATCTAGTAGCTATATAGATTTGCCGATTAGTGATGTTGAAACAGGTATGTTGATTGAAATACGGCCTGGTGAACGTTGCCCAGTCGATGGTGCTGTAGTGTCTGGGAACAGTTATATTGATGAATCCATGATCAGTGGCGAGCCAATTCCTGTCGAGAAAAAAGCCGGTGATCAAGTTGTCGGTGGAACGATTAACCAAAATGGGGCATTGAAAATACAAGCCACTGCGGTAGGTCAAGATTCTGTTTTGGCACAAATTATCCATATGGTCGAACAGGCTCAGGGTTCAAAATTACCGATTCAAGCTTTGGTGGATAAAGTCACGTTATGGTTTGTACCGGTGGTAATGGCGTTGGCGTTGATCACCTTTTTAGTTTGGTATGTAGTTGGACCTGAACCGAGTTTAACCTATGCCTTAGTCAATGCTGTAGCAGTACTGATCATCGCATGTCCATGTGCAATGGGTTTGGCAACGCCAACATCTATCATGGTCGGTACAGGGCGAGGTGCAGAGCTTGGAGTATTGTTCCGTAAAGGTGAAGCCTTACAACAACTCAAAAATACTCAAGTGGTTGCAGTCGATAAAACAGGGACATTGACGGAAGGTAAACCGAAACTGACAGATTTTGAAGTCACTGAAGCTTTTGATAAAGATCGCGTATTTCAGTTATTGGCCTCTGTAGAGCAGAAATCTGAACATCCGATTGCCTATGCCATTGTACAAGCTGCGAAAGAGATGCAAGTGCAACTTTTAGAAGTTGAACAGTTTGATTCCGTGACTGGTGCTGGGATTCAGGCGGTTGTTGAAGGACAAAGCATTTATATTGGTGCAGATCATTTGATGCATAAACTTGGTTTAGAAACACAAATCTTTTCAGCACTGGCAGAACGCATGGGCAATGAAGGGAAAACCCCGCTATATGTATCGATCGATCAACAGCTTGCTGCCATTGTTGCTGTAGCCGACCCGATCAAAGCCACAACCTTCGCAGCCATTCAAGCTTTGCATGATTTAGGGCTGAAAGTGGCCATGATTACAGGCGACAACCGACACACTGCCACTGCCATAGCACGACAGTTGAAAATTGATCATGTGATTGCTGAAGTGATGCCAGATCAAAAAGTGCAATCTGTACAACAGTTGCAAAAAGAACATGGTGTTGTATGTTTTGTTGGCGATGGTATTAATGATGCGCCTGCACTTGCGCAAGCAGATGTGGGCATGGCGATTGGTACAGGGACAGATGTGGCGATAGAGGCCGCGGACGTTGTGCTTATGTCGGGTAATTTACAAATGGTGCCGACAGCAATCGCACTGAGCACAGCGACGATGAATAATATTCGCCAAAACCTATTTTGGGCATTTATTTACAATGCAGCATTGATTCCTGTCGCTGCAGGTGTGTTATATCCATTCTTTGGCATACTACTTTCACCTATGTTCGCAGCAGGTGCAATGGCACTTTCATCGGTGTTTGTTGTGTCGAATGCCTTACGTTTAAAAGCATTTAAAGGGCCAGTTTTTCAGGAGTCTTGAGATGAATATTGGACAAGCAGCGAAAGCATCGGGCATTTCTGCAAAAATGATCCGCTATTATGAATCGATTGGGCTGTTAAATAATGCGCAGCGCACCGATGCAGGCTATCGAATTTACTCGGAAGCCGATATTAAAACCTTGAGTTTCTTGAGACATGCACGTGATTTAGGTTTTTCTTCTGAACAAATGAAAGATTTACTTGGACTTTGGAAAAATCAAAGTCGGCAAAGCGTTGAAGTTAAATCATTGGCGTTAAAACATATCCAGACCTTAAATCAAAAAATCGCAGACTTACAGGCCATGGTTGAGATCTTGCAACAGTCCGTCGATGGCTGTGCCGGTAATGATCAAGCCGATTGTACGATTTTAAATCAAATCGAAACGGGCATGGCTGAGTGCTGCCATACAGCAAAGATTTAAACCCGCTTGACCTTACAATCGTGGCAAGGTTTATAGTGTTGTTATTAGAAAAGAAGGATGAACAGCATGAAATTTCGTATTGATAATATGACATGTGGTGGTTGCGCACGTAGCGTGACAGCAACGATTAAAGACTTAGATGAAAATGCAACGGTCACTATTGATGTAGCCACTAAATTAGTTGAGGTTGAATCCAGTGCCAGTGCAGAGCAATTGATTAGCGCTTTAACCGAAGATGGTTTCCCACCTGTGATTGCATAACTTAGATATTGTCTAATGTATAAAAAAAGCCGAACAATTGTTCGGATTTTTTTATTTATAAATCAATTTTATACGGCTGAAATTTTATCTGGCGTCATCAGCGCCTGATTAATATATAGCTTGATTAAACGTTCACGTGAACCGATTGATTTTTGATAATGCGTTGAATTGAGGAGTAGGGACGCACCATAAGTGACCGTCCAAATATAGGATAAATAATCACGAATCGACATTGCGCTTTCAAGTGATTTTAAATAATCACTGGTCATATCCTTAATTTCAATAATACGTTCTTCACGAACACGATAGAGCTCTTCAAATAACTCTTTTAATTTACGTTCATTATTAGTTAAGCGTTCTTCAATGACATGTAATAATATAGTTCTATTAGAATTCAACATATTATAAAGCATATATTGTGAAACATAAGTTTTAATATCATGATTATATTTTTTTGAAATTTCTAATAATCGTTTTTCATTTAAGATAATCAGTTCTAAATATAATTGGTTTTTACTTTTAAAATGTTTATAAATCGTGCCTTTGGCAATATCTAGTTCACAAGCTAACTCACTTAAGGTGATGTCTTGATTATTATCTAATAGCAGGGTTTCTGCCATGGCTAAAATTTTTTCCTTGCGAAGGATAAAATTTTGTTGGCGTACTGAACTCATGATACCTGTTCCATAAACAGCTTGAGGGTGAACAAGCCTAGCTTAAGCTAAATCTTGTGAATCTTACATTCCACTATGGTCTCAAATATTACATAAATTGGTTTAAAAATAAACACATTAGTAGAGTGCGTAAAGCATATAGAATTCATAGCATAAAATTAATGTCAATAAAACTGAACCCTTGAGGTCATTTTTTTGAAATAAAATTCCATTTTTATTTTTTTTAATTTATTGTCTTTTCGCTTTTACAACAAAAGCAGCATTTAACAAAACGGTCTTGGTTGTTATGTTATTAATACAACCTAAATTAAACATGATTATGGGTGCTATTATGTTTGGTTTTAATCAATTACCAATTATAAATTTAGTCAACTCAATAAATTTATTTAAGTGTAATAAAATAATGCTGCTCAAAATATCAGGTGGTTATTTTTCACTTGTCGGTAAAAACACATTATCTATATTCTTTTTAGATATCTATCTGAAAAAACAGATCTTTAAAAAATCCACACAAAATTGATTTGATGATTTTGTGCGGGAGCGTGCAACTTTAAAAAAGTACTTTGTCAAAGACGCTGACAAAGCCTGTAGAAAAGGAAAGTACAATGCCAATATACAATGCGCCGTTAAAGGACATGGACTTCATCTTAAATGATGTATTCAATGCAGATGAGTTCTGGCAGTCAAATGAAAACTTAGCTCATATTGATATGGCGACTGCAAATGCCATTTTAGAAGAAATGGCTAAGTTTTCTAAAAACGTTATTCTAGACTTGAACCGTACTGCAGATGAAGAAGGTGGTGCGCAGTTTAGTAATGGTGTTGTTACTACGCCTACAGGGTTTAAAGACGCTTTTAAACAATTCGCTGAAGGTGGCTGGGTGGGTTTAGGCGCTTCTGAAGAATGGGGCGGCCAAAACATGCCGAAAATGTTGACAGTACTTGCTGACGAAATGATTTGGAGTACCAATCCATCATTTATGTTGTATCCACTACTGACTGTGGGTGCAGGTATGGCGATTAATGACCGTGCTTCGCAAGAGCAAAAAGAAACCTATCTTCCAAAATTTTATACGGGTGAATGGTCAGGCACTATGTGTTTAACTGAACCACATTCAGGGACTGATTTGGGGATCATTAAAACCAAAGCAGAGCCGAATGAAGATGGTTCATTTAATATTACAGGCACGAAAATTTTCATCACCAGTGGTGAACATGATCTGTGTGAAAACATCATCCATCTTGTGTTAGCAAAAACGCCAAATGCACCTGCGGGTTCACGTGGTATTTCATTGTTTATCGTTCCAAAATTCCATGTCAATGCCGATGGCTCAGTCGGTGAACGTAATGCTGTTTCAGCGGGTTCAATTGAACACAAGATGGGTATTAAAGGTTCTGCAACGTGTGTTATGAACTTTGATGGTGCCAAAGGTTATATCGTTGGTAAAGAAAACGAAGGTCTTGCGGCGATGTTTGTCATGATGAACTATGAACGTTTATCGATGGGTATCCAAGGGATTGGCGCTGCAGAATTTGCTTACCAAAATGCTGCACAGTATGCGACTGATCGTCTACAAGGTCGTTCTGCGACAGGTGTGAAATCTCCTGAAAAACCAGCAGACTCTATTTTAGTACATGGTGATGTACGTCGTATGTTGTTGAATGTACGCGCCAACAACGAAGCATCTCGTGCATTTGCTGTGTATGTTGGCCAGCAACTGGATATTACAAAATATTCAACTGACGAAGCTGCAGTGAAAAAAGCTAATGACCGCGTGGCTTTATTGACACCTATTGCAAAAGCCTACCTAACAGATACAGCCCTACAAGCTACTTTAGAAGCGCAAATGTGCTTTGGTGGTCATGGCTATATCCGTGAATGGGGTATGGAGCAATGCATTCGTGACTTACGTATTTCACAGATTTACGAAGGCACAAATGGCGTACAAGCGATTGATTTAATTGGACGCAAAACCACGAAATGTAATGGTGCATTTATTGCCGAATACATTGCTGAAATTCGTGACTTTGCTGCAACCATGGCTGATTCAAAAGTTAAATCTGCAGCATTGCAAGTTTCTGACGAAGTTGAAGCATTAACGCAATTCATTGTAGAACAATCTAAGACCACCCCAGACTTTAGCAGTTCGGTGGCAGTCGATTACCTGCACGCTGTTGGTTTACTCAGCTTTGTGTATATGTTTGCGCGTATTAGCAAAGCTGCGGCTGCAAAACCAGAGAGCTTCTTCCAAAACAAACTGGTACTCGCAGATTTCTATGTTGAGAAAGTTCTACCTGACCTTGCTGCCCGTGCTCAACGCATTAAAGCAGGTTCTGAACTTATCATGCAGCTATCTGAAGAATACTTCACCGCTCAATCTTAAGGTTTCATCGAAACCACTGTGAAAAACATTAAGATGGAAAATCTGAGGAACCAGTCATGGTTCCTTGGGGTTAAAAGATTTAAAACAGGATGAAATAAGAAATGATTGTAATTGTAGATGGCGTACGTACAGCGATGGGTGGTTTTCAGGGTTCACTTTCATCTTGTACAGCCCCAGACTTAGGTGCTGCAGCGATTCAGGCTGTTGTTGCACGTGCAGGTTTAGAACCTACAGATATTGACGAAGTTATTTTTGGCTGTGTATTACCGGCTGGTCTTAAACAAGGTCCTGCACGCCAAGCGATGCGTCAAGCAGGTTTGCCAGATACAACGGGTGCCACCACGATTAATAAAATTTGTGGTTCAGGCATGAAGGCAGTGATGCAAGCAGCTGATGCGATTAAAGCCGGTTCTGCTAATATTGTGGTTGCTGGTGGTATGGAGTCGATGTCAAATGCGCCATATTTACTTGAAAAAGCGCGTTCAGGCTATCGTATGGGGCATGGTAAAACTACAGACCACATGTTTCAAGAAGGCTTAGAAGATGCTGAGACAGGTTTATCGATGGGTATTCTGGCACAAGATATGGCAGATAAAAAAGGCTATACCCGTGAACAGCAAGATGCTTTTGCCATCAACTCACTCAATAAAGCCGTTGCAGCGATTCAAGGCGGTTTCTTCAAAAATGAAATCGTGCCGGTTACCGTTAAAAGCCGTAAAGGTGACGTCGTTGTTGACACAGATGAACAGCCATTAAGTGCTAAGCCTGAAAAAATCCCTACACTGCGTCCTGCATTCAAAAAAGACGGCACGATCACAGCTGCCAATGCCAGCTCAATTTCTGACGGTGCATCTGCTTTGGTGGTTACATCAGAAGAAACGGCCCAAGCACGTGGTTTAACACCACTGGCAAAAGTCGTTGCTTATGCTACAAATTCACAGCATCCGTCAGAGTTCACGATTGCTCCAGTCGGTGCTATTGAGAAAGTACTTGCACAAGCCGGTTGGGATGCACAAGAAGTTGACCTGTGGGAAGTCAATGAAGCATTTGCCATGGTTACGATGCTGGCGATTGATGGATTTAACTTAGATGAAGCAAAAGTGAACATTCATGGTGGTGCTTGCTCACTTGGTCACCCACTGGGTTCATCAGGTTCACGTATTATTGTGACGCTGATTCATGCCTTAAAACGCACTGGCGGTAAAAAAGGTGTCGCAGCACTGTGTATTGGTGGCGGTGAAGCAACTGCAATTGCGGTTGAACTGATTTAATTTGCCTCAATTTATATAAGTAAGCTTTTAGATAAGTACGTTTTTAGATAAGCAATAACAAACGCTATCTCAGTTCGCTGGGATGGCGAAAAAAGATGTTTATTTTGAGATATTTATTTTTTGAGATTTAATTATGAATGGTTTAGATCGCATTCGCTTACTCTCCCTTCGCGACAAAGTAATGTCTGCTGAAAAAGCGATTGAGTTAATTCAAGATGGTTCAGTGGTTGGTTTAAGTGGTTTTGGTGGTGCAGGTGAGGCAAAGACGGTTCCATTGGCACTTGCAGATCATGTAGTTTCACATCCTCTTCGTATCACGTTGGCAACGGGTGCTAGTTTAGGAAATAGTATCGATGGTCGTCTCAATGCGGCACATGCGATAGAACGTCGTTATCCGTATCAGGCAGATCCTGGTTTACGTAAAGCCATTAACGCTGGCGAGGTCATGTATATTGACCAACACTTGTCTGAAATGGCTGACAATATTCGTCATCATAATTTACCGCGCATTAATGTGGCCGTTATTGCAGCGACTGCAATTACCGAAGATGGTCAAGTTATTCCGACAGGTTCATGTGGTAACTCAGCCAATTTCATTGAAATGGCAGATCATGTGATTATTGAAATTGATAATACGATTAACCCAGTGCTAGAAGGTGTACATGATATTTATGTGCCGAAAGTGCGACCAAACCGTGGGCCAATTCCACTGACTCAGGTCGGTGAACGTATCGGTACGATTGGGATCAATGTCAGCCCCGATAAGATTTCAGCTATTGTGTTGAATGATCTGCCAGATACCCAGTTTAAAATGGATGAACCTGATGCTGAAACCCTAGCGATTGCTCAGCATCTGATTGATTTCTTTGAAGGTGAAGTCGCAGCAGGGCGTTTGCCTGAAAATTTAGGCCCGCTACAGTCAGGTGTGGGTTCGATTGCCAACGCTGTATTTGCCGGTTTTGAGCATTCGAATTTTCATGATTTGGAAATGTATTCAGAAGTACTACAAGACTGTACTTTCCAGCTAATTGATTCTGGAAAAATGAAATTTGCCTCAGGCTGTTCAATGACGTTATCTGAGCCTTGTGCACAGCACGTGATGAACAATTTTGATCAGTACAAAGACAAAATTGTGTTACGTCCACAAGAGCTATCCAATAACCCTGAAATCATTCGACGTTTAGGCATTATCGCGATTAATACGGCGCTTGAGTTTGATATTTACGGAAACGTAAATTCGACCCATGTGACGGGTACGAAAATGATGAACGGTATCGGTGGTTCAGGAGACTTTACTCGTCATGCGCACATTGCCATTTTCGTAACCAAGTCGATTGCAAAAGGCGGTGCGATTTCATCTGTCGTGCCAATGGTGAGTCATACAGACCATACTGACCACGACGTTGACATCGTGGTTACAGAGCAGGGCTTGGCAGATTTACGTGGTCTTTCACCACGTGAGCGTGCACGTAAAGTCATTGAAATCTGTGCACATCCAGATTATCGCGCAGCATTGTTGAGCTACTTTGAACGCGCATGTGAGCGTGGTGGTCAAACGCCGCATATTTTAAAAGAGGCTTTGTCTTGGCATGCCACTTTTGAAGAAACCGGTTCAATGCGTCAAATCGTATAAATCTAAAGATTGAAAATATTTAAATAAGCCCACGATCAAGTGGGCTTATTTATGATGAAAGACTACAAATGTTTCAAAACATGACAAAAGAAAAACAGCAGGACTTGGTTTGCAACTTTTGCACAACATGAACGGTCTTAAGTTCTCTTCAAGGCTTTCTATAATGCAAAACTCATTGACAAAGAAGGTCAGTATTTTGAAAAAGATTCAATTATTTTCTGCGATGTTGTTCGCAGTTCTCCTCACTGCATGTAAACAAAGTCCAGCGCCTGATTATGCTGGAACATGGCAAAATACCGCAGTAGATCCGCAACTTGAAAATGCGCTGATTATTAGTAAAAATGGTGAAAACTATTTCATTACCAATACTTTAAAAGATAAACAAAGTGGTAAATCTGAAAAGAAAAATCCTGTACCTGCATCTGTCGCTGAATCTGGTTTACTGGCTGTAAACTCTGGGACAGGTGCTGTTGAATTTGCAATTGACGAAAAAACTGGAAATTTAGTTGGGTCTGGATCCATTTATAAAAAAGTAAAATAGATCAATTATCTATTGATGCAAAAAAATCAAAAGCAGCCTCTAAATTGGGCTGCTTTTTTAACTTTAAAGCGAATGTTTTTTGCTTTAACTTAGTTCAGAACCGAAGAGAAATCATGAATAAAATAATCCGCTTTATTTTTGATTTGCTCAATTTCGTGTTCTGAATATGCGTCATACACCGCAACCACTTCAATGCCTGCTGCATTTGCAGCTTCTACACCAATAAGCGAATCTTCAAAAATTAAACATTCTTCAGGTTGAACGGCAAAATGTTGAATCGCCTGTAAATAGACTTCAGGATGCGGCTTAATATTTTTGACATTTTCACGGGTCAGGATCAGATCAAAGCTATTTTCAAAATGCAGCTTTGGATAAATGTGGATATTTTTTTGATATCGATAAATATTTTGCAGGCTGGTCGTGGTGGTAATTGCCACCTGAATGCCTTGCTGAATGAGCTGTTGAACAAATAACGCTGCATGTGGTTTAAGCAAGATGATATGTTCTAAAAAATGCTGTGAAATGGCATATCGTTGCTGTTTGATTTGATCTGCAGAGTGTTGTTCAATTCTATAAGTATCTTTTAGATAGTTACAGTACATTAAGTAAGGGTCTGGTGTGTTTTTAAATAATTGCAGCTGAATGTCACGTTCACGTTGAATTAAACCCAGTTGGATGGTTTGTCCAGTTAACTGTTGAATCAAATCTGCATCGACCTGATTCCACACGCCAACAGAGTCGATAAGTGTGCCATCTAAATCAAAACAAACCAGTTTTTTTCCTTGAAGCATGTTGATATCCAAATTCGAGCTGTGTCTATTATGCGGACGGATTGGAGTGTTGAAAAGCTGATTGCAACTGAGCAGGCTAAACTGGCGTTTCATCTGCAATAAAAGTAATATTTCGTTATTGGCTTTTTGTATAATTCAGCAGATGATGCACAGCATAACTTGCAATATTTAATTAGGGATTAAATCTTTCGTGTTTGAATTGGACTGTAAACTTCTTAGCATTTTTTTTCATGTTTATAAGTACAAAAATGTGTCACAAGCTGCTGAACACTTGCAGATGAGTCAGCCTACAGTCAGTAATATTTTAAATAAAATACGACAGCATTATAACGACCCCTTATTTTTACGTATCGGCAATGAAATGGTGCCTACGGAGTTATCGCGTCAATTATTTCCTTTAGTCAGCGAAGCCTTGAGTAAAGTCGAAGCCATTAATAATTTTACGATTAATTTTGATCAAGCCATTTCAGATCAACAATTTACTCTAGCCATGACCGATGTTTCTCATTTGGTTTTATTGCCTAAAATCAGCCAATATCTAAAAAAACACGCGCCACAAATACGTCTAAATGTACGACCGATTACCACTGAAACCAGTTATCAAATGGCGAATGGTGAAATTGATTTGGCACTGGGTTTTTTACCGCATTTGGAAAGCGGCTTTTATCAGCAAAAACTGTTTGAGCAATATTATGTGGTGATTGCAGCTAAGGATCATCCACGATTAAAGGGTGACACCATTACAACTGAGCAATATTTATCAGAGTCGCACATTGATATTGATGCAGGGATGGGGCACTACCATATTGAAAATGAGCTGCTTAACCTTGATTTAAAACGTGATATTTTGATGCGTTTACCTAGTTATTTAGGTGTAGGCTTAGTCGTGCAAGACACTGATGCGATTGCTACTGTGCCGTATTACTTGAGTGAAGTATTGCTTTCGCGCGGCAACTTAAAAATATTTGACGCACCGATTGCATTTCCAACCTATGGCGTGAAGCAATATTGGCATATGTCTTGCCATCATAAAACCAGCCATCAATGGCTACGTCATATGTTCCATGAGATATTGGTAAAATAATTTTTATGCATTACATAAAGCCCAAAAATGATTTTGGGCTTTTTTTTTGCAATTTTTGCAGCAATTTTGTGCATGGGCTGCACCCGATTTGGTCATGCTATAGCTCAATACTATAAAAAAGTCTAATAAATAGCAGTATTACGTTTATATAAATTGGTAATACTAAATTGGCACAGCCTTTGCATTTCTACATACATCATAAAGTGATCTAGGGTTCCGATACATCTTCATGTATGACCGCGACCGAGAGTTCACGGCTTCGTTTTAATTCAAAGCAAAGCTGCACGGAGGGATAAAAGCCCGGGAGGTAAACAGTTAAGAATTAGGCAGAGGCTGCAATGAGCACAATACATTATCATGACGATAAAGCACTATGGACTGAACTTTTACCGGGTGGACACCACTGGTCAGCGCGTATTCAGCGTGGGGCAGTATTACAGCTTAAATCGCTAGGGCAAAATGCCAATGTGGCACTGTACTGTGTAAATAGTGAAGATAAGCTTGAACGCTACAACATGCCAGATAGTCTTAAAGGGCAGCACACGGCATATTTAAGTACGGGTCATATTTTGGCATCGGATTTAGGCCGTGCCATGATCTCGATTGTGAAAGATGATCATGCTTGGAATGATGCTTTTTGTGCACCAAGTACCGCACAACAAATCGAACAACAATTTGGTTCAAAAACTTTCCAAGATGCCCGTAATGATATGTACCGTAATGGCAAAGATAGCTTATTGCTTGAAATGACCAAGTTTGGCTTATCTGCAACTGACCTCAGCAGTACCTTAAATTTATTCTCTAAAGTTCAACCTGATGACAATGGCAACTTAAGTTATGTTGCATCGGACAATACAAATCAAGTCATTGAACTGCGCTTTGAAATGGAGTGTTTGGTCTTTTTATCTAGTGCACCACATGGATTATCTCAAGCAGAAGAATATAACCCTGCTGATGTACAACTAAGTTTATTTAAGGCGTTGCCTTTGGCAGACACCGATGTTTGCCGTGATTCTTGCCCGCAAAATCAACGTGCTTTTCAAAATAATAAACGCTATTACGCTTTAACGGCTTGAGGGGAATGATCATGACTGCATTAGTAAATCCAACACAAAATTTTGAAAAATCAGTGTTAAGCGAAGTATGTCCTGCCGGCGAAGCTTGGATGTGCGAAGTCAAAAAAGGGCAATATTTCCGTATCGTTGACCTCGAAGGCAATCAAGCGGTGGATACGCTATTTATCTCTAGCCAAAACCCTGAAGAGCGTTATAGCGCGACGGATACTTTAGCGATTAACCAACAGATTTATTTAGAAAAAGGCACGGCGCTATACACTAACTTTGGCAAAAAAATTGCTACCATCCATGACGATAATTGTGGCCGTCATGACACCTTAGGCGGTGCATGTTCATGTGAGAGCAACACTGTTCGCTATGCACATGACAAATTTCCAATGCACAGTTGCCGTAATAATTTCATGATTGCGTTGTCACAACATCCGATTGCCAAAAAACATGGCTTAAACGTACGTCACATCGGTCCAAATATTAACTTCTTTATGAATGTGCCCGTTACAAGTGAGGGACATCTAAAGTTTGATGATGGTATTTCTGCACCGGGTAAATATGTCGAAGTCAAAGCGGAAATGGATTTGATCGTGCTGATCTCCAACTGCCCACAGCTGAATAACCCATGTAATGCTTATAACCCAACCAAAATTCAATTGATCATCCGTGAAGGCGAGGAATAAGCCATGTCTATAAAATATGGGTTTAATAAAGTATTAATCGCCAACCGTGGTGCAATTGCGTGTCGTGTTATTCGTACCCTTAAAAAGTTAGGTATCCAATCTGTTGCGGTATATTCAGAAGCAGATCGTGATTCATTGCATGTGACTTTGGCCGATGAAGCGGTGTACATCGGTGAAGCACCAGCCAGCCAAAGTTATTTAAATGTCGATAAAATGTTAGAAGTCGCGAAACAAACAGGCGCAGAAGCGATTCATCCGGGCTATGGCTTCTTGTCTGAAAATGCAGAATTTTGTGATCTGTGTGAAGCGCAAGGCATTGTATTTTTAGGGCCAAATTCGGCGCAAATGAAATCCTTTGGCTTAAAACATACCGCGCGCCAACTCGCGATTCAAGCCAATGTACCACTTCTTCCGGGCAGTCAGCTTTTGGCAGATGAAGCTGAAGCACTGCTTGAAGCCAATCGTATTGGTTATCCTGTGATGCTGAAAAGTACCGCGGGCGGTGGCGGTATTGGTATGCGTTTGGTGTGGAGTGAAGAAGAGCTGAAAGATGCTTATGCAACGGTGTCTTATTTAGCCCAAGCCAACTTTAAAGATGCAGGTTTGTACCTCGAGAAATTTGTGCAAAATGCCCGTCATATCGAAGTGCAGATTTTTGGTGATGGTAATGGCTTAGTCTTGGCACTTGGCGAGCGTGATTGTTCGGTACAACGTCGTAACCAAAAAGTCGTGGAAGAAACCCCAGCACCGCATATCAATGATGATCAACGTGCCTATATTCAATCGGTTGCGATTGGGTTGATGCAGTCGGTGAATTACCGTTCGGCAGGCACAGTAGAATTTGTGATGGATACCGACACACAAGAATTCTATTTCTTAGAAGTGAATACCCGCCTGCAAGTTGAACATGGCGTGACGGAGCAAGTGTTTGGTGTAGACCTTGTGGAATGGATGGTGACCTTAGGCAGCGGTGATTGGATTGCACCAACAGCACAACTTGAATCGAGAGGTCATTCGATTCAAGTACGTTTATATGCTGAAGACCCAATCAAAAACTTCCAACCGAGTGCAGGGCTTTTAACGCACGTTGATTTTGATGCCAATGCACGCAATGAAACTTGGGTAGAAACCGGTTCAAATGTCTCATCATTTTATGACCCGATGATTGCTAAAATTATTGTGACTTCGGACGATCGTGACTCTGCAATTGCTGCAATGACCGAAACACTTGCCAAAACATCGGTTGCAGGCATCGAAACCAATCTTGAATATCTACAAAATATTATCGACTGTGATGTATTTAAAGCCGGTACGCAAACCACACGATTCTTAAATACATTTGAGTGGAAAACCCAAAAAATTGAAGTGTTGCAATCAGGCATTCAAACTTCTGTGCAAGATGTCACAGGTCGTTTGGGCTATTGGGATGTGGGTGTACCACCATCAGGTGCCATTGATCCACTGTCACTTAATGTTGCGAATCAATTGTTAGGCAATGCCTATAACACTGCAGGGCTTGAATGTACCCTACAAGGGCCAACCTTAAAATTCCATTGTGACAGCCAAATCGTACTTGCCGGCGGTGATATGCCGTCGACTTTAGATGGTCAGTCTGTGCCAATGTGGCAAACCGTCAATGTGTGTAAAGGTCAGATTTTAAAATGTGGCAAAATCGCGACAGGTTGCCGTACTTATATCGGCATCAAAGGTGGTCTGAATGTGCCTGAATATCTCGGCTCACAAGCGACTTTTACCTTGGGGCAGTTTGGTGGTCATGCCGGGCGTAATTTATTGATTGGAGATATGTTGCCAATCATGGCATTTACATCTGAACAAGTGACAGCGCTTGCGCCTGAACAAGTGCCAACGTTTAGTCATGAATGGGAAATTGCGGTGATGTACGGCCCGCATGGTGCACCAGACTTCTTTACTAAAAAAGACATTGATACCTTCTTTGCCAATACTTTTGAGATTCACTTTAACTCAAGCCGTACAGGTATTCGTTTGATTGGTCCAAAACCTGAATGGGCACGTGAGGATGGTGGTGAAGCCGGTTTGCATCCATCGAATATTCATGACAATGCTTATGCCATTGGTGCTATCGACTTTACGGGTGATATGCCGATTATTTTGGGTCCAGATGGTCCAAGTTTAGGAGGCTTTGTTTGTCCTGCCGTGGTGATTAATTCTGAGCTTTGGAAGCTTGGTCAATTGAAAGCAGGAGACAAAGTTACATTTATACCTGTGAGTTATCATCAAGCGAAACTTTTAAATGAAAAATATCATGCACAATTAGAAGCAAATGATACGCAGGTTGTGGCATTTGATGAGTCATTTTATCCTGAACTTTCCACCTTAAAAAATGCGGTGCTTGATACTTTAAAAGGTCAGAATGGCTTGCCAGATGTGGTATATCGTCCTGCGGGCAACAACTACATGTTGGTGGAATATGGTGAGTTGGTTTTAGATTTAAACTTACGCTTCCGTATTCATGCACTCATGCAATGGGTTCAAAAGCAAAACATTACCGGGATTATTGACCTGACACCGGGCATCCGTTCACTGCAAATCCATTTTGATTCGATCAAGCTTGATCAATTGGATTTATTGCGTTTACTACAAGTCGCTGAAGCTGAACTGCCTGATGTGACCCAAATGCAAGTACCGTCACGGACTGTGTATTTACCACTTGCTTGGGAGGATTCACAAACCCAGCTAGCAACAGAGCGCTATATGCAAACCGTACGTCCAGATGCGCCATGGTGTCCTGACAATATTGAGTTTATCCGTCGTATTAATGGTTTAAAAGACAAACAAGCGGTCAAAGATGTGGTTTATGACGCGAGTTATTTGGTTATGGGTTTGGGCGATGTGTATTTAGGTGCACCTGTGGCAACACCATTAGATCCGCGTCAACGTTTAGTGACCACCAAATATAACCCTGCACGGACATGGACGCCTGAAAATGCTGTCGGTATTGGCGGTGCATATATGTGTGTCTATGGTATGGAAGGTCCGGGAGGCTATCAGTTCGTGGGTCGTACTACGCAAATGTGGTCTCGTTATCGTAAAAACCCTGACTTTGAGCAAGGTATGCCGTGGTTATTACGCTTCTTTGACCAAATTAAGTTTTATGAAGTCTCTGAGTCCGAGCTTATGCAAATGCGTGAGGACTTCAAAGCAGGTCGCTTAAAACTGCGTGTAGAAGAAGGTGTATTGAACCTAAAAGAATACAATGAATTCTTGACTGAAAATGCCGAATCTATCTCAGCATTTAAATCCATCCAACAAGCCAACTTTGATGAAGAACGTCGTCGTTGGCATGAAGCCGGGCTTGCAGAATATGTTTCTGAAAGCTTAGATGCTGTGACCGATGATAGTGATGTTCAAATTCCTGAAGGTGGTTGTGCGGTGGAATCACACATGCCGGGCAGTATTTGGAAAATTGAATGCAAGTCAGGTGATATTGTGGAAGAAGGTGCAACGCTTGCGGTAATTGAAGCGATGAAAATTGAGATCCCCATTATTGCGCCTGAACGTATGATGGTTTCTGAAATTACCATTGAAAAAGGGCAGACGGTGAAAACGGGACAGGTGTTGTTTACGTTATCGCCAGTGGCTTGATGAGATACAGATAAAAAAGACCGTCCATAAGGGCGGTTTTTTTATTTTATGAATTAGATGTTTAGTTTAATATGAAGGTCAGGGATAAGCAGTTAAGAAAGAACTATGGCAAAGAATAAAAGAGATGATTTTACAGCTTCTACTGTGAAAGTTTTAAGAGATCGAGTAAATAATCTTTGTTCAAATCCAGATTGTGGCAACTTAACGATCGAGCCTAAAAAAATAGATAATAATAAAACTAATATTACTGGAACGGCTGCACACATTTCTGCTGCTGCGGTTGGAGGGCCTCGTTATGATATGTCAATGTCTTCAGAAGAAAGAAAGTCTATAAATAATGGGATATGGCTTTGTAATCATTGTGCTAGAAAAATTGATATAGAGCCTGAAGCATACTCAGTTGATTTATTAAAAGAATGGAAGAAGGGGGCTGAGTTAAAAGTTTTAGCAAACAGTAATAAAAAGTTTTATACAGAAATTGAATTTGAAAAGGAGGCACAATCAAGAGTTTTACAAAGTCACATGTCAAATCAAGTATTTGGATCTGTGGCTAATCAAACTTTAAACGTTATTACAAAAGGAATTCAAAAAGAGCTAAAAACTCTCGATCCAAGATTAAATATTTCATGTGATCATATTAATGGCACCACTCATTATCGCATCGATGCAGTGAGTGAAAGTGATGAACCTGTTAAGGTTAAAATCACTCCAACAGATGCTAATGAATTTAGTGAAAAATATGGTCGATTAGTTGAACATGGTGAATTTTTTCACTCTTCAATTGAAAACTTTATCTCAAACTCTGATGCTATAAATTCGATTTTTCCTAAAGATGTTAAAGATGGGATTGTAACAATCAAGCCAACAAATTTAAGAAAAGGAATTATTGAGATCACTGATAGTGATGATAATGTTATTTTGGATTTAGAAGGAGATTTCATTTTTGGCAGAAAGTCATTCTCGATATGTGCTTATAAATTTGATAATCTTATTGAAATTTCAATAAAAAATATTCCATTAAATCTCTCATCTGATACGAATAATATCGCAAATATTTCTTTAGGTTTAGAGAATTGGCAAGGAATTGATATCAGATTTTTACCTTATTTTGATAAAATTAAAAAAATTTATGAGAAATTGGAAAATCGTACTTCATTAGATTTCAAAATCTTAGTAGATGGACTTGAAATCTACAAAGCAATCAATCTTGATATGTCAAAAAAACTAGCATGGATTAACAACTTCTTAAATTATACAAATTCATGCGCTACCATAGCAAAAAAATAATTTATCTATAACTTTTAATAATGAATGTAGTTTTAGTTCTGAAGAGCACAGACAAATTTATGAAATTTCAGAATTACTTTGCTCGAAAATTGAATTAAATAAGTTTAAGGGTTCAATGACAGTCAATCCTAGTTCTATCGAGTTGGTAAATAGCTTAGTCAAAGATACTGAATCTGAACTGATAATGTTTCAGGATTTAGATATCCAAAGTTTAAATATTTTTAATAATATGGTGGATTTTAAATTATATATAAAACACACTTTTAGGAATCCTCAATTTATTTTACTTAAAAAAGATTTGACAGAAAATTCTTACAAATTTGAAATTAAAGAAAAAACTGTGAATAGTCTTTATCTGAGAGAAGGTTCTTTAACCTCATTCGAATATAGTCAAGATCAAGTTGTATTAGAAAAAATTAAAAAATAACTATTAATTTACGACTTATTAAGAGGCCTTTAAGTTGGTTATAATTTAACCAATGTTTGCATAGCTAGGACGTCGACCAATATGAACAATATTATCCATTCACGCTTTGTCGCAAATTTTTGAGATATCCCTCAATAAAAGAGAATTCAATGATGGCTAAAAAACTTGAAGACCTTATAAGGAAACGTAGTCCTGAAAGTCGAAATCGAATTATGGAAAATGCAAAAATAATTTTGAATGATTGTCTTTCGGAAGATGTGCATTTAACAGAACTAGCAGAAAAAGCTAAAGGGCAAAAAACGATAAAGATCATTTTAGACAACCTACGAGCTCGAGTTCATAAAAAACGCGCTTAAAATTTCGCTTATTTATCCAAATGTTCTCTCAAAATGCGTCTCAATTCTAAAATGGCATTTGGAGACTCATGGATGGAATGTCCACCATTGAAAATCTTTTCAGACACAGCACCCTCTAAATGAGAACTTGTATAGGGAACAATGCCATCCGACATTTTGCTCGGTTCAGTACTTTGCGTCTGATTTCCCATAATAGAATGATAAGGAATATCTTTATTTGGCATGATGTCAGCAGACAACAGCATAAAACGTGATTTTTGACTTAAATCTGCTGGCCCAGACTTAATCAGACCCATAGTTGAATTTTTTGCATTTGGGATTTCAACATTGACATCATTTAAAAAACTTAAAGGCAATACCACGATTTTTTTCGCCAAATTGGTAAACCAGCGGTCTGCATAGTCAGTACCATGATGCGGTGCGGCAATGAAAATTGCACGACTAACAGGCTTCAATGGTTTAAAGACAAAACGATCGCGGATAATTGGATGACGTTGTAACTGTGTATTTTGTTCATAGTTCATGAGTGGAATAGCTTGAGCGGAAATATCTGCATCGCTAATCAATAAACGACTGATGATGCCGCCCATACTATGCCCGATAATGACAGCATCCTGAGCCGATGGTGTATTGGGCTGAACAGTTGCAAATGCCTGTTTGAGTAAAGCATTGATTTGAAAGCGACTCTCAAATATTGGCATATTGGTTGAGTAAAACACTTGCCAAACTTGGTAATGATCACGTAGTTTTTGATCACCCATAATATTATTGGTCAGGCCGATCCAAGTTTCAGGACTGCTGGCTAATCCGTGAACCATGACAATAATCTTTTTATTAGGTTGATACGGCTCTAACATAAACACATGTGGCATGCGCAAATGTTCTTCCTTATTCAGAAGTGTCCAATAGCCAGATTGTCCTAATTTATTTTCGGCTAACCAAAGTCCATAAGGCACAGAATAATTGGCCGTTAGGGTATAGGACTGAGATTCAATTTTTGCCTTTTTAAATTGATAGGGATTAAATAATTCAACCTTAAAGTCTGATTGCGGCGACAAAATTTCACTAATGCTGCTATTGGTCTTGGCAGGCTCGGCGATCGCACTAACAGATAAATAGCGTGCAGTATGGATATTCGGGTTGGGTTTATTTGAATAATACTGTTCAGGATCTAGTATAAAAGGCTGCGCAGCAGACAGATCCGTGGCTTTTTTGACTAAGACAAATTCAGAACCAATGCCTTCCTGACGGTTAATGGTTTTTAAGCCTGAAAAATTAAAATTATAGCTCGACAGTAATTTATCAATGTCCGCATTTTTGATTTCAGGATAATGTTCATAGTTAAAATGATAAAGCGATGAACCCAGCATTAAACTTTCAGGCATTTGCTGATAGTCAAAACGGGTGAATGATGAGGTGATTAAACGTGATAAAGCCACATTATAAAAGGTGCGGACTTGTCCCTGACGCAAATCAAATAACCGTTCTTCAGGGGCTTGAGCGGATTTAAATAGATAGACATAGCTGTAACGCAGACTGAAATCAAAGTCTGCAAGCTGCTGATCCATACATATTTTTATTTTGCTTGATGCGAGTTTTCCGCTGTGTTGTTTTAAGCTTTTTTTGCATTGTGGATTTTGATCTGCGCTTAAAGCACGTGCCATGTACAGCTCACTTGCTGCGGCATAGACTTGAGCAATATCTAAAGTTTCATTGTTACGCATTTTGTGAATACAGTTTTCAAGCGCATTTAAACAAGATTGGTCGCTTTCATTCACCATTAACAGGATTTGATGGCTAAATGTACTGAGCTTCTGATGGGTTAATATGCTATCTGTTTTATTATTTAGTGACGCACTGAGTTGATTTTCTTGTAATTTGACCAATTGGCATCCACTGAGCAAACTCAGGCTGATGATACACATAAAACGAGCGAGTAAATGCGTGAAAGGCATCATTGAAAAGGTCACAGGCATCTATTTTTTGTTATTTTAACCTTTATAAAATAGTAAAAATAGGGCAGGTGTTACAGCGCTCAATCCAAGAAAATTACTACGTATACATCCTTTCAAACTAAGCTAATGTTCGAATGCTGTGATACCGAAAAGTTGATTTGAGATTCAAACACTGTCACGTGTTAAATTTAATCTAATTGTGCTGCTGATTTTTTAAGGTCATGTTGAGCAGTTTGTGGTGAATGAATCGTAATTTATCCAATACTGGATTCGACAGCGTAAACGGATATGCATCATCTAAGCCCATGCTGCGGTTCAGTGCATTTAAATTAAAGGTCAAGGTCATCCAGTGTTGCAGCAATAGGTCAAAATCCTGAGCACCAATCGGGTTTTCTTTCAGTTCTAAATTATTCAAATCCGACTTATTGGTTTTGACCACCAATCCTGCATAGTAGGCTGTTTCCAGAGTGTCCATCATATGCAAATAATGCGCCCATGTTTCCGCCCAATCTTCCCAAGGATGCGTACTGGCATAGGAACTAACATAGTAATCCGCCCAATTTTGCGGCGCACCGTCATTATAATGTCGTTTCAAAGCTTCACTATAATCCTGTCGTTCATCACCAAACAGTTCCCGAAATTCATCAATCAGCTCTGGGTGTAAATGTTTAATCAAATCAAAATAATAATGACCACTTTCATGTCTAAAATGACCTAGAAGTGTACGGTAGTTTTCACCCATTTTTATACGCGTTGTTTCGCGGTAAATCACATCTGCTTCACTGGCATTCAAGGTAATAATTCCATTGGCATGACCGGTCATAACAGGTGTATTTTCTGTTGGCATCAGAAAATCAAAACGAAGTCCAAAACGGTCATCTTGGCTGCGTTTAGGACGCGGCATGGTATTGAGCTGCTGCATTAAATACAAAAAACGCCGTTTAGCATGTTCCAATCGTGCCCAGTACACAATATGGTCTGGGTTATCTAAGTTGGGAATGGTGTGCGTGAGCAGGCAAGACTCACAATAAATTTCCTCACTGTCAGCAGGCACCATCCAGTTACATATCTGATGATGCTGATAATTATGACAAGGTTTAAAGCGTTTTCCCTTTATTTCAGGATTTAACGCAAGCCACAGCGTAGTGCTGTGCTTTTCAAAACAGCCCATTTGCTTTTCAGAGGCAATATAACCCAGCGCAGTCTGACAATTGACACAGTGTGAATTGGCAAAAAAGATTTGGTTAGAACATACCGCGCAGCTGAAATACTTCATAGGCGTTGAGTGATGAATAGAATGATCAATCAGTATAAATGATGTTCAATGTTGATGAAATAAATTGAACTTCAAGTTTGTTACATGCCGGTCAATGCTCTTGTTTAAGAACAACGACCTTAATAAATGGTCTTTCATCAAATAATACATCGCAGCAATAGTGCAAAGGGGTCTCGATGAGTGCATTTATTGCACAAATCATGAACAGTAAAATTTAAAAGAAAGTTAAAAGAACAAAATAATCGATCATTTTTTGTATTTCTCACTTGGCACAGATTCTGCATTTCTATCGATATTACGAAATAAATATTTTGTATTACTCAAACAGGAGATGCATATGAACCGCCATCAATCTGCAACATTTCTGCATCAATTAAAGCAATTTTTTATTGAGCTACTGAGCGCCCGTGCGGGTTTCTATATTCAGCAAAAAAAATAAGGAACAACAGTGCCTAAACGAAAGCTGGCGCGTATCAGTATTACCGTGCCTGAAAAAACAGTTGATGCTTTGGATCAAAAAATTGTCGATCAGCATTATGAAAGCCGTTCTCAGGCCATTGTCGACATGATCAATAAGCATCTGATTGCCGATCAGGAGCAGCGCAACGAAGTGATGGTTGGCACGTTTACCTTACTTTATGACGCAAGTAGTACGGCGCTACGTATTCAGCTTTTAGATTTACAGCAGCAGTTTTTAGAACAAGTGGTGAGCTCGCTGCATATTCAGCTTGATGACCACAAAATTTTAGAAGTCATGATTCTGCAAGGCGTTAGTTCAGAGCTCAAAGTTATCAGTCAGCATTTTTCAGCACTTAAGGGTGTGATTAAAGGACATTTGGAGTTGATGGACGCTGTAATGCCGCCAATTCCGCAAAATGCAAAGAATTAAGGAGTTTTAAAATGGGCCAATTATATCGTTCACAAGGTCAGTTTAAAGACAAAGTAACAGACCTACAGCAAGCACATGCTATTGCAGCCAACCATAGACCAAATCTTGCAAAGCACAATGTTCAATCTGTCAGCAATCCTAAAACGCCATCGTTTTTGTATACCAATACCAAATTTAACTGTAATGCCATCGGGGAAATCGCACTATGATCAAAAAAGCCTGCTTATCTGCATCCGTTTTGACTGCCATCTTACTGGGTGGCTGTGACAATACAGCCAAAACACCTGAACCAAACGCGCAAGCAGAAGGCACAGTCAATACAAAAGCCATCACGATCGGATATAGCGACTGGCCTGGTTTTGTCGCATGGCAAGTTGCTATTGAAAAAGGCTGGTTGAAAGAAGCCGGTGTCAATGTGGACTTTAAATGGTTTGATTATTCAGCCTCACTATCTGCATTTGCGGCTAATCAGTTGGATGCTGTTTTGGTCACCAATGGCGACAACTTAGTCACGGGTTCTGGCGGCACGAAAGGCGTCATGATTATGGCGACGGACTATTCTGCGGGTAATGATGTCATCATCGCGAAAGATGCCATCAATAGCCTTGCCGATTTGAAAGGAAAAAGTGTAGCGACAGAAAAAGGCTTGGTTGATCATTTGCTTTTGGCGACGGCGTTGGATGATGCAAAAATTCAAGCTTCTGAAGTGAAGTTGGTCAATACCATGACCAATGAGCTGCCACAAGTATTTGCCAGTCCAGATATTGCAGCGATTGCTGTATGGCAACCGGTCGCAAATCAAGCTTTGAAAGCGGTAGCAGGTTCTAAAATCATTTATACCTCGAAAGATAAACCCGGTCTGATTTACGACACATTAACCGTCAACATGACGCATTTATCTGCCAACAAAGAAGAATGGAAAAAAATCATTCAAGTTTGGGATAAAACGGTTAAATACATCAACGACCCTGCAACGCATGCCGATGCAGTGAAAATCATGTCGACCCGTGTTGGCGTTGATCCTGCACAATATGAACAGTTTATTGGAGGGACACATTTATTGGATTTAGCTGCCAATAAACAAGTCTTTAAAAAAGGAACGGGGTTTGACTCGATTTATGGTTCTAGCTACCACGTGAATAAATTTAATGTTGCCAATGGCATTTATAAAACCGAAATGGATGTCGATGGATCAATCTATCCAGCTTTGGTTGAAGAACTGAAATAAGTTGCAATATAGCTAAAAAAGCCCTGAATGGTGCAAATACTTCAGGGCAACATCAAATCAATATCAATGAAAGATAGCAAAGTGCAGAACTTAAGCTTCTTCATCCATCGCATTGGAATAAAACTTCACCCCTAATTTGATTCGGTCGCGGCCTTGGCTCATGCGCCAGCGATTTGTATCGCGCAGTTAATACACACAGCCGCAGTATTCCTGCTGATAAAATTCTTCTTTTTTACTGATTTCCAGCATGCGTACAGCACCGCCATTTTTACGCCAGTTATAGTCCCAATAGGTTATTCCGTCATAATGTGAAGCCGAACGATGACCACAGTCATTAATCTGCTGCATATTTTTCCAGCGTGAAATTCCCAGTGAACTGCTGATCAGGCTAAAGCCATGTTCTGCCGCATATAATGCTGTACGTTCAAAGCGCATATCAAAACACATGGTACAGCGGATACCTTTTTCAGGCTCATTTTCCATGCCTTTGGCGCGTTCAAACCAGTTGTCTGTGTCGTAATCACAGTCGATAAACGGAATGTTGTGTTTTTCTGCAAAGTGGATATTTTCCTCTTTGCGTATTTCATATTCTTTGACTGGATGAATATTTGGATTGTAAAAAAAGATCGAAAAATCAATACCAGATTCAATTAAAGTTTCCATGACTTCGCCAGAACAGGGCGCACAGCAAGAATGCAATAAAAGCTTGTCATGACCTGTTGGGAGCGTCAGTTTCTGACGATCAAGTTTGTTAGACATAATCATAAGCTATAAATATAAACTTTATATTTTAGCGATTCATGGACATGTCAAAGCTCGAATATGCTGATTTTTTCTAAGTTGGAGCTGAGTCAGATTCAGTATAGCGACTTAAAATTGAAATCAATTTGAAGATGCATTTATTTTATTTAGTGTTCATCTGCTGATTCCATTCAATCTGAAAATCATGTGCCAATTGGTCTAATTGAGTTGCTTTAAGGTTTTTAATCAGCACTTCTTGCGCTTCAAAAAAGGCATGATTAAGTGCCCGATTGACAACCAGTTCTACCAAGCAATCTGGTGCTGAATGTTCATTGCCAATCGCAAAAATAGAAGGTTCACCGACAGCAAGGTAAATGTCATACAGCGAAATGTCATGCAGAGGTTTAATCAAACTCCAGCCGCCACCAGGGCCTTTCTCAGAATCAACAAATCCATGTTTTTTTAATCCCGACATGGTTCTACGCACTACAACTGGATTTGTTTCCAGCATCTCAGCGATTTGCTCGGAAGTAAAAGGCTTGTTTTCACGCGCCATATGCAACAGAACATGTAGCATTCTTGAAAGTTTACTGTCTTTACGCATGAGGAAATAGGTGATTAGGGCAATTGAAAGATTGTAACATTAAAAGTTTCTTATAAGCATGTTAAATGATATAGTAACTTTTAAAGTTACATATAGGGCATTATGAACATGAATTATGAAGTTGTGATTATTGGTGGCAGTTATGCAGGACTTTCTACTGCTTTACCTTTAGCACGTGCGCGCCGCCGTATTTTAATTATTGATGCAGGGCAACGTCGTAATCGTTTTGCCGAACATTCACATAATTTTTTGACGCAAGATGGCCGATCACCTAGTGCTATTGCAGAAGAAGCCAAAGCACAATTAGAAAAGTATTCCACGATTTCATGGCTTGCTGAAACGGTTACTGATGTAAAAGCGCTTGATGGAAAATATTTAATTGTTGCAGGTAATCAGCACATTCAAGCTGAAAAAATGATTATTGCCACTGGCGTACGTGACGAATTGCCTCAAGTGAATGGTTTGGCTGAACGTTGGGGGCAATCTATTTATCACTGCCCATATTGTGATGGTTATGAACTGAACTTAGGTGAAATTGGCATGTTAGTGTCGGGTATGCACTCATTGCACATGGCGTTGATGTTGCCAGATTGGGGCAATACTACTTTATTTTTAAATGATGCAATTGCTGTAGATCAATTGGATGATGAGTTATTAGCGAAGCTTTCTAAACGTCAAATTCAGATCGAAATGCGTAAAATTGACCATATTGAAGGTCATTGTGACGTTGTAATGGCAGATGGTGAACGAATTCAATTGGATGGCTTATTTGTTTCTACTGTTACTCGTCTGCAATCGAACTGGATTCATCATTTAGGTTTAGAGATAGACTGCAATGAATATGGCGAGGCCATTAAAACGTCGCCAGCAAAAGAAACAAATGTTAAAGGAATTTATGCTTGCGGTGATGTCACACGTTCAGGCGGTTCAGTTGCTTTATCCGTAGGTGATGGGGCAATGACAGGGATTGTCGTGCATAAATCTTTTATTTTTTAAAGTGATTGCATAGCTGCTAACAAAGATAGGGCAAGTATCTAAATGAGAAATTTAGATATTTGTATCTACATATAAGAAATCACAAAATCAGTTAATCATTTGATCTTTTTTCAGTTTAAGCTGAGTTTAATTCACTTAGGTTGATAAATAATCATATTCTAAAAGTAGACATTCTAATTGATGAGTTTCATTTTTACATCAAAAAATTAGCAAAATTCTGATATGAATACGCAAACAATAAAATCATAAGATATTGTTTATACAGTAATTAATTGAATATTATTCTTTGGGGTGATCAGTTTTAAAGTGCGCTCATTGAGCTAAATTGAAATAAATTCATCTTATAAAATTACCAAACATGAACTTCACTCACTTTGTATTGAGGTTAAATCATTTTTATTCATCTTAAGATTCACGTATAAATTACTCCATACAGAAATTTTGATTATTTTAATTTTAGGGTAGTGAATCTCCATGAGTCATAAATTTGCATGTTCAATCAAACGTATCCGCTTTGATGAAAACTATAAACCAGCTGACAATACACGTCTAACAACGAACTTTGCCAATTTGGCACGCGGCGAACACCGTGAAGAAAATTTACGCCGTACATTGGCAATGATTAATAACCGTTTCAATACTTTGGCAAGCTGTGATAACCCAAATGCAGACCGTTATTCACTTGAAATTGACATTATCTCTGCTGAACTGGATGTTGAAGGCAACGGCCAAACGTTCCCATTCATTGAAATGCTGAAAAGCACAATTACTGACCACAAAACCAATGAACGCATTGAAGGTATGATTGGCAACAGTTTTTCATCTTATGTGCGTGATTATGATTTCAGCGTGGTATTACCAGCACTCGGCTGTAAGTTCAATGAAAAACCTGAAGATTTTGGTGATTTACACGGCAAGCTATATCAACACTTGATCAATTCTGACGTATTCAAAGCTGAATTTAAAAAACAGCCTGTCATCTGTTTAAGTATTTCAACGACAAAAACCTATTACCGTACTGCAAATGTGCATCCGATCTTAGGTGTGGAATACACTAATGATGATTATTCACGTACCGATGACTATTTTGCAAAAATGGGCTTAAGCGTTCGTTACTTCAAACCTGAAAATGCGACTGCACCATTGGCATTTTATTCAGCAAATAACTTGCTGAGCGACTATACAGATTTCGAACTGATCAGCGCGATCAGCACCATGGAAAGCTTCCAAAAAATCTACCGTCCTGAAATTTACAATACCAATGCGACAGCAGGTTTAGTGTATCAACCAAGCTTAAGTTTCGGTGATTACTCATTAACCCGTATTGTGTATGACCGTGTTGAACGTGGTCAGTTGGCGGTTAAACAGGGCAAATGGACGGAAGAGAACTTTATCCAGCCATATAAAGACATTCTGAATGAGTGGGCGGCTAATTTTAGTATTGAAAATGCAGCCGCAGCTTAATTTTAAATCACGCAAATAGATGAAACACGGGTGAGTTAAACCACCCGTTTTAAAGAAAATAGAGATAGAAGATCGAATATGGCCATTTTACTCCCAACTTCAACTGCTGGCAGCTTACCTAAACCATCTTGGCTGGCTGAACCTGAAAAATTGTGGTCAGCATGGAAACTTGAAGGCGAAGAATTATTAGATGCAAAACGTGATGCGTTGAAATTATCTTTGCATGAACAAATCCATGCAGGCATTGATATTGTCAGTGATGGTGAACAAACCCGTCAGCATTTTGTGACCACGTTTATTGAACATCTTGAAGGTGTAGATTTCGAAAAGCGTGAAACGATGCGTATTCGTAATCGTTACGATGCAAGTGTACCGTCTGTGGTGGGCGAAGTATCGCGTAAGAAAGCAGTGTTTGTGGATGATGCAAAATTCTTACGCAGCCAAACCAATCAGCCGATCAAATGGGCACTGCCTGGCCCGATGACGATGATTGATACCTTGTATGATGGTCACTACAAAAGCCGTGAAAAATTGGCTTGGGAATTTGCTAAAATCCTGAATCAAGAAGCTTTAGAGCTTGAAGCTGCTGGTGTAGATATCATTCAATTTGATGAGCCTGCGTTTAACGTATTTTTTGATGAAGTAAATGACTGGGGCATTGCGACCTTAGAGCGCGCGCTTGAAGGTCTGAAATGTGAAACAGCTGTTCACATTTGCTATGGTTATGGCATTAAAGCCAATACCGATTGGAAACAAACCTTGGGTAATGAATGGCGTCAATACGAAGAATCATTCCCGAAACTGCAGCAATCGAAGCTGGATATCATCTCACTTGAATGCCAAAACTCTCGTGTACCTATGGATTTAATTGAACTCATCCGCGGTAAAAAAGTGATGGTTGGCGCAATTGATGTAGCAACCAATCAAGTTGAAACAGCAGAAGAAGTAGCAAATACATTACGCAAAGCATTGCAATTTGTAGATGCCGACAAGCTATATCCTTCAACGAACTGCGGTATGGCGCCTTTACCTCGCCAAGTGGCGCAAGGCAAACTAAATGCGCTAAGCGCAGGCGCTGCCATTATTCGCCAAGAATTGACCGCATAAATTCGAGCTGACTCAATTTCATGTAAGGGCAATAAGGAAATTAAATTTGCTATTGTCCAAACCTGAGAAAGAGATAAGCCATATAGACCATTGAGATTGAAGAGATGATTGAAGCAACTGATTTTAGAAATGCAATGTCTTTATTGACGACTGCAGTCAACGTGATTACGACTGAGGGTGAAGCAGGCATGCATGGATTTACAGCATCAGCCGTATGCAGTGTGACAGATACACCGCCAACTTTGCTGGTTTGTATGAATCAATCATCTCGTTCTCATGCGCATTTTCTTGAAAATAAAGTTCTGTCTGTCAATGTTTTAGGTGCACAGCATGAGCAAATTTCCAATGCTTTTGCTTCAAGCAAATTCAATTCGGAAGAGCGTTTTAAATTGGGTTCTTGGACTGTATTAGAAACAGGTTCACCGATATTAAAAGATGCTTTGGTCAGTTTTGACTGTCAGATTGAACAGATTCAAGAAGTGGGTACGCACAGTGTGTTTATGTGCCGTGTGGTTGCAATCAAGCAAAGTCAGCAGGAAGAAAGTTTGGTATATTTCAACCGCGCTTATCATGCTGTGGGTCAAGTGGAGTTGGCTTAAACCAGTCAGACTTCTTCAATACATCACTTTAAAAGTATCTATTTCGTGGAACTCATTACTTTCTTAATTATTGGCGCATTTGCAGGTTTTGCTGCGGGGCTGTTTGGCGTTGGCGGCGGTACTATCATTGTGCCTTTGCTCTATATTGTTTTTAGCCAAATGGGCTATGGTCCCGATGTGATTATGCATTTGGCGCTCGGCACATCTTTGGCTACGATTGTTGTGACATCGATCAGCTCCTTGATGGCGCACAATAAAAATGGTGCTGTGATTTGGCCTGTATTTAAAAATTTAGCTCCGTCTATGGCGATTGGCTGTTTTGCAGGCGCAGGGATTGCAGGCTGGCTGTCAGGTTTACATCTGCAAATGATTGTCGGCGTGTTTTTACTTTGGGTGGCTTATACCATGTTTATGGGAGCAAAAAAGCCAGTCAATCCAAATAAAACACTACCCTCTACAACTCAACAAATTGCAGCAGGTTCGGGTATCGGCGTTGCATCGGCCATCTTCGGGATTGGCGGCGGCAGTATTACGGTGCCGTATTTAACGGCAAATGGCGTGGTGATGCAAAAAGCGGTCGGGACGTCTGCGGCTTGCGGTTTACCCATTGCCATTGCTGGCGCATTAGGTTTTATGTTCTTCGGCATGCAGCAGCATGTTGAAATTCCAAATACCATTGGCTTTATTCATATCTATGCCTTTTTGGGCATTAGTGTGATGAGTTTCTTTACGGCTAAATATGGCGCGAAAACTGCGCATGCGCTTTCACCAGCAGTACTGAAAAAATGTTTTGCTGTGCTGTTATGTATTGTTGGATGCTTTTTTCTAGTGAAAGGCATTTTATAGAAGCCGACTGATCACAGTTAATTCATTCGAAACGTATGCTCTAGTGTGCAACAGCAAGCTAGAGCATTTTTATCTATAGCAATTTAAGTCTTTAAAATTTCAGAGATATTATTTAAAAACTTCATTTTAAAACTGACATTTCAAAGCTCTGTGCTTTTAGAAAAAACATTAATAATCACAATACCCAATAAAATAAAGGCCAAACCAATCATGGCAGGCAGGTCTAAATTTTGTTTAAACACAATCCAGCCCACACAAGAAATCAGTACAATGCCTGCAGCAGACCACATGGCGTAGGCCAATCCCATTGGAATCGATTTAAAGGTCAAACCTAAAAAGAAGAGTGCAATGGCATAGCCCAATACGGTAAAAATAATCGGTACTAGTTCAGTAAAGCCATTGCTGGCTTTTAAGGCGGACGTGGCAATCACTTCAGCAATGATTGCGATGAGCAAATATATAAACGACATTGATTTCCTATAGACATTCTACGGCATGGTACAAGAGGTGCTGTTTTTCATTTTGCAACCAATCTGTACTTTCTGTCGTGGTATCAGTGCGACGCTGAAATGCATAATGTGGAACATAAATATCCACCTCGAACATCAGCTGTATTGCTTGACCATTAATAATGACGTTTTGCATTAAATGTATTTCATCAATAATTTCGAAATGATCAAAGTTAAGTGCTTGATCTTGCTGAGATGAAGTCGTTGTGTAGTACTTATGCAGACCATCTACAGCGATGGATACTTCAAAGCTTTCAATCACCTTTTCATATATAGTAGGTGCAGATGATATGTTGATGCTGGCAACTGTTTGCTGATCTGTAGGTAAACGGCTCAGTGCGAAGGCCACATGCTTATCACAAATAATTAAACCGCCATCCATCTGCAAGGGTTGATGACTTTCTACATCGAGGGCTGACTTCAAACGCAGGCCTAAAAATAGCCCTTCATGAACTTGCTGACGCCAGTCTTCGACATACACATTGCTTGGAGAGAATTCTAAAATACAGTTGCCAATCGCATGCAACTTGGCAGGCTCTGGCCATTGCACATGATTTTGATAATTTGAGTGTGCTTTAACATCCCAAGACAATAATTGCTGCTCAGCATCCCAAAGAGTGTTGCCAATCCAGCCTTGACGCTCATTTACTGGCGTATTTTCTTGGCTTTTTAAACGTAGATCGATAGTGAAACTACGAGACTGAAACCAATACACAATGGTTTTTTCATCCGTTAATCCATTCGAAAAACTGATGCTTTTACGGCGAAAAGCACCATATAAATAGTCTGGAATAGGACCTGAAATCTCTTGGCTTGCTCGAAGTTGTGCTAAAGCCTGAAATAGATTCATGCGCTTGCTCCTTGTACTTCTGTATTTTCATCCATACCAAAAGAGGACAACGGCACAGCATTTCTTAGACTCAGTTCTCCTGAAGCGATACGTTTTTTGAGATAACTAAATGTTTGCGCGGTTTGATTAAATAAATGTTCGCCACCAATTAAGGGCTGATATTTAGGCGCTTCAGTAGAATGTACTGGCTCAATGATCGTGTCGTAATTGCATGCACAGAAAAGAGGAAAAGAGTAGCGCTCTTCAGAGACTTTTTTAACACGGTGCTTGGTGGCCAAATATTTGCCATTCGACAGAATTTCCATCATGTCGCCAATATTCATCACCAAGGTATTTTCAATCAATGGAATATCCATCCATTCACCTTGTTTATTTAATACTTGTAAACCTGGTGCCGTCGGCAAGAGCAGTGTAAAGCACTCATAATCTGTATGCGCGCCAATACCTTCGGCATCTTTCACTTCAGGGTTATACGGATAATGAATTAGACGCAGTTGGCTGGTCGGATGGGTAATTTTGCGCTCAAAAAAATGCTCATCTACATTCAAAGCTAAAGCAAAGGCCTGAAAAATCTGCTCACTAATACTGCGTAAATGGTGGTAATAATCACTGACTGTACTTTTAAATGTGGCATCATCTGGCCATAAAGTAGGGCCCAGCAAGGGAAATGCCTTAGTTTCGCCATGATAATCATAATTGACGTCATAGGCTTCTTTTAAGTCATAGCTGTTGCCTGCAAATTGTTCTTCACCAATTGGCACATAGCCACTATGATTTTTCGACAGCCCAATATAGTGTTGCATTTTACGGGCGGTATCTTGTTGGAAATAACGCTTTGCCACCTGAATTAGTGATGTCGCAAAATCAAAATTGAACTGATCACCTTTTAAATATAGAAAACCAACATCTTTACAGGCTTGATCCAAAGCAGTGGCTACTTCTAAACGCTCGGACAATACTGTGCTTTGCATTTTTGAAATATCAACAAGTGGCAAAACATAAGATTCATTCATCTTCAATTCCTATAAAGTTGGCCGTCCAACGCTGTAGTACATCATTTAGGCCGTCCTAAAGATGAAGAGGGATAAATCCAGTTATTTTTGCGTACTGACTTGAGTCATACGCGGAATTTTCGGTAGGTTTTCCATCGCTGGGTCGAGCTCGTCTTCCTGCGCATGTACCAAGAAATCCACCCGTTCGCGCAGTTGTTTAAATTCAGGACTCAGCATGAGTTCAGGATTACGAGGACGGGGTAAATCGACCTCAATAATTTCTTTAATTTCACCAGGATTGGCTTTGAGCGCCACAATACGATCCGCCAATAAAATGGCTTCATCCATATCATGGGTCACAAAAATGATGGTGATATCAATGTTTTGCCAAAGATCCATTAAATGTTTTTGCATTTTTTGACGGGTATGTGGGTCAAGCGCGCCAAACGGCTCATCCATCAATAATATTTTGGGTTCATTGACCAATGCGCGGGCAATGGCAACGCGCTGTTTCATCCCACCAGAAAGCTGATGCGGGTACTGATCTTGGTATTTTTCTAGACCAATAATATCAATCCATTCGCGTGCGCTGGATTCAGCCGAAGAATTGCTGGCACCTTTCATTAAAGGGCCAAACATCACATTTTCTTTGACGGTTTTCCATGGAAAAAGCGTGTAGCCTTGAAACACCATGCCACGCTCAGGGCTTGGGCCTTCAATGGCTTGGCCATCGACCAGCAATTCACCGCTACTGTAAGGGTCAAGTCCAGCCACAATTCGGCTAAAGGTCGATTTACCGCAACCCGATGGGCCAATCACGCAGATAAATTCACGTTTATGAATCTTTAAATCCAACTGATTTAAAATAGTGCGCTCAGTCTTGCCGTGTTTAAAACTTTGTGTGAGTTTTTTTGCTTCCAAAATGACAGGGCGCGCATAAATTGCATCGAAATAAGTGGTGGCATTAAATTCTGTGCTGTTCATTATTTTGCTCCTGCTTTCCATTTAAATAGACGTTGTCCGAGTTTCATTAGCACCACATCGCACACTAAACCAATCACCCCAATGATGAGGATCGCGGCATAGACATTGTCAAAGTTTTGGTAACGCGCTTGTTGAGTAATAAACCACGTAATCCCAGAGGTTGTGCCAATCAGTTCAGACACGATCAGATAAGTCCAAGCCCAGCCGAGCAATACACGCAAGTCGCGGTAAATATCTGGTAGTGCCGCTGGAATCACCACATGAAATAAGCTTTTCATTTTATTGGTGCCCAGCGTAAAACCTGCTTCGATCAGGCCTCGGTCAACCATCCGTGTGGTATTCGCAATAATCAGAATTTGCTGAAACAGCGTACCAATCACAATAATGGCGATTTTAGGTGCATCATTAATGCCTAAAATCGCAATGGCTAATGCACCAAAAGCAGGAGCGGGCAAGTAGCGGAAAAACTCAACAAAGGGTTCGGTCAGTTGTGATATTTTTTGAGAAAAACCGCAAAGAATACCCAGCGGAATACCGATGAGAGAGGCAATAAAAAATGCACTGAACACAATTTTAATGCTGTGCCATAAGCTTTGATGAAACCATGGGGCATCAGGTTGGGCAGGCGGGGTGATAAAGGCTGTAACCAGCGCTTTTGCTACTTCATGCGGTGCAGGTAGATAGATTGGATTGACCAGTTTACCTTGAGGTGGTGCTAAACCTGCATTGACCGCAGATTGCGCTTCGGCATAAAACACCGCTTTGTCTACACGGCTATCGACCTGAAAATAAGGCACACTGCCTGACTGCGTAATTTGCACCTGCGGATGCCATAAATATGGCAAATAACTCACTGCACACCAAATGAGCACAGGAATTAAAAATGATCCTAAGCCAAGCAATAGCTTACTTTTTGGACTGAGCTCTCTTGCGACATAACCCATACTGACCAAGCCCCAATATTACTTTTTTAATAAAACGTAATACTGTTAAGCAATTTGAATGCCAAACGCGTGTATGGCGTGATTTATTGGACTTAAGCCAAGTTAGATAGACTATAAACAGCAAAAAGCCTGAAAAAGAAGCAGGTAATATTAGTTTTTTTGATCGATACTGATGCCAAAATGTGCTTTTATGGCGCAACCAATTGCAAAAAAAGTTTTTTCATTCCTTCACTTGCACCCGCTTTAATCAGTTGATACTGCTCAGGTACACGCTGATAATCTGCTTTCGGGTCGATATAAAATGCACGGCAGTTGGCAGGGATTTCGTGAATCAATCCTGCCACAGGGTAGACTGCCAGACTTGTGCCAATCACAATAAAAATATCCGCCGTTTGTACACTTATACTGGCATCTTCATAGGCAGGCACTGCTTCGCCAAACCACACCACATGTGGCCGTAAAGGATATCCTTCAGGGCATTGATCGGTCTCTAAGTTTAAATCTGCACCTTCAATGGGGAAAAATTCTTGCGTATATTGCGCCTGAGGGCCAGAGCTTTTTGCGTAACGAATATTGCCATGCAGATGTAGTACATTGTGACTGCCTGCACGTTCATGTAGATCATCAATATTTTGAGTAATAACTTGAACATCAAAAAAATCATTGAGTTCAGCAATCAATTTATGCGCTGTATTTGGCTCTGCGGCTAAAATATGTTTACGGCGTTCATTATAAAAACGCTGTACTAAAGCAGGGTCACGTGCCCAAGCTTCAGGTGTAGCCACATCTTCAATACGATGCTGCTCCCAAAGACCATCACTGTCACGGAAGGTATTGATGCCGCTTTCTGCGCTCATGCCGGCACCTGAAAACACCACAATTTTTTGCATAGATATTTAGCCTTATATTTTAATTGATGCGTCCATTAGGCACGGTTACATGTATTGAATGGATGATTCAGCGAATTTACTGTACTCAAAATATAGCGATTACTTCAACTGATCAGGTGCAATTCTTGTAGCACCCAATCGACAAATTTTTGTATTTGCGGTGAACTGTCGTGACTCGAGTGGACCAAATAATACTTTCTGCTACCGTGCAGTTTTTTATTTGATGCAATCACCAATTCTTTTTTTCTCAGTTCAGCTTCAATCAGCATTTGTGGAATCAGTGCCATTCCCATGCCATGACTGGCTGCAACAGAAAGCATAGAAAATAATTCATGTCGCTGACCATCAAATGGTTTGGGATGCTGAAGCTGATGGGCTTGAAACCATTCTTGCCAAATACTTGGACGGGTGGTTTGCTGTAATAAGGGCAATTGAAGCAATTCATCATCGCTTAAATTAAAACTGTGATCATCTGTCATTTCCGCAAGTGGAAAGTTGTTTTCAATCAATTTGGGGGAACAAACGGGAACCACTTCTTCATCCATTAAATAATGCGCTTGAATACCCGGCCAATGCTCAATTTGTTGTTGCGTTCCTGCAAAAATAGCCGCGTCAAAGACATTTTCATTAAACAAAAAAGGTTTGGTACTGGTTTCCAAATGCACGGTAATTTCAGGATGCTGTGCATTTAATTTATGTAATTTTGGCAACAGCCAACGTGTTGCAAACGTTGGCACAACCCCCAGCTTTAAAGTACCGCCCAAGCCTTTGTGCATCATAATATCTGAGGTGCTTTTTTCGATGCCTTGCAAAAAGGGTTTAATACTTTTTGCATATTGCTTGCCTGCTTCTGTGAGATCGACACCGTGACGTGTTCGGCTAAATAGCATGACACCTAAGTACTCTTCAAGCTGCTGAATTTGGCGTGACACGGCACTTTGCGTAATAAATAACTCTTGAGAAGCATGCGTATAGCTTGCGTGTTTTGCAGCAGATTCAAAGCAAATTAAGCTTTGCAAAGACGGAATATTGCGCCGCATAGATAAAGTCCTTTTTATCGATAGGTATCACAAAATGGCATATAAGAATGATTTTCATATACCACTATAGTCTATAAATAAAGCAATCCGCAGTTCAAATCAGTGGCTAAAGTGCTTAACACGCCGTGGACAAAGCTCAGGTATGCGAAAGGCGCATATCTACATGCAAATTAATCGTTTGAATGAATCACTTTTCACACATAGCATCAAATAAAACAAAGAAAGCCCGAAAAAGCAGAGGATGCGATGAATCAAATGGTCAATGTAAAAAAACCAAAAGTACAATTTAACTGGCAAGATCCGTTTCTTTTGGAACAGCAATTAACTGAAGAAGAACGCATGATTCGCGATACTGCGCATGCATACTGTCAAGAGCGTTTACAGCCACGTGTACTCGAACAATTCCGCCATGAAAAAACTGATGCATCAATTTTCCGAGAAATGGGTGAGCTTGGCTTACTTGGCCCAACGATTCCAGAGCAATACGGCGGCGCAGGTCTAAACTATGTTAGCTACGGTCTAGTTGCGCGTGAAATTGAATATGTGGATTCTGGCTACCGCTCAATGGCCAGCGTTCAAAGTTCTTTGGTGATGGTGCCAATTAATGAATTTGGCTCTGAAGAGCAAAAACAGAAATACCTACCAAAACTGGCAACAGGCGAATACATTGGCTGTTTTGGTTTAACTGAACCAGATCATGGCTCTGACCCAGGTAGCATGATTACTCGTGCAAAAAAGGTCGAAGGTGGCTATCGTCTCACGGGTGCAAAAATGTGGATTACCAACAGCCCAATTGCCGACGTGTTTGTTGTTTGGGCGAAAGAAGTATCGCCTGAAGGTAATGTTGGTGACATTCGTGGTTTTATTTTAGAAAAAGGCTGGGAAGGTCTATCTGCTCCTGCAATTCACGGTAAAGTTGGCTTACGTGCATCGATTACCGGTGAAATTGTGATGGACAATGTCTTTGTCCCTGAAGAGAATGCTTTTCCAGAAGTGCGTGGTTTAAAAGGTCCATTTACCTGTCTAAATAGTGCTCGTTATGGTATCGCTTGGGGCGCAATGGGCGCAGCTGAGTTCTGTTGGCATACAGCACACCAATATACTATGGACCGTAAACAGTTTGGCCGACCATTGGCAGCGAATCAGCTGATTCAAAAGAAACTTGCAGATATGCAAACTGAGATTGCCTTGGGTCTACAAGCTGCGCTTCGATTTGGACGTATGAAAGATGAAGGCATTGCTGCTGTAGAAGGCACATCACTCATTAAACGTAACAACTGTGGCAAGGCTTTAGATATTGCCCGTGTTGCGCGTGACATGATGGGTGGTAACGGCATTTCTGATGAGTTTGGTGTTGCCCGCCATCTGGTCAATCTCGAAGTCGTCAACACGTATGAAGGAACGCATGATGTACATGCACTGATCTTAGGTCGTGCGCAAACAGGCATCGCGGCTTTTGGTAACTAATTGAATTCCATATCGATAAGGTGCTCTGCATAGAGTGCCTTAGAGACTTTTTATGCAAAAATAAACTTAATCAATAAAGGATTCATCGTGAAACACTCTTGTAACTCTGTGCAATAGCCTGAGCAGTGATGAAATAAAAAGAATAAAAAAGGCAAATGTGCAGACATAGGAATGCCGATGACTCATTTGGGAAAATGAGGAACAAGGAAATGAATAACGAAATGCAAAACGGAGCAGGAACGCTCAAATTGCCTTCTAACGTGGGCACGATGCATCGGATTACCAGCAACACTTGGAAAATGGCTTTTATTTTTGCCTTTATTTCTTTGGTGATTGATGGTGTAGACATCATGTTGCTGTCATTCAGCCTGACCAGTTTAAAGGCTGAATTTGGTTTAAGTACATTTCAAGCCGGAATGCTCGGTAGTTCTTCTTTAGCAGGGATGGCGCTCGGTGGTATTTCGGGTGGATGGGCGTGCGATAAATTTGGCCGTGTGAAAACTATTGCTTGGTCGGTCGTATTTTTCTCAATCATGACCTGTATTTTAGGCTTTACACAAAGCTATGAACAATTTTTAATTTTACGTTTTATTGGCGCTTTTGGACTGGGTTCTCTTTACATGGCGTGTAATACGCTGATGGCAGAATATGTGCCAACCAAATATCGAACAACGGTACTTGGGACTTTGCAAACCGGTCAAACCGTGGGTTATATCGTTGCAACGCTGATGGCGGGTGCCATTATTCCAGATCATGGCTGGCGCATGCTATTTTATGTCACCATTATTCCTGCTGCTTTTGCCCTGATCTTTATGCGTTTTGTTCCTGAACCAAAATCTTGGCAGGAAGCAAAAATTGAGCAGCTAAAACGCCGTGAATTAAAACTTGAGCCTGTACAACAACATGCTGCAGTCACTCAAAACGCGCCTTCTGAAAGTATTTATAAACGTATTTTTGGACACACTAATCATCGCAAAATGTTCTTCTTTTGGATGTCGACCGCTGCATTTCTACAATTCGGTTATTACGGTGTTAACAACTGGATGCCAACGTATCTAGAAACCGAACTCAGCATGAACTTTAAAGCCATGACAGGCTATATGGTAGGTGCATATACCGCCATGATTCTGGGCAAAATTTTAGCCGGCTATGCCGCTGACAAGTTCGGACGTCGTATAACCTTTGTGTTTGGTACGGTAGCCACGGCAGCATTTTTACCGATCATCATTTTCTATAACACACCAACCAACATTGCCTATTTACTCGTAACTTTCGGTTTCTTATACGGTATTCCATACGGTGTAAATGCAACTTATATGGCAGAAAGTTTCTCGACGGATGTACGCGGTACAGCCATTGGCGGTGCTTACAATATGGGGCGCTTAGGCGCAGCCATTGCACCTGCAACCATTGGTATGATTGCCGCAGGCGGATCATTCACTATGGCCTTTATTGTGATGGGTGCTGCGTACTTTATTGCAGGTATTATTCCAGGCTTGTTCATTCGTGAACGTCAATATGACCCGCAGCAAGCATCACTTTCTTCAGATGCGGAAAAAGAAAAACTGGCAAGTGTAGATACATATGTTGATGATGCAGAGCAAAAAGCGTCTGCAAAAACTGCAACAGTAAAATAATTAAAAAGATCTGTGCCATAGCTCAATCCTATGGCACATCTGGAGTGAACTATGGGTGCATTAAAAGGAATTCGTGTATTGGACTTAAGCCGTGTTTTGGCCGGTCCTTGGTGCGGTCAAATATTGGCTGATTTAGGTGCAGAGGTAATCAAAATTGAGCGTCCTAAAGTGGGTGATGATACCCGCATGTGGGGACCACCTTGGATGCCTAATCAGCAAGGTCACGCGACGAAAGAATCAGGCTATTACCAATGTGCGAACCGTAATAAATATTCTGTAGCCATTGATATTGCTAGTGAAGAAGGACAAGTGCTAGTCCGTGAAATTGCCCAAACGGCAGATGTCGTGATTGAAAACTACAAAGCAGGTTCACTGGCCAAATATGGTTTGGACTATGCATCGCTCAGTGCGCTTAATCCAAATATCGTATATTGCTCAATTACAGGTTTTGGTCAGGATGGGCCACGCGCGGAAGAACCGGGCTATGACTTTATTATTCAAGGTATGTCAGGTTTGATGAGTATTACTGGTGAATCTGATGATGTAATCGGTGGAGGCGCACAAAAGGTGGGGGTCGCTGTGGTCGATATTCAGACCGGACTGTACTCAACGATTGCCATTCAGGCGGCATTGTTGGCGCGGCAGCATACAGGCCGTGGTCAATATATTGATATGTCCTTACTAGACGTACAGGTGGCGGCTCTGGCCAATCAAGGCATGAACTATTTGACCTCGGGTAAAGCACCCAAGCGTATGGGAAATAATCACCCGAATATTGTGCCGTATCAAACTTTTAAAGCCAAAGATAAGGAATTTATTATTGCCTGTGGTAATGACAAGCAATTTAAAGACTTGTGTATTGCGATTGGCTATAAAGAACTGCTAGATCAACCAAACTATTTACGTAATCAAGATCGGGTAAAGCACCGTGAAGAATTAATTCCATTATTGAGTGCCTATTTTCTCACTCAAGATGCTCAAGTTTGGGTCGATGCGATTCATGCGGTAAAAGTGCCAGTCGGTGTAATCAACTCTGTAGAAGACGCATTAAATGAACCACAAATTCAACACCGTCAAATGGTGGTGAATATTCCACATGCTTTAAATCATGATTTTAAAGTGATTGGATCACCGATGAAATTATCTGATACACCTGTGGAATACCGTCATGCACCACCACAGTTAGGACAGCACACGACAGAAATTTTGTCCCAATATAGAACTGAAGCTGAATTAAATGAATTGGCTGCACAAGGTATTATTGATCAACTCAGTCATCCTGCAGCTTAAAATTTCCTAATTAAATTTTGGAATAGACCTCGTGCATAAATCATTTTTTGAACTTTTAAAATTCATGTTTTAAATTCCCTCTCCTTTCAGGAGAGGGTTAGGGAGAGGTTGTTTTATGCTCAATCTTACAGAGCATGCTCCTCATCCCAAACGGAGATGGGGCTTTTATTGACAATTTAAGTACCGATTAATGATTATTTTTTGCTTTTTGAAAAAGTACTAATATTTGGGCATTAAAAGTATCGTCAAAATTAAAAGTTTAGACCGAAGGACTCCAATACTTCGGTCTTTTTGATCATGCCGCAAGTAAGGCTTTTGCTGCTACACGGTGTTTGGCCTGAAGTTCATCGACATCAACATTGACCAAGCTTTGATTTTTGACGACCCAATCACCTTTGACCATGACATGTTCAGCACGGTCTGCACCACAGAGTAGCAAAGCAGCGATCGGATCATGTGAGCCTGAAAAACGAATGTCATCTAAACGGTAAAATGCAAAATCAGCTTGGAAGCCTTCAGCGATATGCCCCAAGTGTTGCTCACGCCCCAACAGCTGTGCTGAGCCATGTGTTGCCCAGCTCAATGCAAGCTCAGGTGTGATCTTTTCTGCACCATATTTTAAGCGCTGTAAGTACATGGCTTGACGCGCTTCAAGTAGTAAGTTTGATGCATCACCCGACGCTGAGCCATCTACGCCTAAACCAATTTTGCTTCCTGCTTGGGTTAAATCGAGTGTTGGACAAATGTCAGAGGCAAGGCGCATATTGGAATGTGGGCAATGGCAAATTCCTACTTTGGCTTGTCCTAAACGTCGAATTTCATCTGCATTAAAATGAATGCCATGCGCTAACCAAGTACGCTCATTCAGCCATCCTACACTTTCCAAATAATCAACGGTGCGCATGCCAAACATCTGTAGACAGAAATTTTCTTCATCTATGGTTTCTGCCAAATGCGTGTGTAGACGCACATCGAGTGCTGCTGCAAGTTTGGCACTTTCACGCATAATGTCTTGCATCACTGAAAAAGGCGAGCAAGGTGCAAGGGCAATATTCACCATGGCGTCTTCCTGCCGTTGATGATATTTCGATACTAAACGTTCAGAGTCTTTTAAAATGATATCCATGTCCTGAACGGTATGCTGTGGCGGGAGACCACCGGCATCTTCACCTAAACTCATCGAACCACGAGTAAGCATCACTCGTATACCTAAGTCTTGTGCTGCATTAACTTGTACATCGATGGCACGGTTCAGTTGATTTGGAAATAAATAATGATGATCCGCAGCGAAGGTACATCCCGACAGTAATAATTCAGCTAAAGCCACTTGAGTTGCTAAGTGTAATTGTTCTGGGTTTAATTTTGCCCAAATTGGGTACAAAGTTTTTAGCCATGGAAATAATGGTGCATTGACCACGGGTGCCCACGCACGTGTCAGGGTTTGGTAAAAATGATGATGGCTATTGATCAGACCTGGGAGCATAACCAAATCTTTTGCATTAAATATTTCGTCATAAGCCTGACTGGGCAGCCCATTTAGCCCAACTAGCTCAATAATTTTTCCTTGAGAAATCAGTACACCACCACGAGCGTCCTGATTATTGGCAGTAAATACCGCAAGCGGATTTTTTATCCAAACTATAGTCATAACAAGATCTTGGTCAAAGGAAGCAACTGGTTTTGAGCAATTTCCATACCACTGAAATTTTAAAAATAGGAACTTAAAGCTGATTTCCAGCAATATTTAGGCTGCATACCTATAAATTCATCATAAAAAACATGTATTTATTTAAGAATGGTTTTTCCTGTTCTAATTTTTAGAAAGAATCTTTAAAAACTTAGCAATAGACCAAACAGTTAAAGCAACTTATTTATTGCATGGCGAACATCGATAAGTGATGAGGATCTTTGCATTATAAATAAGTAATTATTTATTTAAAAAAATAATGCTACTTATAATCAAAAATATTTTTTTTAAATGTGGTTGGGTTTAATTTTATCCAAAATAACATTTTTAAAATATATTCTTCATTTTAAATAGTATCGCATCAAATATATTTTAAACACTGTGGGGAAATAGAATGAGTTTTAAAATAAAAGCATTGGTCAAAACGATTTTAGTCTTCTCGACAGTTGGTATGCTGGGTTTGAGTCAATCTTATGCAGCGGAAAAGGCCGCTTTTGTATATTTGGGTCCAACCAGTGACCACGGATGGTCATATTCACATGAACAAGGGCGCATCAAGGCAGACAAAGCTTTAGCTGGAAAATATAAAACCACGTATATCGAAAATGTACCTGAAACTGCCGATGCAGAGCGTGTTATCCGTAACTTGGCACAACAAGGCAACAAAGTCATTTTCGGTACATCCTTTGGTTATATGAACTCGATGGAAAAAGTTGCGAAACAATTTCCTAAAACAGTCTTTATGCACGCAACTGGTTATAAACAAGGAAAAAATTTAGGTGTGTACGAACTTCGAACTTATGAAGGTGCGTATATGCTTGGTGTGGTTGCGGGGCAAAAAACCAAAACCAATACCATTGGTGTAGTCGCGTCATTTCCAATTCCCGAAGTCGTTCGAAACATCAATGCCTATACCTTGGGCGCGCAGAGTGTAAACCCGAAGGTCAAAACCAAAGTAATTTGGGCCAATACATGGTTCAACCCCGGTAAAGAGCGTGAAGCAGCATTGGCATTAATCGCTCAAAAAGCGGATGTGTTGATGCAAAATACCGATTCGCCTGCTGTAGTACAAGCCGCACAACAAAAAGGGGTGTATGCATTTGGCTGGAACTCAGATATGAGTAAATTTGGATCGAAAGCACACCTTGCAGCAGCAGTGTTACATTGGGAAAAAATCTATGAACCTGTGATGAAACAAGTCGCGGCAAATACATGGAAGCCTTCGGCGATCAAGTATGGCGTAAAACAAAGTGCTGTAAATATTGAAAACTTTGGTCCAGAAACGACGGCTGCGATGAAAACCAAAGCCATTGCAGTACGTGATTCATTACGTACTGGGGCATTACATCCATTTACAGGACCGATTTATAAACAAGATGGCAGTCTACTGGTCGCAAAAGGCAAAACATTGACGGATATCGATTTGTCTAAAATGAACTACTATGTCAAAGGTGTAGATGGGTCACTACCTAAATAAGAATTTGATAAACAATACATTTTAAAATATTGCAAGTTGCAAGAGAGGCAACTTGCTCTACATAGGTCGAGTGATTATGAGTATTCCCGTAATTGATTTAGCGCAGGCATTGACGCCTTCCTCAGCCAATATCTCGGATGTGGTAGAAAAGTTAAGAGCGGCAGCAACCAGTTCAGGTTTTTTCTATGTAAAAAATCATGGAATATCATCAACGCTGATTCAACGTCAGTTTGAGTTGGCAGCTAAAATTTTTGCATTGCCATTGGCAACAAAACTTAAATACGATCAAAGTTTGAATGATAGCCATCTGGGCTTCGAACAGCTTGCAGCGCAAAAGTCAGACTACAGCGCAAAGCCAGATATTAAGGAAGGTTTCTATTGTGCAAAAAATTATCCGACAGATCATCCCTATGTTTTAGCCAAATATCAGGGTTATGGCATTAATCAATGGCCGAGTGCTGAAGTACCTGAAATGGAACAGTTTTGTCAGGAGTATATAGCTCAGCTAAATGGCCTAGCACAGCGCATTATGCAACTCTTAGCACTGTCTTTATCTTTAGATGAAGGCTATTTTGATGACTGTTGTATCGACCCCATGATTACCCTAAAAATGCTCTGTTATCCACCGCATCCTGTCGGTGCAGATGAATATAGCTTTGGCGTTGGAGCACATACTGATTGGGGCTCCATCACGATTTTAGCACAAGATGAATGTGGCGGACTGGAGGTTTGTTTACCAGATGGGACATGGGTTGCAGCGCCACCGATCAAAGATACATTTATTGTCAATTTAGGCGATCTGATCCCACGTTGGAGTAATGACCTGTATAAATCAAATCCACATCGTGTTAGAAATTTATTTTCAAAAGGTCAGTCTCGCTATTCGATTCCATTTTTTTATGGACCGAATTACATGACGCCAATCAATGCCTTACCAGGAACGGTGAAAGATGGTGAAATTTACCGTTATGCACCCTGTACGGCTGGTGAACACATGGAACAAATGTATCAGCAAGCTTATGATTTAAGTCTAGAAGAACAATCAGTACTGGAAAAAATCATTTAATCTCTCATTCTAATTTCATGTTTTCCTTTTATAGCCCTTCGTTCAGCCCGATAGGGCTTTTTTTATGATCAACATAAAATCGATTTGTTATTAAATAACCCGAATCGCGGATAAGAAATAAACTTGAAAATAAGAAGACTAGAGCCATCAGTTGAGTTACCACACAAAACTCACAACTCTAGTCCTAATGTTCAATAGTACCGAATTATTCTGCGTAATTGA
>NZ_VPBO01000013.1:0-117859 GCF_013418655.1 Acinetobacter sp. YH12128 | reverse complement strand
AGCAAGTAACTTGGACCAGTGTTGATCATTTAGCATTGTTCGAGGCATAGCGAGTGTAAAATTGGGTTTGGCGATTTAATTTTACTATCTCGCTATTTTTTTAATCAACAAATGTCAACAGACCCTAATTAAAAGGTAATTGGAATATTTAATGCCAAGAAAAAACCACCTTAAAAGGTGGTTTTTTTATTCAAAGATAAAACTTAAAGCAAGCCAGGATTACCTTGAGCTGGATCAGTTGCACGAGCAGCTTGCGCATCCGCTACAGTTAAGCCTAATGCTTTTGCAACACCTTCACCATAAGCTGGATCACATGCGTAACAGTTACGGATATGACGGTATTTAATGAAGTCGAGTGCATCGCCCATTGCGCCAGCAGTGTTATTAAACAATGCTTGTTTTTGTTCATCATTCATTAAGTTGAATAATGCACGTGGTTGACTGAAATAGTCGCTGTCATCTTCACGATAATCCCACAAGTCAGCATCACCAGTAATTTTCAATGGTGGTTCTTTGTATTGTGGTTGCTCTTGCCATTGGCTGAAGCTGTTTGGTTCATAATGCGGTGTTGCACCATAGTTACCATCCATACGGCCTTGACCATCACGACGGTTGGAATGAACAGGGCAACGTGGTGCATTTACAGGAATTTGGTAATGGTTTACACCCAAGCGATAACGTGCAGCATCAGCATAGTTGAATAAACGCGCTTGCAGCATACGGTCAGGTGAGAAGCTAATGCCCGGCACCAAGTTACTTGGTGCAAAAGCGGCTTGTTCAACATCTTGGAAATAGTTTTCAGGGTTACGGTTGAGTTCGAATTCACCCACTTCAATCAACGGATAGTCGCCTTTAGGCCATACTTTGGTTAAATCAAATGGGTGATAAGGTACTTTTTCTGCATCAAGTTCAGGCATAATTTGAACGTACATTTTCCATTTTGGAAAATCGCCGCGTTCAATTGCATTGAACAGATCGGTTTGTGAGCTTTCACGGTCTTTGGCAATAATCGCTTCAGCTTCAGCATCGGTTAAGTTTTTAATGCCTTGTTGAGTGCGCATGTGGAATTTAACCCAGAAGCGTTCATTATTGGCATTAATAAAACTGAAAGTATGACTGCCAAAACCATGCATATGACGGTAACCATCTGGAATACCGCGGTCAGACATCACAATAGTAACTTGGTGTAGAGCTTCAGGTAGTAAAGTCCAAAAATCCCAGTTATTAGTTGCACTACGCTTATTGGTTTTAGGATCGCGTTTTACTGCTTTGTTTAAGTCAGGGAATTTACGAGCATCACGTAGGAAGAAGACAGGGGTGTTATTACCAACTAAATCCCAGTTACCTTCTTCAGTATAGAATTTAAGGGCAAAACCACGAATATCGCGTTCTGCATCTGCAGCACCACGCTCACCCGCTACGGTAGAGAAACGAGCAAAAAGTTCAGTTTTTTTACCAACTTCTGAGAAAATTTTAGCGCGGGTATATTGGGTAATATCGTTAGTCACGGTAAACGTACCGAAAGCACCAGAACCTTTGGCATGCATACGACGCTCTGGAATTACTTCACGAACGAAATTACCGAGTTTTTCATTAAGCCATAGGTCTTGGGCAAGTAAAGGACCACGTGCACCTGCCGTCATACTGTTCTGATTATCTACAACAGGAGCACCAGCATCAGTTGTTAGGTGGGTGACAGGACATTTTTTAACGTCGTCGCTCATTGAGTATCTCCATTATTATAATCATGTATTAAAGTTGGGAGTTATAACCTTTCAATTGATAACACGCTCAACAGCACATGACATTAACCGTTTTGTTAATTCATTTTAAAGTGACAATGTGACAACAGTTTTTCTCTTATTCTAAAATTTTTCAAGCAGCAATCAATCGAAGAGAAGTTATAAAACTGTAGCCGTTAAAAGCTTAAAAATCTCTATATACTTATTGACTCTAAAGCTTTCTGTGGCTTTTGACAAATGGAAAAATAGTTTTGTATAAATGGTTAATTCGATTGATTAAGTTATTGAATTTATATTATTTATTTATATATTTTGTTTTAATATTTTATCCATGAATTAAACTCAAATATGTTGCTATGATAGGTAGAAGAGGACGAACTAATTAAATCCATATTTTTATTATGGTTTTTTGCCTTCATATAGGTTTTTTAGCTGATTCTAGTTAATGAAAGACATTTTATGTTGTTAATATTGCAGAGATTTTCAACATTAAAGACATTATTTAATACTTAAAATAAGCTAAAAATACAGCTGAAGAAATATTGGCAAGTGGTCTAAGTTGTTTTAGAAAATTGTAAATAAATTCTTTATGGGGTGATGCTAGTTGTTACAGCTATCTTTATTGTTGTCAGGTCAGGTGTTGTCAGGTCAGGTGTTGTCACTCCAGCGTGAATCGATTCTTATATCATATCAACATACTAGGCAACCTTACGTGATCGCATATCGTAGTTGAGGGGGTTAATGGCGAACCCATTTTGACCTCGGGATATATTTTACTGCCAAAAGGATAAGCACTTAAACAAGGCTGGACCGTATTGGCATGAGCACATGGCACGACTGTGTGGCTGATACAAGTGCTCCTTCAAGTGATTATACAATGGGCCTGTATATAGTTTGTAACTAGTCATAGATGGTGCAATCGACAGTTGTTTGAGGCATGGCTATGTAGTGGTTGCAACAGATTATAAGGACTGGGTAAGCCAAAACTGCACCCTCATATAAATGCACCCAGTCAAGTTTATAATGTGGTGGATTCTGTACATGCACTGCATTCTTGCAAGCCGAAGCAATTTAATAAAGACTGGATGGAGATGGGGCATAGTCAATGTGGTGCAGCTGCTATTGCGGTTGCAGCTCAGGGATAAAAAGATGCGCTTGAATTGAATCTTAAAGCTGCAATACCCTTGGCACCGGGTGGTTATCAATATGAATGTATTGCTGAATACGTAGAAACCAATCCAAATCCAGATACCAATGTAGCGGCATTTTTCCCCAGCGTGTTGTTGGGAGCAGCCGAAGCAGATCGATCAATGTAGATCAACAGGTTAGTCCAGATATGCAGTCTTTACTATATCAGGCACGTAAACGTTGTCGATCAGAAATAAAAAATTTGTTAAAACAAGCACCTCAGCCAATCTTTTAAAAAATTCAGACTTAAGGCCATCCCTAAGCTATTTAAAACGGCAGTCGATTGAATATATGACCCTAACCGTAATACTGATGTTTGTTTAAGGCGCCGCAGACCATTTAGTCGATCACCTTGGTACTCAAAGTTATTACCAGAAAGTGTGCAAATAAAAATTGCCAGCAGTCTATCAGGCGATCCCAAATGGCTATCATCGGGGTGCATTAGGCCATAGTCCAAAATATACGGCTGAATTTTTAAAGAGCTTACAACTGGCCAGCATTGCAAAGGCGTATAAATGAGACAAGTAAGCTGGCAATAAAAGCTTAACTTCTAAAGCACTTTTATTGACGGATGAAACAAGTGATGAATGATTTTCTTCTACCGTAAAAATGAATTTCCTAAATATCTAAAATAACTGGTTTAAGAGCCGATTTTTTGTAAATAACATGACTTTATTTTATTCACCGATGCATTTGAAACATCATTAGACTTGTCCGCGAAGTCTAATCGCGCAACATATGAATTATATCTCGCTTTAATTCATCCCACTCCCCAAAATCAGGCTCAATCAATAAAGTTTGCGACACAAAGCCATAACACACCCGCTGCATATTTAAAGCCATCTGTTTGAGCTGTTCATCATCCTGTATAAATGGCTCAAGCATACTGCGCCACATTTGCACCATCATGGCATAACTCTTACGGTAACTTTCAATATCTGAAATCTGCCGTTCTAACAAAAACACCTGTGACCATAAAAACTGCTGTGCTTGAATTTGCTCAATTTGAAAATGAATAATTCGCTCTAAATAAGTCTGAAACTTCAAATCTGTGGATAACTTGATCAAGCTATGTGCATAACTTTTTAAGCTTTCCGCATTGTGTTTCACATGTAAATGAATGGTTAGCGCAATCAAATCTTCCTTTTTAGAAAAATATTCATAGAACGTTCCCAAGCCCACGCCTGCAAGGTCGGTAATTTCCCGAATGGTAATTTGGCTGGCAGGACGCTCATGCAAAAGCCGAACAAAACTGTCCTGTAAGGCTTCTTGCGTCAGTTTGGCACGTGATTGACGTGGCTTACGCCGTATTTGAATGGCTGAATGCTTCATATTTTTAAGCGCGGAAAACCGAACGTCTATGCTTTAAATTTTCTCTATACTGAAATGAAAAGCCAACAAGAACAAGCGGAAAATATAGACGATGAATACATTAGAACAGACATGGATGACGCATCAAATCAGCAACCAATTTGATGAACTGGAAAACTACAATCTATTTTCAAGTGATACGGTTTTACATGAAATCTTAAAGCGCTATGGCAGCCACGATCAGCCGATCTTATGCGAAATGGGCAAAGTCGCAGGTTCGAGTGAATACTTTCAGCATGGGGCTTTAGCCAACAAACATACCCCAATTTTACATGCCTTCGATGCTCGTGGTCGCCGTACTGACTTTATCGAATTTCATCCTTCATGGCATAAATGGATGGGACTCAACCGTCAGTTTGATACCCATGCGCATCCTTTTAATCAGCCTAACTCCAAGACTAAATGGGTGGAATGGGCAGCACGTTTTTATCTCGCAGGTCAGGTCGAGTGTGGCAATTTATGTCCGAACTCCATGACGCTGGGCAGTATTCCCTTAATTCAACGTGAACCTGAACTATGGGCGAAAATTGGCGAGAAACTATTATCGACGGAATATGATGAACGTGATGTACCCATCGCGAAGAAAAAGTCGATTTGGCTCGGTATGGGCATGACCGAAAAGCAGGGCGGTTCGGATGTACGCGCCAATGAAACCATTGCCGTGCCTGTAGCAGAAACAGGACGAGGCAAGGCTTATTTGCTCACAGGGCATAAATGGTTTTTCTCTGCGCCGATGTGTGATGCGCATTTGGTGGTGGCAAAAACCGAACAAGATGGCTTGGCGTGTTTCTTTGTACCGCGTTGGTTGGAAGATGGCACGAAGAATAATATTCAGGTGCAACGCCTAAAAGAAAAAGTCGGTAACCGCAGTAATTCAAGCTCGGAAGTCGAATTCAAAAATGCGTGGGGCATTATGATTGGTGAGGCAGGGCGTGGCATTCCAACCATTATTGAAATGGCGAATTACACCCGTCTGACCTGTTCGGTCGGTTCGAGCGCCATGCTGCGTCAAGCTTTGGTGCAATGCATTGCCTATACCCGTCAGCGTCAGGCTTTTGGTAAACATTTGATTGATCAACCGCTTATGCGTGCAGTCTTGGCAGATTTGGCTTTAGAAAGTGAAGCAGCGACGCAGCTCAGTTTCCATTTGGCGCAGTGCTATGAATCGGATGATACTTTGTCTGTGGCATGGAAACGCATCATGACCCCAGCAGCCAAGTTTTGGATTTGTAAGCGTGCCGTAGAGCTAACAGGGGAGATGATGGAAGTCTTTGGCGGCAATGGCTATGTCGATAACGGCATCATGGCGCGCATCTTTAAAGAAGCACCTGTGAATACCATTTGGGAAGGTTCAGGCAATGTCATGTGCCTAGATGTGCTGCGTGCGATTGGGCGTGACCCTGAATCTATTGAAGTGCTGTTTAAAGATTTGGCGAGTACAGCAAGTACAGATGAAAGCTTGCAAACAGAATTGCAGGACTTGTTCAGGTTGTTCCATCAATCACCTGAAGATTTACAATTTATGGGGCGCAGTTTGGTCAGTCGTTTAACGGTACTTGCACAAGCGGTGTTATTGAAACGCTATGCGCCTGATTATGTAGCAAATGGTTTTATTCAAAGCCGCTATAGTGCGAAACATGGGCAAGTGGTGGGCATGCTGGATGCTAAAAAGGTCGATGTAGAGCGAGTATTAGAACGGGCTTTTGCTAGCTAAATACAACGTATTTCCCTCTCTCAATGGGAGAGGGTTAGGGAGAGGGAAATAATGTGGCAAAGCAATTTTTTTTTGGCCTTGGGGCTAACTACGCTGTATCAAAAAGCCATAGGAAAGTGCTTGAAAAAATCTAAAAATAGATCAATATATGCACTACAGTACGAGGGTGCTGTATAGGCAAAAAGGTGAATGCAAATGGCAAAGAAAAAAGTCCTGCCTGAAGTTGAAGTTCGCAACTTTGTGGCAAAACACATGAACGATTTTAACAAAAGCCAAACTTTTGTAGATCGAAAGAAAAATGCAAAACGCGGCTATGCAAAGCACAAAAAAGGGGGATATTCGAATGATTATCTCCCTTTTTATTTCAGTGTATTTTTAAGTTTTCTAGTACGTTAAATTATTCTGCGTCAACATCTGCTTAAATAAATTCCGCATCATATTGCATACGTTTCGCTGTTTGCTTTGCAATCTCTAGGCCATGCAATTTGGCTACAATATAAAGCGATGCATTGATGCCCGAAGAAATCCCTGCAGCAGTAATAATTTTGCCATCATCGACATATTTCACATCGCTGAGCACTTCAACTTGAGGGAATTCTTGCGTGAGTCGTGGAATATCCATCCAGTGCGTAGTGGCTTTTAAACCATTCAGCAAACCAGCTTCTGCCAAAATAAAGGCACCTGTACAAATTGAAAATGTCAGTTGAGCCTGTGCATGACGCTACAGCAGCCATTCTCTTAATCGTTGGCTATACATCTCGATAGTCGCCGCACCGAGACCACATGGAATGACCAATAGATCAGTATGCGGGGCTGTGTCTAAGGTGTAATGGCTTTTGACCACCAAACCATTACGTGCCGTAATTTCGGGCTGCTCAGAAACGGTAAATACATTAAATAACTTTTGTTGCTCTGAGCAGCTACAAATTGAGAACACTTCAAAAGGGCCTGCAAAATCTAAGACTTCAACCTCGTTGAATACTAAGATAGCTACGTTCATTCAGATGGTTCCATGCGGCATTTAAAGCATTGGTTTTGAGTTGAAATGTAGAGCCCTAAAACACGACTTATTTTGAAAATAAGTTTTCAAACATTTTGTTGAATGTGGATTTTTGTTGTGGCCTAGATGCTGTGCTTTGATGTTTTACGGCGTTATTAGGTTGCTGAAGTACGTGTTCCACCTGACTGGTCAATTGCTCAAACCATGTTGCGTCGCTGTGCTGCGTCTGATTTAGCTGTTTGGCGCGCTGTGCAGCCAGCACCGATGGATCATTTTTACCTAAGCGGCGCTGCTGTGACGCAGTAATTTCTATACCGAGTAAGGGGGGAATACGAGAGCGGCTGACCGGAGCTTTGGATTTTGTTGGCTTGGTTGGGCGTATATTGACTTGTTGTGCTTGGGACGGTCTAGGTCGAGTTGAGGATACTTTTTCAATCGGTGTATCGTGTTGCAGCTCTAACATTTTTTGTTTGAGTTGCGGATGGATCTTTGTCATATAAAAGGCAATTGCGACAAAAGCCAGAAAAAATAAAAAATCCATCATCACCTCATTTTATTATTTTACATGAGTGTTCTTAAGCACTCACGATTCGGGTTGCCGATTTCACCATATCACCAAGACCATGAGTCTTGAAGTAGTACTCCATCATGCTTTTCACCATCAGTGGATTATTCATGCTCAAAGCACGATCCAAGAGCTCTTTTGCATCTGGCATCGGCACATGGCAGATGGCTTTACGGACTTTGAGGATATTACTCGAACTCATCGATAGGGTATTAAAGCCCATCGCCATCAGTAAAATAGCGGTGAGTGGATCACCGGCCATTTCTCCACAAATACTAATCGGCTTGTCGTATTTATGACATTCTTGCACCAAGCGAGTCAGCGCACGAAGTACGGCTGGGTGTGAGTGTGAATAGACATTGGCAACCCGTGGGTTATTACGGTCAACCGCAAGTAAGTATTGGGTTAAATCGTTAGATCCGACCGAGAAGAAGTCAACCAATTCAGCAAACTCATCGATCTGTAACAGCACACTCGGCACTTCGACCATGATGCCGATTTTGGGTTTGGTAATTTTCACCTGTTCTTCTTCTTGCACCGCTTGCCAGTCACGATCAAGCAAATACAACGCTTCTTCGACTTCGCTGACACTGGTCACCATCGGCAGCAAAATATGCAAGTTGTTCAGGCCAATACTGGCTTTGAGCATGGCACGAATTTGGGCTGAAAAAATCTCAGGATGATCGAGGGTAAAGCGAATTCCACGCCAACCCAGTGCTGAGTTTTCTTCTTCAATCGAGAAATAAGGAAGGTCTTTATCTGCACCAATATCGAGGGTACGCATCACCACTGGTTTATTGGCAAAATGACTGAGCTGTTGACGATAAATAGCGCGCTGTTCTTCTTCACCAGGGAAGCGATCACGCAGCATAAATGGAATTTCAGAACGGTATAGACCGACACCTTTGGCGCCACGTTGTACACCGCGAACCACATCGATCATCAAGCCAGTATTTACAAACAATCGAACTGCAACACCGTCAGGGGTGATGGCATCTTTGGTTTCGTATTGCTTCAGATCTTTAGCAATTTGCTCTTCTTCTTTTTGAATCTCTTTATAACGTGTGCGTAAACGACGAGGTGGATTGATGAATACACGACCTTGATGTGCATCGACAATCATTTCGACATCATCGAGGGTATTAATTGGTAGTTCAGTCACACCGACTACGGTTGGAATACCGAGGGCACGTGCCACAATCACCATGTGTGAGTTCATGGCACCTTCAGTGGTTACAATCGCCGCTATTTTATCGACAGGGAGTTCAACCAAGGCAGCCGTAGAAATTTCCTCACCAATTAAAATGCTTTCATCGGTGATTTCACGGTGACTGGCATCTGCTTCTTGCAAAAAGGCCAAGATACGACGCCCTAGATCTTTTAAGTCTGAAACACGTTCGCGGAGATAGTCATCTTCCATCTGTGCAAAGAGCGCAATATGTTTATCAATAACAATGCGTACCGAACCTTGTGCCCAGTTACCGTCACGAATTTCACTTTTGATTTCCGCGGGGAGGGCATTGGCATCGAGCATCCGCAAGAACACGCTAAATAATGCCCGCTCTTCGGCCATGAGGGCATCTTGCATCTTTTCATCGAGAGACAAAATTTCTTGACGAACTGCGTCTATGGCATTGTCGAGTAATTCGAGTTCTTCACTGATGTCATCGGCTTCACGATCGGGGACTGAAGCCAAATCAGCAGGTGGATACAGGATGACTGCACGACCTAGCGCAATACCGCCTGAACCTGAAATACCTTGGAAAGTTTTATAGGCAGGGAGGTTGTTTGGTTTACGAAAGACTTCAATATTCCCGACGGCATGTGCATGGGCAATCACCCCTGAAAGTTGAGCGCACAGGGTCACGAGGAAAGATTCGGCAGCTTCGCTAAAGTCTTGAGGCTCTTTGTTTTGAACCACCAAGACGCCCATAACTTTACGGCGATACATCACCGGAACACCGAGGAAGGAATTGTAAATTTCTTCCCCCGTTTCTGGCAGATACATAAAGCGTTCGTGTTTGGGTGCATTGTCTAAGTTGACGATTTCTTCACGTTGTCCAACTAAGCCGACCAAACCCTCACTGGTATGCAAAGAGACATGCCCAACGGCTTCAGGGTTTAAACCCTTAGAAGCCATTAGTAAATAACGATGATTTCGTTCATCAAGCAAGTAGATTGAGCAGACATCCACATGCATGGCTTCGGCCACTTGATTGACCATAATGTCTAAAGATTCATGCAAACTGGCCGACGCATTAATCTCTTGGACTATGCGTCTTAAGGTATCCAGTTGCATGTTCGACATCGTGTTTGCTCCAAAATTTATTCTGCTTTATTTATAACAACACTCATCCTAAAAATCTGCATCCATTCTGCAAATTTTTACGGTTTTTGCGGAAGCTGATTGCACAGCTCCACCATGGCTTTACGATATACATCGCGTTTAAAATTCACCACTTGACCCAAAGGGTACCAATAGCTGACCCATTGCCATTGATCAAACTCAGGTGGATCTGACAAATCCAGCTGAATATGCTGTGCTGAAGCTGTCAGTTTCAATAAAAACCACTTTTGCTTTTGACCAATACAAACGGGGTCTGAATCCGTACGTATATACCGATGTGGCAAACGATAGCGCAACCACCCTTGGGTTTGTGCTATCACCTGGACGTGTTCGGGCAGTAAGCCAACTTCTTCTCTCAGCTCACGGTAAAGTGCCTGTTCGGGGGTTTCTCCATGTTGGATACCTCCTTGTGGAAATTGCCAGGCATTGTGACCAATGCGCTTTGCCCATAAAACTTGTCCAATGTCGTTTGCCAAAATGATCCCGACGTTGGGTCGGAAACCTTCTGAATCGATCATTTGGCTACCTAAATATTGTGTAATTTATGACTTTGCTCACGGGGACGTTTTATTTCTGTGTCCATCTCGAAAAAGCAAAGTGTAAAAATGTTAAAATTGTTATGATCTTAACGAATTTCTATCGACTAGCGGAGATAGATTTACAATTTTTTTCTTAAATTTCAGCTTTTACGAGTATTTTCATGAAATTGGCACTGTTTGACCTTGATCACACCTTATTAAATACCGACTCAGACCATTCTTGGGGGGAGTTTTTGGTCAATGAAGGCTTGGTTGATCCAATTCGTCATCGTGCCATGAATGACAAATTTTATGATGATTATAAAAAAGGCCAGCTTGACCCGATTGCTTATAACGAATTTGTATTTGAGTTTTTAACCCAACATGACAATGCCTACTTAACTGAGTTACATCAGTTGTTTATGAAAAAAGTTATTCGTGCGCAAATGCGTCCTGAGGGCTTTGCTGCCATTCAGCGCCATCAAGATGCAGGACATCAATTGGTCGGGATCACCGCAACGTCTGATTTTATTACCGCACCGATTTTTCGTGAATTTGGTATTACTGAAATCATTGCGACCAATGCCGAAGTTGTGGATGGTAAATATACGGGTAAAGTGATTAATACTCCGTGCTACCAAAAGGGCAAATTAGTCCGTTTGAATCAATGGTTAGAAGGTCGTGATGTGACAGAATCTTGGGCCTATTCAGATTCAATCAATGATCGATTCTTATTGGAATATGCGGATCATGCAATTGCAATTAACCCAGATGACCGTTTAGAAGTCCTTGCAAAAGAACAAGGTTGGGACATTCAAGACTGGTCAATTCAAGCCTAAAAATAGATATGATAAAAAAGCATCTTGAGATGCTTTTTTATTTGATGTTCTTTTGATTAACCCTCGACTCACTTATTTGAACTATCGCTCCGTATGCAGACAGAAGCTTCTTTTAAACATTTAATTCAAATCTTTATTGGGCCACGTGCTCAATCTTATTTAAATTTCATTGAACAACAAGTTGGACAGAACAATGGTCTGAGTTGGGCAGGGCTAATTTTTGGACCCTATTGGTTACTCTATCGAAAGATGTACCGCTATTTCTTCTTATTCTTTGCTGTTGGTTTTTTGATTAGCATGTTGGCACTCATCATCGGTGTGCCTGAACAAGTCTTGATGGGGCTGTCATTGATTCCTAACCTCATACTCGCAGGGATCGGAAAGTGGCTTTATAGCGATTTTGCTGTGCAAAAGACCAAAGCCTATATGCAGCAGCCGAAATATAGTGAACAGGTGTTTGCTGAAGAAGGAGGAGTGAACTGGGGGCTGCCTTTATTGTTGGTATTTATTCAATCTGTCGTGATGATTATGCTCAGTTTGCCTTTTATTCAATTTTCACCGCTATAGAATTCTGTAATTGAGTGCGTGTTCGTTCCGTGTTATATCCTTAAAACAGAATAATTTTGTATCCATAAACAATAAGTTTTAACACGGAGAATGACAATGAGTGTACGTCCACGCATGACTCATCTATTTGAACAACTGGGTTTAGATTCGAGTGAAGACGCGATTGCTTTATTTATCGTGACGCATCAACTCAGTGCCCAAACTAAAATTACCGAAGCAGATTATTGGACAGATGCTCAGCGCCAGTTCTTGGCCGAAAAAATTAAGTCAGATGGTGAGTGGGCGATTATTGTCGATCAATTGAATGAATCATTACATGAAGATTCATTGACGAAATAAAACCGACAGGTCTTCCTTGGTTTTTTTAATGGGATCGGCTGAAATAGGCGATCCCATTTTTAATGAAAAACTGATGTTACGTACGTAAAAGTTATTTCGTGTTTTTAAAATGATTTTTAAGTCTATTCAACGAAGTCTTACATCTAGGAATTGAATAAATTGATTGGCCTTCGGCTGGAGGTACTTTTGTTTCGGCAAAAGTACCCAAAACCATTGTCATCCGCAAAACTCGTTCACTACCGTCTAATTATTCAAAGTATCGCAAAAACATTTTTGATGAGAAGTAGTCCTATCTCAAACACTTGCGGATGACCTTGCCGCGTATCGTTCTTATATTTGAATCAAATTGCACTTCTGATGTTACTGTATAACATCAGTGAAAAGAGGTTGAACTTTCACAATAAGTAAGAGCATCTATTGCTGACCTTGAGCCAAGCTACAAATATTGATGGCAGATTTGAAGGTCACTGCATTGTATATGATGACTATTCAACAAGGACTGTTCAACACTTGGCTAATCAAATCATTCGCTTTTTCTAAATGCTCAAACAGATCACTAAAAAAAGCCACCATAACGGTGGCTTGATTAATAATTGAATTTTGTAGGTAAAAATTCAATTAGATGTGTTTCATCAATTCAACCAGCTTTTGTGCAGCAAGTGACTGAGTACGGCCTGGGTGCCATACCATGCCCAATTGACGATTCATGTTTGAAGGTAAATTCAGTTGTTTTAAATCTTGGTTCAATAAGGTTTTAGGAAGGACAGACCAACCGAGACCAATGGAAACCAACATACGAATCGACTCAAGTGAGTTATTGCTCATGGTAACTTTTGGCTTGAGTCCATACTTTTCAAACTCAGCCAAGGTAATTTGACTGGTATAGGTTTGCGCTGCAGGTAAAAGACTTGGGTATTGGATCAAATCCTCTAAGGTCAAATGTTCGACTTGCGCCAAAGGATGGAAAGGCGCAACCACGAATACCAGTGGATCATTCCATGTCGTGATGTATTTTAAACGGCTGTCACCTTGTGGTGGTAAAGTCAAAAATGCCAACTCTAAGTCACCTGCCAAAACTTGCTCATGGGCTTGTTCAGAATCAACAAAGTGTACATCTAAGGTCACTTCTGGAAACTGTTGTACATATTGACGCAAATGCGCCGGTAAATGGTGTAAGCCGATATGATGGCTAGTGCCAATTTTCAGTTTACCTTGAACCTGACCTTGCTCATGGCTGAGCGTATGGTGAATATCGCCCAACTCATTCAGCCAGCTTTTTACTTTTGGCAAGAGAGAGTTTGCCGCATGCGTCGCTTGAACACCACGACCCGCCGATTCAAAAAGTTTGACACCGAAGTATTCTTCTAAACTGTGAATACGCTTGGTCACAGCAGGTTGCGTAATGAAGAGCTGATCTGCTGCCAAAGAGATCGAACCAGTTTCCATGACTTTTACAAAGGCTTCAAAGGCTGCGAGATTCATCTTCATTCCTATAAAGAATTTTTATGCGTAGTCTCATTGTTATAATATTTTAAGAATAAATCAAAGGAAAAGTTGTATCTTTTGATTTAAAACTAGGCGTTCAAGCCAGATGACGCTTTAAATCTGAGGGGATTTTCAGGGTTCAATAGTGTTATTTGAGTACTTGGTCACTGCATGATTTAAGATTGGGCTGTGACATTTTCAGCTCAAATGCGCTGTTACAAAGTTATTTTTTAAACCGAAACCGCAGTTATGCATAATATAAAAAATACAGGGCTGGAAAGTAATTCAACCGTTTGAATTAAAGAGGAGCGATGACGTTTCTTTTTAATTCAGTATTGAACTAAAACAAAAAAATGAACTCAAGTTTTGATGGCTTGGGGAACATACTTTTCAGTGAATAATTATAGCAACAGGTACAGTCATGGCTGCATCGATTAGCAATGTTGTACCTCACAGGGAGAAGGCGATGGATATTAAACACATTAAAAATTTATTGGATATTTTTGAAGGGACAGTCGAAAAGCGCTGTGCAATATATGAAATCGCAGATGACGAAGACGACGAAAACCGTGCAGCTGCCGAGTGTAATGCGGCAAAAAACAAACTGATTCTTGCGATAGAACAATTGATCGAGGCGCATGATCAGCTGGTCTTACAACAAAAACCCAAGCTTTGATGATCTGTCTACAATTGAATCTATAGGATGAAATGAATAGAAAGTTAAAGTGGATAGAGTAAAAGAACGTTTTAAGGTCATTAAAAAAACCACCGTGATGGTGGTTTTTTTACAAGGAGCAGGATTGGATTAAGCGGGGATATTTTCCTCTACAGCTTTATCTTTCTTTTCCCATGCTTTTTCGTGGAAGAAAAAAGCAACCGCTTGAACAGTTGGTTCAAGTAAACTTAAGGTAATGGCCATTGCAATACTGCCTGTCACGTAATAACCAACCAACATCGCAACCGTGATATGCATAATGTAATAGCTCAAGGTTTTTTTGAACATGCGCTGATTATTTTCGACGAACTTGTTAATGTGTGCCATGAGAATGCTCCTTGTTAAATTGATAAATCTTGGCAATGAGTTAATAATAATGATTCTTATTTGCAATGTAAAAGAGAAAATTCAATTTATGATCATTGAATTTCTAAATCACTGCTTAAAAATGGCAGAAAGTGATCAAAAAGTCGGAGAAAATTCTAAAGTTTCATCTGCTGAAAGTATTGAAGTGAGCGTGTTTTGAACGCATCAATGGTGATTAAAATGCAGCGGAAATCAGCAGTTAAATATCATTCCTATAAGTTTTTAAACTAATAAAAATGATAAATTAGATTTATGTGAATACGTGGTTATAATCGATTTAACGAAAGAATTTACCCAGTCCAGTGGAGCAAATCGACATGGCAGGCGAAACCCAAAAAGCGGAAACCCAAATAAAAAAAACCTTGTATGACAAATTGTGGGATGACCATCTAGTAAAACAACGAGATGATGGCTCTTCATTATTGTATATCGACCGTCATTTATTGCATGAAGTGACTTCTCCACAAGCCTTTGAAGGGCTACAACTTGCAGGTCGTAAACCATGGCGTTTAAGCGCTAACGTGGCAACGCCAGACCATAACGTACCTACGTCTACTAAGGAGCGTGCTGAAGGTATTGCGGGTATTGAAGATGATACCTCACGTATCCAAGTGCAAACTTTAGATGACAACTGTAAAACCTTTAATGTTGCCCAGTTTGACATCAACGATGTACGCCAAGGGATCGCGCATGTAGTTGGGCCTGAACAAGGTTTAACGTTGCCGGGTATGACCGTGGTGTGTGGTGATTCACATACTGCAACGCATGGTGCATTTGGCTGCTTGGCACATGGTATCGGCACATCTGAAGTTGAACATGTGTTGGCGACTCAATGCTTAGTTCAAAAGAAAATGAAGAACATGTTGGTGCGTGTTGACGGTCAATTGGGTCAAGGCGTAACTCCTAAAGACGTGGTTTTAGCAATTATCGGTAAAATCGGTACGGCAGGTGGTACAGGTCACGCAATTGAGTTTGGTGGTCAAGTATTCCGTGATATGTCGATCGAAGGTCGTATGACGGTGTGTAACATGGCGATCGAAGGTGGCGCGCGCGTGGGTATGGTGGCTGTCGATGACAAAACCATTGCCTATGTAAAAGACCGTCCATATGCACCGAAGGGCGAACAGTGGGATGCTGCAGTAGAATATTGGAAGACTTTAGTGTCTGATGAAGGCGCGCATTTTGATACTGTTGTGGTGTTGCAAGGTGAAGAGATTGAGCCACAAGTGTCTTGGGGGACTTCTCCTGAGATGGTGATTCCTGTATCTCAAGCAGTGCCAACTTTAGAACAAGCTAAAGATGACGTACAGCGTAATGACTGGACACGTGCATACAACTACATGGGCTTAGAAGCGGGTCAGGCATTGGCTGATATTCAATTAGACCGTGTATTTATTGGTTCATGTACCAACTCACGCATCGAAGATATTCGTGCAGCGGCTGAAGTGGCCAAAGGCAAAAAAGTGGCGGCATCGATTAAACAAGCCATGGTGGTTCCGGGTTCAGGTTTAGTTAAAGCACAAGCAGAAGCAGAAGGCTTAGATAAAATCTTAATTGAAGCAGGCTTTGAATGGCGTGAGCCGGGTTGCTCAATGTGTTTGGCAATGAATGCTGACAAGTTGCAACCGGGTGAGCACTGTGCATCAACGTCTAACCGTAACTTCGAAGGTCGTCAAGGTAATGGTGGTCGTACGCATTTGGTGAGTCCAGCAATGGCAGCAGCTGCGGCAATTGCAGGTCACTTTGTGGATGTGCGTACATTCTAGTTTAAGCCCTCATCTCAACCTTCTCCCTGAGGGAGAAGGAGTTCCCTCTCCTTTTAGGAGAGGGTTAGGGAGAGGTCACGGATTCAGTGAGAAATAAACATGAAAAAATATACCGTTGAACAAGGTATCGTTGCACCATTAGACCGTGCCAATGTGGATACAGATTTAATCATTCCAAAGCAGTTTTTAAAATCAATTAAGCGTACTGGCTTTGGTGCCAACTTATTTGATGAGTTGCGCTATTTGGATGAAGGCTATTTAGGTCAAGACATTTCAAAACGTCCAATTAACCCCGATTTCGAATTGAATAAACCGCGTTATCAAGGTGCGTCGATTTTGATCTCTCGTGCAAACTTTGGTTGTGGTTCGAGCCGTGAGCATGCGCCTTGGGCATTAGAAGAATATGGTTTCCGTACTGTCATTGCACCAAGCTATGCGGACATTTTCTTTAATAACAGCTTTAAAAATGGCATGTTGCCAGTGATCTTGTCTGAAGAGATCGTCGATCAGTTATTTAAAGAATGTACTGCATCTGAAGGCTATCAATTAACCATTGATTTGGCTGCGCAAGAAGTACGTACACCGAGTGGTGAAGCATTTACATTTGAAGTCGATCCATTCCGTAAACACTGCTTATTGAATGGCTTGGATGATATCGGTTTAACCTTACAAGCAGCCGATGATATCCGCGCTTATGAAGAAAAAACCAAAGCATCTCGCCCTTGGGTATTTGCAGACATTAAAGCTTAAGTCAGTGTCATTGTAGAACTTCTTAGTAGTCAGTCGGCTTAAGTCTTGCTAATATCAGGCGAAACAAAATTTATACGTTAGCCAGAATTTATCAGGTTGGGTTCGAAAAATGAAAAAGTTCTTCGGTCAGCTGGTTGTAACGGGAGCGCTGTTCGCAACGCTCTCTGCCTGTCAAAGCTTTGACACGGCACGCATTAAAAATGTGAAAGAAACTGAAAGTACAAAAAATAATGCTCTGATTTACTGTGCAGGTACAGCGCATTGTGAATTTGAGCGTTTTGATCAAATACAGGTGGTTGATCCAAATAATCAACATGTACAACGTGCTGCGATTAAAGCAGGCATTGTACGGTTGAATGGTCGTTCATTGTCTGAGCCTAATCCTTTGTATTTGTCTGTACCTTCAGGTCAGCATGAAGTCGTGATTCGCTATTATCCAATTTCTCAGGAAAAAGCAGAGCGCTTGCATGTCATTCACAACTTTAGGTCCAAACACGAGTACACCTTTAAAATGTACCGAGAGCGTTCAAAAAACACAGGCAGTTTACTGGATAAATCTGCGCCTGATCCGCTCTGTGTAGACTTAAAGCAAGGTGCAAAAACGATTCGACGTTTCTGCCGACCCTACAATGTCCTCACAGGACTTGGTGAGTTTGTAGAAAAGAAACTTTAAATCTGACTGGTAATCAAGCCAGCGTATAAATGGAAAGACTCATGTCAAAACATATTTTGATTTTACCAGGTGATGGTATTGGTCCTGAAATCGTGAAAGCGGCTGAACAAGTGCTGACACGTGTAAACGAGAAATTCAACTTAGGTTTGACTTGGGAACAAGGTCTTTTAGGTGGTGCAGCGATCGATGCGCACGGTTCACCTTATCCAGAAGTAACAGCAGCACAAGCGAAGACTGCTGATGCGATTTTATTGGGTGCAGTGGGTGGTCCTAAGTGGGATACCATTGAGCGTTCAATTCGTCCAGAACGTGGCCTATTAAAAATTCGTTCAGAATTAAATTTATTTGCTAATTTACGTCCAGCAATTCTTTATCCGCAGCTTGCAGATGCGTCGAGCTTAAAACCTGAAATCGTAGCAGGTTTGGATATCTTGATCGTACGTGAGTTAACTGGCGGGATCTATTTTGGTCAACCACGTGGTATTCGTGAACTCGAAAACGGCGAAAAACAAGGTTTCAATACTGACGTATATGCAGAATCTGAAATCAAGCGTATTGCCAAAGTTGCTTTTGAAATGGCGAACTTACGTGGTGGTAAAGTGTGTTCAGTGGATAAAGCCAATGTACTAGAAGTGACTGAGCTTTGGAAACAAACTGTAACTGCGTTAAAAGAAGAGCAATATCCTGAAATTAACTTGTCTCATATGTATGTTGACAATGCTGCAATGCAATTGGTTCGTGCGCCAAAACAATTTGATGTGATCGTGACTGGTAACTTGTTCGGCGATATCTTGTCTGATGAAGCGGCAATGTTAACCGGTTCTATCGGCATGTTGCCATCGGCTTCTTTAGATGAAAATGGTAAAGGCATGTATGAACCTTGCCACGGTTCAGCGCCAGACATCGCAGGTCAAAACATTGCGAACCCATTAGCAACGATTCTGTCTGTTGCTATGATGCTACGTTATACCTTCCGTGAAGAAGCTGCGGCGAAAGCAATTGAAGATGCAGTAGGTAACGTCTTAGATCAAGGCTTACGTACAGGTGACATCATGTCAGAAGGCAGTACTCAAGTCGGTACTGTTGAAATGGGTCAAGCTGTAGTTTCTGCATTGAACTAATGGCGAATCAAAAAACGCAGCGTTTATGCTGCGTTTTTTTGTGCCTAGAAATTATCAATCCTAGAATTGATGCGTTAACAGGTGCGACCAGTTAATCGGACATCAGTTGCAATATTATGCTTTAAGCTAAATTGAATAAGGCAGTTTAACTCAACCTCATAGCGTGTATTTCCACTGGGAATCGGCACAGCAGCGCCGCTGCCCATGCCCATCGCAGGATTTTCCGCCATCGGTAAAGGAATACTGATCGGGCGTGCGACACGATAAAGGAGGTAGTCCGAACTGACCTCTACGGGAGAGGTTCTTTGATAGCCGAGTTTGCTGAGGTCGAGTTCTGCTTGAATCGTTTGGCTCGATTGACCAATAAATGAGGCTAAATAGCGTTCACGTTCAACGGATGAGAGAGTTGAAGTCGTGGTACAGCCAGCCAATAACACAATGCTTAGAACGCAACCCATGCTCAATGTGGGGTGAATAAAATGGTGATCTTCGTAAACCTGATGTTCCAAAATAAATTTCATGGATCAGCTCCTCACGAAATAAATTCAGTTTAGTCAGATTGGTCTGTATAACACTGTAGTCATTTGATACACGGTCATCCGAGCAGGATTAGCCTCTAGTATTCAAATACAGGATCAACAAGCTTTACCGACATAGTCAATGGATTCAACGATTTGGTTGCGTAATTTGAACTCGATTTTACATTCCATATCGACAGTGATTCCACCTTTAGAAGGCGTTGGGATCGGTGCGCCCATGGCTATACTGGTGCCGATATTTGGTGTACCTATTGGGATTGGCATCGAGCGTACAATCGTATAGCTAAGTTTTTCATTGCTTTGTACAGGTGCTCCCATCACTTTGTAGCCCAATTGACTTAAGTTGAGCTCTTTACGAACTTGATCAGCTGGCTGTCCAATATCGTGTTGTAGGGATTGATTGAGTTGCTTTTGGCCTGTCGTGGCACAAGCAACTCAAAAGACAGCACCGACTAATCCTAGATGTTTCATATGATTTTATATCCTTATATTTTAAATTTTTTAATCGAATTTTTATGTTTTTAGACTGTAAAGGAAAGCAAATTTGCAGTCAATTTTTATCATTGCATTGAAATAGATACAAAAAAAAGCCACTTATAAAGTGGCTTTTTCGCTTCGCTAAAACTTAGCGCGCACGGTAAGTGATACGACCCTTAGTCAAATCATAAGGTGTCATTTCTACTTTAACACTGTCGCCAGTCAAAATACGGATATAGTGTTTACGCATTTTGCCAGAGATGTGAGCAATCACTTCATGACCGTTTTCTAAACGTACACGGAACATAGTATTAGGAAGCGTCTCGGTGACAACGCCTTCGAACTCGATGAGTTCCTCTTTATTGGCCATAGCCTACCTGAATGAATAAATTAGCAAGGCGCAAATTATAGTCAATTTTTTTTCAGAATACAAGCCGTAAAAGGCTTTGAACTGATCGACTGTCAGTAAAATAAGCGAACAATTTAGTTAAATATTTTCAACAAAAAATGTGCAGTAACTGTTGTCAGTTTGGTCAATCGCAGTTAATCTAAAATCAATCTTTTTAGGTATAAATGAAGTACATACAAGGAAGGTTCTGGAGTGGGTCAGCTAACTGATGCATCTGTTGTGTTGCGTTTAGGGTATCAAGCGATTCGTCGTGCCGGATTGCCAACAGAAGAAATTTTAACAAAAGCGGGTGTGGCATTAAATCAGGTTGAAACCAATGACCGTACCCCATTGAATGCGCAATTTGCGTTCTGGGTGGCTGCAGAAGAAGTCAGTAAAGATCCTGATATTGGTTTGCATCTGGGAGAGCATTTGCCTTTATATCGAGGGCAAGTGATTGAACACTTATTTATTTCATCTGAGAATTTTGGTGAAGGTTTAAAGCGAGCTTTGGCGTATCAACGCCTCATTAGCGATGCCTTTCATGCGCAATTGGTGATTGAAGATGACCGCTGCTATTTGACCAATGGTCATCAGCCTTGGGCAGAAAATATCGTGAATCGTCATTTTTCTGAATGCGCGATGTCCGGTGTTTTGCGTTTCTTTAAGTTTATTACTGAAGGGCGTTTTCAGCCGATTTATATCGACTTTAACTTTAGTCAGGGCGCGCCAGATGATGAGTATTTCCGTGTCTATGAATGCCCTGTGAGTTTAGGGCAGAAAGAAACCCGATTATATTTTGATCCGGCTATTTTAGAGTATCAATTGTGGCAGGCAGAACCTGAGTTATTACAATTGCATGAGCAGTTAGCGATTGAAAAACTTCAGGAGTTGGCGCGTTATGATTTGGTTGGTGAAGTTCGCCGTGCTATTGGTTCAACGCTTGAAAGTGGTGAAACCACACTCGAAACGGTCGCTGCACAGCTCAACATTACCCCACGTCGTTTACGGACTCAGTTGTCAGAAGCCAATACCAGTTTTCAGCAAATTTTGTCAGACTATCGCTGTCGTTTGGCTAAAAAATTATTGGCCAATACCAATGAAAGTGTGGAGCGCATTGTTTACTTAACGGGTTTTTCTGAGCCAAGTACGTTCTATCGCGCATTTAAACGCTGGACCAATGAAACGCCCGTGGAATACCGTAAGCGGAAGCAGCGTTAAGGTTGATCTTCGATAAAATCCTTCCCTAAACAGAATCCCCCCTTTGAAAGGGGTACTTTCATTTTTAGAACCTAGCAATGGCGAAAATGACACTCATCCCTCTGTGAAAGGGAGGTTGGGAGGAATTTTTTATTCAGGCATATTTAACCAATGAGGTCCCAGCGGAACTTGAGGAAGTTCAAACTGTGCTGGATAGTCTGCATGGATAAAATACAGCCCATCGGGCGGTGCGGTGACACCAGCTGCTTTTCGGTCTTCAGCCGCAAAAATGTCGTCAATATGGTCAACGTCATACATACCTTGCCCAATTTCCAATAAACAGCCCATGATGTTACGCACCATGTGATGTAAAAAACCATCGGCCTGAATATCTAGGACCAAGTAACATCCGTGTTGGATCAAGCGACAATGGCTGACATGACGAACTGGCTGATTGGACTGACAGGCTGCGGCACGGAAGCTTTCGAAATTATGAGTGCCTTCAAATTTGGCCGCGGCACGTTGCATTTTCAGCACATCTAGCTTGGCATAAACATGGGTCACTTGCTTATGTAATAAAGCTGGACGTTGTGGATTATTATAGACCACATAGCGATAACGACGTGCTTGCGCTTTAAAGCGGGCATGGAAGTCCTGATCCATTTCCTTAATCCATTGGATGGAAATATCACGGGGTAATTGGCTATTGCTGCCCATTAACCATCCACGAATGGGACGAATCGCCTGAGTATCGAAATGTGCCACCATATTGGTTGCATGGACACCAGCATCTGTTCGGCCAGCACCGTGCAACATGATTGGCTCATTGGCCACTTTACTGAGGACGGTTTCAATGGTTTCTTGCACGCTTGGTACGCCCGGTTGCTGAGTTTGCCAGCCCTTGTATTGCATGCCACAAAACTCAATCCCAATCGCAAAACGTTGCATAGTTACCTCAAATGACTTAATCGTTCCAATGCGCAGTCCAGTCTGCGTCACTGCCGTATTGTAAATACATTTTCAAACATTTGGCATAAAGATCTGCATGCCCCAAACAATTACTCAGTAAAATTCCGCTGTCTTTGACCCAGTCACTCACAGCATAGCGCTGATCTATACCGCCATGAACAACCTGTGTACTTAAGATAATTTTGCAATTTTTTTGTTGTATGGCTTTCAATACATTGAGTAATTCAGCATCAACGGCAATGTTGCCTGTGCCAAAACCTTGCAGAATCAAAACGTCTGGCGTGTGTGTAAGCAGAGTCGTTAAATTTTGACTGTGTAGCTTGGTTGCAATCGGTTGCCACATCCAATTCAGGCAATTGAAATGAGCCGCTTTGTCTAAATCATTGGCCTGAACAATATAAGGCGATGTCAGCATTGAAAGTGGCTGTGTGGCTGGCAGCCCATCAAAGGCTTTCAGATCGGTTGTATGCACTTTCAGTGCGGATTGAGCATGCATCAATTGATGGTGAAAGGCCAAATAAACCCCAACACTCGATTGGTGTACCGATTCCAATGCAAAATTTAAATTGTCGATGGCATCGGTAAATTCACGGGTGTTGTCACCAGCCACATTAAACAGCGGATATTGGCTGCCTGTTAGCACGATATGAGCAGACTGTCCCATAAAGTGTGCAAGCACTGCGCTGGCATAGCTAAGCGTGTCTGTGCCATGAATAATTACGAAATGCTGAAATTGTTGTAATTGTAAGCTTTGAATTTGTTGGATCAGTGCCAGCCAGTCGGGTGCGGTACAGGCACTACTGTCACGAATGACAGGTGCGACAAAACATTCAATGTTAAGGTGCAGTGGCAGGACATGCTGTAATTTAGGTAAAAACGCATTCGCTGGCATGGGGCTTAAAGGTTCACCGATACAACCAAAGGTACCACCCATATAAATAAGAGCAATTTTTTTCATCATAAAAAAAGCAGCCTTGAAAGACTGCTTTAGTTTAAATCGCTTTTGCTTAAGATGCGATTTGATTCAGTAACTGATCTGCTTGTTGACGTTGAGCTGAAGAAAACTCAGCTTCTTTTTCAGTCAAAATTTCACGTGCAGCGTCATAAGCACCTAGTTTGATGTATTGCGCTGCCAATTCAAGATTCAATTCAATTTCATTGACTTCAACCAGTTCAGGGAAAGATTGAACCAATGGATCGTTTTGGTCTGTAGCAGATGGGGTTGAAGGTGTGCCTAAACCACTAATATCAAAACTCACACCACTTGAAGCAGGTGCGGCAGGTTTATCTTCAGGCGTAGACTCTAGGTTAAACTCTGTTGCAGGAGCGACAACTGCTTCTTCTGTTTTTGCTGTTTCAAAAGCACCTAAGTCAAAGTTTAAGGCTGGAGCTTCAACTTTGTTTTCTTCTACAACCGGTGTTTCTGTTGTAAATGAAAAATCTAAAGGCTCGATTTTTTCTTCTACAGTTTCTGTTTTGGTTTCGACAGCAGCTTCTGTACTTGGGGCAAAATCAATTGGTTTGATTTCTTCAACAGCAGGAGATGGCTGAGCAATCTCTTCGGTTTTCGGTGCTGCTTCAAGTACAGGCTCTGGTGAAATTGAAAGCGTATCAAATTCAAGCGGCTGTATTTTTTCAGCAGGCGCACTTTCAACAGGGGCTGAAATGTCTGCTTTTGCAGGCGTTTCAGTGGTGAAATTAAAATCTAGAGGTTTAATTTCAGCTGCTTTTGGCTCAACAGGTGCAGCAGTTGAACTTTGCATTAAAGCATCAAAATCAGAGGTATTTTGAGCTTTTGATGGAGCCTCTTCAGTGATCGGTGATACAAAGTTAATGGCATCATCTTTCACATTTTGAGAATTTTCAAATTCTACTTTTTTTGCTTCAGCTTGTTCTAAAATTTCATCGAGTTCAAGTGAACGAATATGGCTTAGCAATTGGCTGATGGCAAATTCGTCTTTTTGTAAAATGTGAATATCTAATAGATATAGATATAACTCATGTTGTGAGTTGTCACGTTTTAACGATTGATTGATTTGTGCTTCAGCAGAAAAGAAATTACGTTCTGCAATTAATTTTTCAATTTTGCCACGAGCATCGGTCGTTAATGGCGTCATTGATTTTTTTTCAATGACACTGCTTTCAACTACTTGAGTTTTCTTCGGAGTCGCTTTGGCTGAAACACCCGTTTTCTTGGTTTTAGTGGATGTTGGTTTGGCTTTATCTGATTCTTGATCTTTTTGGCGTTTGTTTAAAAAAACCAATACGATCACTAAGATCACTAATGGAATCACATAAATCAGCATGTTTTAACCCCTTGGAGATAGAGCGATATAAAGTTGCACTCATCCCTATAAAATCTTGATTGGTAACGTTTTAGTTTATTGGCTTCTTTTATCTGCTTGTTGAGCTTTCAACTGTTGTTGCAGTTGAGCAAGACGAGCATTTAATAATTGAATTCTGTGATCCTTTTGATTTAGCGCCAATTCTAATTCAGTTACGTTTCTCTGTAATTTAACGGTTTTTTCACGAGATGTCATAACTTTTAATGACAACTCTTTCGAAGTTTTATTCTTTTCTGCTGCGCTGTTGGCAGAAGATTGTGCCGAATCTTGCGCTTTCTCTGCCACCAGACTCATTTCAGCTTGATTCAAGCGGTATTTGGTTTTGCCTGACTGCTTCGAAGGCACTTTGGCAAGTTCTGCAGCAGAGACTTTTACAGGCTGTTTTGCTTGCTGCATACCATGCAGATTTAAGGCAGCACCACGGCGCAGACGGTTTACATCGCCTTGAATGAATGCATGTTCGTTGCTGTTTTTAATTTGTTGCATGACTTCAGAAACAGGGCAGTTTTGTTCTGTCGCGATACGTGAGGCAATCCCCCAAAGGCTTTCATTTGAGCGAACCACATATTTTGCCGCTGGTGTTGCTGTCGATGAAGCCGCGGTACTTGTTGGTTTTGGTGTAGATGCTTTTTGAGCTGTCGTTGTTGGATTTTCACGTTTTTGTGCTGCCTGCTCCGCAGCAAATTTTTGTGCCAATGGGTCTTTAGATCTTGCAGTTGATGCTGTTGCAGTTTGTGTGGCTTGCATTTCTGAACTGACAGAGCCGGTCGAATTGGTTTTTGTAACTTGCGAAATTGATGTTTCAGAACCAGATGAAGTATTTGCGCTATTTTGCTCCGCAGGTGCAACGCTATAATTTTGTACATGCGTGACAGGTTCAATCGCAACAGGCGTTGAAGTTGCTAATTGTGCTAATTTTGGCGGTGCTTTGGTACTGAGTAATAGGGGTTGTTCTGCAGCTACGGGTGCTTTTGCGGTATACAGTGTGCTGACAGGTAAATTTAAGGCAATATCTTTTTCATTTACAATAACGACAGGTGCTAAAGCACGCTCATTGGCACGTGTTTGATTCGCATTCGACGGCGCTGGATTGCGTTTTAATGGTGTGCGAATTTGTTGCAGGCGTGAAGCATTACCTTCTTTAATATTGACAATAAAATTAAGCTCAGCATCGGTCACTGGACGCGAAGAGGTAATGGTAATTACCCCATTGCCTGCACCATCACGACGTGTAAAGAAGTTTAAATGTCCCGGTGGTTGATGCCCTGTACCCATACTTAATAAATCCTCTGCCGTGGCTAAACTTGCATTGAGCGGCACAGATGTATTTGAGTGGCGAAAATGAATCTCAGCGTACAGCAATTCCCCGGGTGCTGACTGGACTTGTACAGGATCAATGCTGATCGCTTGAATGTTTTGAGATGCAATAACGGCTAAAATGGCGATCTTTAATTTGTTATATACGGTCATCTTAATCTTTAGCTCGAATATATGTCGCATGGCGAAAATTATAGATTAGCGAGTTGTCGAAGAATTGTAAAATATTTACACGACAGTTACATAAAAAAGCCGATCAATTGTGATCGGCTTCTTGTTCAGAGACTTAAAAATGCTTAAGCATTTTTATAATCAATGAGAATTCTTAGCATACGACGTAAAGGTTCAGCAGCACCCCAAAGCAATTGGTCACCCACAGTGAATGCACCTAGGTATTCTTTACCCATGTTGAGCTTACGTAGACGACCAACTGGAACAGACAAGGTGCCAGTTACAGCAACAGGAGTCAGATCAGTCATTGACGCTTCACGCGTATTTGGAACCACTTTAGACCAATCGTTGGCACTTGCGATAATATCTTCGATTTCATCCAGTGGAACATCTTTACGAAGTTTTAAAGTCAATGCTTGTGAGTGACAACGCATCGCACCAATACGTACACAGTGTCCATCGATTGGAACGATTTGCTGGTTGCCTAAGATCTTGTTGGTTTCAACTTGACCTTTCCATTCTTCTTTCGACTGACCGCTTTCAAGCTGTTTGTCGATATAAGGAATGAGCGAACCTGCTAGAGGCACACCGAAGTTTGCAGATGGGAAACCTTCGCCACGTTGTAATTGTGCAATTTTAGAATCGATATCTAAAATTGGTGAACGTGGGTCATCCAGCAAATCTTTAGTATTGTTGTACAAGTAGCCCATACCTGAAATCAGTTCACGCATGTTTTGCGCGCCTGCACCAGAAGCCGCTTGATACGTCATAGACGTTGCCCATTCCACTAAATTATTTTGGAATAGACCGCCTAAACCCATTAACATCAATGAAACGGTACAGTTACCGCCCACGAATGTTTTTGTGCCTTTTACTAAGCCGTCTTTGATGACGTTCATGTTTACTGGGTCAAGTACGATGATCGCTTCATCATCCATACGTAAAGTCGATGCAGCATCGATCCAGTAACCATTCCAGTTTTCAGCTTTCAGCTTAGGGAAAACTTCAGTCGTATAATCGCCACCTTGGCAGGTGATAATGACATCCATTTGCTTCAGACTATCAATGTCCGTTGCATCCATAAGTGCTGGGGCAGTCTTACCACCAAACGCAGGGGCTTCACCACCTGCATTACTGGTAGAAAAGTAAAACGGTTCGAAATGAGCGAAATCGTTTTCTTCAACCATACGTTGCATAAGGACGGAACCAACCATCCCGCGCCAACCGACCAGACCTACTTTCATGTCACTTTGCCTCGGTGCGTTAAAAAAATAAAAAGGGGGTTCGAGTGTACCAAAAGGGCGCATAACTGCAAGCGCTACATAATGAAAACACCAATAATATTGTGCAATATATCTTGTTTATGTTACATGCAAAACTGATATAAATTTATGAATCAATAAAAAATAAAGAATATAAGGGAGGCGTAATGATTTGGATTGAAATACTGGCGGGCTTCGTCATTTGGTTGACATTTTGGTCACTGATCCCACGAGATGAATGGTGGTTTCGTGGTGCAGATTTTCCGCGCCTGCAAATCTTGGCTTTGGGTATATTTGCTTTCATGGGCTTAATTTTATGGAATGCGGAATGGGACTTGGCGCGTGAAATCATTCTAATTGGGCTGATTGCCGCCTTGGCATATCAATTGAAAATGGTATTGCCTTATACGTTTCTGTGGAAAAAACAAGTCAAACAAGTCCGATCAGACCAGTTAGATACACAAAAACAGATTTCAATCATTGTCTCCAATGTACTCACGCCAAATACCCAATATCACTTGTTATTGGCGCAAATACAGAAGCATCAACCGGACTTGGTCCTCACGCTAGAAACCGATCAAACTTGGCAAAATGAATTGGCAGTGATTGAAGCTGATTATCCTTATCGCGTACCCGTACCTTTGGATAATTTGTATGGGATGCATTTGTATACCAAGTTAGAACTTAGTGAAACTGAAGTCAAATTTATTCTCAATGATGAAATTCCTTCGATCCATACCCGAGTCACCTTAGCATCAGGAAATCAGGTTCAACTGTATTGTTTACATCCCAAACCGCCAAGTCCAACAGAAGCCAAAGATTCAACTTTACGCGATGCAGAATTGCTGATTGTGGGCGATCAGATTAAAGATTTAGATGAAAGTTGCATCGTTATGGGGGACCTGAATGATGTGGCATGGTCACGTACTACACGACTCTTTCAACGAATCAGTGGGCTTTTAGACCCGCGTGTTGGACGTCATTTCGTAAATACCTTTCATGCCAATTATCCACTGCTGCGTTGGTCGCTCGACCATATTTTTCATAGTACAGATTTTGCATTGGTACATATGGAACGCTTGCCCAATATCGGTTCAGACCATTTTCCAGTCTATGTGGTGCTGCAAACAGGCAGGGTATTTGAGCAAATCCAAGAAGAATTAGAGCAAACAGATGAAGATGAACAAGAAGCGCAAGAGGCAATTCAGGAGGGTATAGAAAAAGCTGAGGAAGAGGAGAAGATTGTGACTGATGAAATCGCCCGTGATTATAAGGATGGTACGAAGGCACCTTGATTTTGTTTGATTTAAGAGAAAAGTGTAAGAAATAGCTTACACAGCTTTCGGCTTCTGACGAATGGTCAGGTCAAGTGTATTGACTTATTCTTTGTTCATCGGCACATGGAACTGGGAACGGAACATCCCACTAAGGAAGACGAAGCCGATGGAAGCATCACGGAACGGATGCAGGAAAGGAAAGCCAATAAAAAATAAAAAGAATACTTGTGAAAGCACAACCTCATAGACCCGAGTTTTGCAGGATGCAGAACTCGGGTTTTGCTTTTGTGATATAGAATTTTTTGCTTTTCTTTTGATCAATTTCTTTATACAGTGTGCCAAGAAAAAAGCGATGAATTTCCAATAAAAATATAGGTATGAGGCGTTCTATGCTGTCCGAATGGCACCAGAAAATATTGCAGATTACACACTTATCTACGGATGCACTTTCCATTTACCTTGGCTTAATCCTGTTCTTTTTTGTGGCCTTTTGCCATCACCGCCAATTGAAATCACATTATGCGATTTGGACCGTTGTGGTCGTCGCAGTGGGGTTGGAATTGTTTAATGCACGGCATGATATTTTAGATAGAGGTTATTGGCGTATAGGGCAAAGTTTGCAACATATTTTGAATGTCTTGTTACTGCCGCTAATCCTCTGTTTAATGGCTCGATACCGTGTGTGGAAGGGCTAAGTGGAAGCGCGAAATTGAAGGGCTAAATAGTAGGGTTGAATCACCATTGAGTCATTCATAATAAAAAAGGATATTGTGCATTTCACAATATCCTTTCTAGATGCAGATCTAGTTGCTGAATTAAAAATATTTCCAGAGCGTTATCCTGCACAGCAAAGATCTATGGAGTGTAGTCAATCAAGCTGAATGCTGAGAGACCACCTGCGTATACAACTCCAAAGTCTGGTCACACATCTCTTTTAAACTAAACATACTGATAGGCTGCACGTGTTGTGGTTGGTCTAAATGCAACTTTAAGGTGTCGAGTAATTGTGTTTCATCATCGACAGTGACTAAACCTTGCGGATAGACATTGGATAAAATTTCAGCTACGCCACCACGATTCCAACCGATCACAGGTGTACCTACAGACAGTGCTTCAAGTACAGTCCGTCCAAAGGTTTCCGCTTGGCTCGACAAAGATAAAACCAAATCGCTAAAAGCTAACCATTCACGGATATCTGAACGGTGACCGACAAAAGTAATCCGATCACTCAGTCCTTTCGCCGCAATGCTGACTTGCATTTCTTGTAAATAAGCCGCTTTTTTCGGATCTGCACCACCGACCACTACCGAATGTACGTTGGGATACTGTGTTTGTAGCTGTTCCATTAAATGGATTAGGGTTTCATGACCTTTTAAACGGGTAATACGGCCTGGTAAGCATATCAGACGTTTATTTTCCAGTTCAGGGAAGTCTTTTAGGGTTTGATTGAGCCACTGTGCTGAGGGTTGATAGTCATGTGGAAAAGCAGCAGGGTCAATGCCACGATAAATACGCACAATGTCTTCGGTAGGGCAGTTTTTGTAGTTATCCGTGATGTATTTGACAACACTATCCGAGACCGCAATAACTTTTTCAGCTTGCGTCATGATTTGGCTGTAGCGATTAATCGAATAAAAACCATGTACAGTTGAAATCAGGTGAGGTCGCTTGTTAGCTGGAATCCCTTTGAGGGCAAAATGCGTGAGCCACGCGGGGACACGTGAGCGCACATGCACGATATCTGGTTGATGTTGCTCAATCAGTTTACGTAGAGGACGAATTTGCCATAAGCTTGATAAGGCTTTTTTATGGATTGCGAGCGTGAGGTGTGTTGAGCCTTCAGCTTCCAATTGAGCCACCATGCGGCCACCATTTGAAACCACTAAGGACTCATGACCGGCGGTCACTAAAGCACGAGCTATTTCTAAGGTTCCTCGCTCGACACCACCACTGTTCAATTCAGGTAAAAGCTGCATTACTTTCATAGCATTTCTCTTTTATATGTGCTGAGTTGAACTCAATAGATTTTGTCATAACCTTGTGGGCGGGTTTTAAAGCGGCGATGGAACCACATGTATTGTGTCGGTGCGATTCGCAGCTGATTTTCAATAATTTTATTGGTTCGAACAGCATCCGAAACTTCATCGTCACTCGGAAAATTGTCTAAAGCAGGTTCAATCAGCACATGATATTGAGGGTTGCTGATGTCGCCATCTCGATAAAAATACAACGGGATCGCCTCGGCTTTAGCAATTTTTAATAAGCGACGATGTGCAGTAACAGTGGCTGCGGGAGTACCAAAAAATGGTGCCATGACCCCTTGTTTTAAACCAAAGTCCTGATCGGGACTGTACCAAATGGCATGGCTATTTTTTAGATTACGAATTAAGCCACGCATATCATCATGATCGATTTGGTTGGCATAGATGGTGGCACGGCAACGCACAATCAACATATCCAACAGCGGATTATTTTGCGGACGATAAACCACATCCGGCTCAAAGAACTGTGCGCATAAATAGCCACCAGCATCGAGCAGGGTAGAATGTGTGCCGAGGAGCAAAATACCTTTGCCTTCAGCTTGTGCATTTTGAATATGCTCTAAGCCTTCAATTTGCACCCGATTTTTGAACCATTGCGGGCTGTACCATGCATTTAAAGTCTCAAAAATCCCAATCATTTGGTCGATAAAAACCTGTCGTGCATTGGCCTCAACTTGTTCTGACGTCCATTCAGGAAAGCAAACTTCCAAGTTGCGAATCGTGGTTTTACGACGTGACTTAAGATTGTTAAATGCGACAGAACCGAGGAATTGCCCAAGGCGATACTGAATTGCCCACGGAAGAATCGCCAAAATCATAAGAAATACAATCCCTATCCATATTCCCCAATACTGAGGAAGTAAGAAAGACCATTGGAATTTTCCGGGTTGATATGTTGGCTTTTGACTCATAGGGCTAAATCAAAGATTAAAAAATAGGGTTCAGTTTAGCATGAAGCTGAATTGAAAGAGAAAGTTCAACCTCATGCTGCATCAGACTTAACCTTTGACTAAACCGCCATCGACAATCAAATTCTGCCCGGTGACTGCACGTGAGTAAGGGGACAAGAACATCATGATGGCCGCAGCAAATTCTTCAGGCGTGGTCACTGTGCGTAAAGGTGTCGATGCCGCGATTAAATCAAACACGGCATCGGGTGTCGCTTTACTGGCATCGGTGCTTTGTAATAAGCCACCAGAAAGCATATTGACGTTAATCCCAAACTCACCCAGTTCATGCGCCGCTGTGCGGGTGAAGGCCAACAGCGCTGCCTTTGCTGCAGTGTAGTCGTGGTAAGGCACGACAGGGTTTTGTACCAGGTTGGTACCAATATTCACAATGCGACCAAAACCCTGTGCTTTCATCTTGGGAAGCGCCGCTTGAGTGGTGTTGAGTGCAGCGACGACTGCTCCATCAAATTGTTGCTGTAAGTGCTGTGCAGTCAGTTCTTCCATTTTAGGACGGGCATCGCCATTAAATTGAAAATGGATGAGGGCATTATTCACGACAGAGGTGATTGAGGCACCAAAATGTGCTCTTGCTGCGGCAAAAAGCTGTTCTACTTGAGCTTTATCAGTGACATCTGCTTGATAGGCAAACACTTGCTGAGGAAATGCGGTCGCCAACTGTTCTGCCGCAGTTTGACTGGATAGATAGTTCACGACCACGCGTGCGCCTTCAGCAATTAACGTTTGGCTAATTGCCAAACCGAGGCCACGTGCGCCTCCTGTAACTAAAACAATTTGATCTGAAATTTGCATGCTCGTGACTCAATCTTATGTTGAACGTCACCATATCAAGCTTTTCACATTAGCGGAATCGTCTTTACAGATGCTGGATGCTCCAATTTGAAACTGAGTCATCCGATCTAATAATTTAGCCGAGTCATACGACATAAAAAAAGCCGTATCGAAATACGGCTTTTTCTGTGTGAAATATTTGTGGACTTAGCCTTTAGCGAGCGTTTCTAGCTCATCTAAACGTTCCATTTTTTCCAGCATTTCGTCATCAATTTCAGCAAGACGCTGTGATGCTTTGGTCGCAGCATCGGCGTCAGTCATGAACCAAGAACCGTCAGCTAATTTTTCAGACAATTCAGCTTGCTCTTGTTCCAATGCTTCAATTTCAGTCGGCAGTTGTTCTAGGGCACGTTGGTCTTTATAGCTGAGCTTGACTTTTTTAGGCACCGCAGCGGCAGCCGCTGCTTCGGCTTTAGCCATGGCTTTTTTCACATCGCTTTTTTGATCCACGACAGTTTGGTCAGGACGCTGTTCCAAATAGTCTTGGTAACCGCCGATGTATTCATCGATTTGACCTTTACCATCAAAGACCCAAGTTGATGTCACCACGTTGTCCATAAAGGCACGGTCATGCGAAATCAGTAACAGTGTGCCTTTGTAAGCGCTGAGCATTTCTTCCAACAGTTCAAGAGTTACCATATCCAAGTCGTTGGTCGGTTCGTCCATCACGATAAGGTTCGATGGTTTCAGTAGCAGTTTAGCCAACAGAATACGGTTACGCTCACCCCCAGAAAGTGCTTTAACTGGTGTACGTGCGCGTTCTGGAGAGAATAAAAAGTCTTGTAAATAACTGTAGATGTGACGACGGCTACCATTGACATCGACATGGTCTGAGCCTTCAGAAACGTTATCTTTCACTGATTTTTCAAGATCAAGTGCATTTCGAAGCTGATCAAAGTAAGCAACTTCAAGCTGTGTACCTGTTTTCACTGTACCAGTATGTTCTTGCTCACCCAAAATAGCTTTGATGAGGGTAGTTTTACCCACACCGTTGTCACCGACTAAGCCGATACGGTCACCACGTAATACCAGTGCCGAGAAATCTTTGATGATTGGCGCGCTGTTGCCAAATTGCACAGCTAAGTTTTCAATTTCAAAGACCACTTTACCTGAGCGCTGCGCATCTTGCGTTGCCATGCTCACTTTGCCTTGTTGTGAACGGCGCGCTTTAGACTCTTCACGCAATGCTTTTAAGGCACGAACACGACCTTCGTTACGGGTACGACGCGCTTTAATGCCCTGACGAATCCATACTTCTTCTTCAGCGAGTTTTTTATCGAATAGCGCATTTTGCTTTTCTTCCGCTTCCATTTGCTGAGCTTTGAGTTCGAGGTAACGTGAATAGTTACCTTCATAGCTACGCAAAATGCCGCGGTCAAGTTCCACAATACGGGTTGCGATGCTGTCGACAAATGAACGGTCATGCGAAATAAACAACAGGGTTAAGTTGTTTTGATCAAGCAGGAATTTTTCGAGCCATTCAATACTTTCAACGTCCAAATGGTTGGTCGGTTCGTCGAGTAGTAATACGTCGGGCTGCGTCAAGAGAGCACGTGCCAATAAAACACGACGCTTACGACCACCAGACAAATCTGCAAGGTCAGCTTCTGGGTCTAGGCCCATTTTACTGAGGATGGCATTCACTTTAGTTTCAAGTGACCAGCCATCCATTTGATCCATCTGATGTTGTAGGTTACCCATGCGCTCACAGGCGTCCATATCACCGAGTACGCAGGCTTCGCTGGCTTCATGATAAGCACGCAGTACAGTAGCAGCTTCACCTGCACCATCGGCTACAATATCAGCGACTTTGCCCGAATCCATGGGTACATCTTGAGCAAGCATTGAAATCGTAATGCCATTTTGTAATGAAACTTCACCGCCGTCTGGTAATAAAGTTCCCTCAATCAGTTTAAGTAAAGTAGACTTACCTTCACCATTACGACCGATTAGACACACTCGCTCGCCACGTTCTAAACTGAAGTTCGCGCCGTCGAGTAGGGAAGGTCCGCCAAATGCAAGCTGGACGTCCCTTAAAGTAATATAGGCCATAATGTTTCCTGAAATCTTATATGAGGAGTGTAAATTGACTACACAACAAAATCTTGATGAACAGGCGTCATTTTCCGCACCCATTGAAGATTTGCAAGTCCGAATTGCATTTTTAGATGATTTAGTTGATCAACTGAATGATCAAGTTGCGCGTCAAAACGCCGAAATCGCTGATTTAAAGAAACAAATGCAGATGTTGTATCGTCGTATTGAATCGGCAGATTTATCTGAAGGTATTGCGGCATTTGACCCAATGACCAACCGCCCACCGCATTATTAATGTCACTATTGAATGACAGGCAGATGACGAATCAGCGCCAAAGCTGTGGATTGGTGTAAATTTATTTGACCTTTTGCAGCGTGACAGGTCTAATGCACCGCATCTGCTGATCGAAACCCATTATTTCATCTCATGAGTCAAAAAGTTGTCCTGCTAGATTTGGAAAATAACCCGCCTACAGCAAATCTATTGCGCAATATCATTGAACATTACAGTACTTTGTATGTGTTTAGCTGCAATGGAAAATTTGAATATGCACTTGAAGATTTGACTGAAATTGCAGGGTGGATCGCGAGTGGCCAATTGGTGGTTTTGGATATTCCAGAAACGCCGCAAAAAGAATTTGAATATGCGGTGATTGTGGGGCAACTGATGGCCTTGATGGATCCAGATGCACACATTGAAGTCATTTCAGTGATGCCTGATATTGCATTACTGATGGAACAATTGGATGGCTCTGGACTCAGCGCACATCTTATTCAAATTCAGTCAGAACAAGAAGTTTCACATAAAGTGAAGTATAAAATTCCTGACCTAGAAACCATTCGGAATAAACCTGATTTATTACTGATTAAACACTATTGTGATGGTCTGGAAAAACTCAGTGGCAAACCCAACAGTTTGGATAAACTGAAAAACTCATTGATGAATATTTTGCAAGTCTCTAGCGAAAAAGCTCAGCATTTGGTCGGTATGTTGATCAATCTAAAAATCGTCAAACGCTTTGATGAGCAGATTTCGATTCGAAAAAAAGTACTCAAACAATGGGTGCAGCTAGATTTAAATACGACTGCTGAAACAGCATTGCCCATAAAAACAGACCTGAATGCATTTACTGCTTCACTCGAAGAACAAACCTCAAATACTGATGATACGGCATCGATGATTCAGGCTGCACAGCAAGGCTTATTTAAAAATTTCAATAAGATTGATCCTGTGCAAATGGAAGTGATCCGAAAATTGCATGAATTAAAGTCAGATAAACCAAAAGATATCTACGCCTTACGTGATTTATTGGAGCAAATGTTCCCACAATCTGATGTTCGACTATTACTTAAAGAGTTGATCGAAAAAGGATATATCTATTGGAATGGTCACGAAGTGCTGTATAGCCACGAGATGTTCCTGAATTAATTTTATCGAGTGAACTTGCGTTTTATATTGCGCTTATGCAACTCTAATAAAGGAATATAAAGGTTGTGCTATGGAAAATACTGGAATCTGGGTTACTGTTTTTATTGTGGTCTTTGTACTTGGGTCGATTTTTGGACTTCGAGTAAATCCTAGAGAAAAAGCCTTAGGCATTATGCGCGAGAAGGCGCGTAAGATGGGGCTGCACCCACGTTTAGTGGCTGCACCTGCTTGGACCAAGATTCCAATGGCTTCTGAAAAACGTGCCAGTATGGTGGCGTATTACAGTGTGCTGATTCCAGATGCGCGTTTGCCTTTAATGCGTGCTTTAGTGGTCGATGACAAACTTGAACTGGTACATGGTGATGACAAGTTCAAGGATTTAGCCATTACATTAAAGGGCATTTATGCTATTGATATGCAGGCAAACTGTGTAGGACTCTATTGGAACGAAGAATCTGACTTAAGAGCCACACAGCTTGAAGATATGAAAGCATTTTTACATTCATTGGCTGAACTTTAAATTTTAAAAAACCTATTAAACAGGAATGATGGTTAACTATGGCGAACGCTCCTCGGTCCACATCTAAAAGTACCACAGCAAAATCTGCCGATGCTGGGAAAAAGCGTGCGTTAGTGATTGTGGAATCGCCTGCAAAAGCGAAAACAATCAATAAATATTTGGGCTCTGATTACATCGTAAAATCATCGGTGGGTCATGTCCGTGATTTACCTACAGGCGGTTCGAGTAAAACAGCAGAGAAAAAGCCAGTAACTCGTGCGAAATTAACTGAAGCTGAAAAAGCCAAAAAAGCACAAAAAGCTTTGGTTAATCGTATGGGTGTAGACCCTGAAAATGACTGGAAGGCACAGTACGAAGTCCTACCGGGTAAAGAACATGTTGTTGCGGAACTGAAAAAGCTTGCATCGCAAGTTGACGAGGTCTATCTCGCAACGGATATGGATAGGGAAGGAGAAGCAATTGCTTGGCATTTAAAAGAAGTAATTGGCGGTGACGACTCACGTTATCAACGTGTGGTGTTCAACGAAATTACCAAAAATGCCATCCAAGAAGCGTTTAAACATCCTTCTCGCCTGGATACAGATAAAGTCAATGCTCAGCAAGCCCGTCGTTTCCTCGACCGTATTGTGGGCTTTATGATCTCGCCACTCTTATGGGAAAAAATCGCCCGTGGTTTATCGGCAGGTCGTGTGCAATCTGTGGCTGTTAAACTTGTGGTTGAGCGTGAACGTGAAATTCGTGCCTTCGTTCCAGAAGAATTTTGGCAAGTTTTTGCAGATACCAAGTCGAAGAAAGACGATATCCGCTTAGAAGCGGTGAAGCAAAATGGCAAGACTTTAAAACTGCACAATAAAGCTGAAACGGATGCTTTACTGAACCTGATTAAAGATGCCGACTACACAGTTTCAGCACGTGAAGACAAACCAACCAAGGTTAATCCAAGCGCGCCTTACATCACGTCTACATTGCAACAAGCAGCAAGTACACGTTTAGGTTTTTCTGTGAAGAAAACCATGATGTTGGCACAGCGGTTATATGAAGCCGGCTTTATTACCTACATGCGTACAGACTCAACATTCTTGAGTGATGACGCTGTAAATATGGTTCGTGGTCATATTGAAACTGAGTTTGGTCAAAAATATTTACCGGCTAAACCAAATCGCTACGGCAATAAAGCTGGTGCGCAAGAAGCCCATGAAGCGATTCGTCCATCAAATGTCGCGCTAAAAGGCGATAGTTTGGTGGGTGTAGAGCGTGATGCACAGCGTCTTTATGACCTGATCTGGCGTCAGTTCGTTGCATGTCAAATGACCCCTGCAGAATATTTATCATCAACGATTTTAGTTAATGCCAATGGCGTCGAACTCAAAGCCAAAGGCCGTACATTGGTCTTTGATGGTTTCACTAAAGTGCGTGGCCAAAACAAATCGGATGATGATGTACTGTTACCTGCTGTAAAAGTCGGTGAAGTACTGAAACTTGAAAAATTAGATCCATCGCAGCACTTTACTAAACCACCTGCGCGCTTCACTGAAGCATCATTGGTCAAAGAGCTTGAGAAAAAAGGGATTGGTCGTCCATCGACGTATGCTGCGATTATCTCAACCATTCAAGACCGTGGTTATGTGAAGCTTGATAACCGTCGTTTGTTCGCCGAGAAAATGGGTGAAATCGTGACAGACCGTCTCGATGAAAACTTTAATAACTTGATGAACTATGCATTCACGGCAGATCTTGAAGGTCAGCTGGATAAAGTCGCTGATGGTGATCGTAACTGGAAAGAGTTACTCAATAGCTTCTACGGTGATTTTAAAACACGTTTAACCACAGCTCAGGGTGAAAATGGCATGCGCCGTAATTTACCTGTAGAAGTGGATGCGGTGCACTGTAAAGAATGTGATCGTCCGATGCAGATTCGTACAGGGACTACAGGCGTGTTCTTGGGTTGTTCAGGTTATAACTTACCGCCAAAAGAGCGTTGTAAGGGAACTTTAAACCTGACACCTGTAGAATCATTGGCTGCACTGTCTGACGATGACTCGGCAGAAACAGCAGATTTGATGTCGAAAAAACGTTGTCCAATCTGTGAAACAGCCATGGATAGCTATGTGATTGATGGTGGGCGTAAGTTGCATATCTGTGGTAATAACCCAGACTGCGCTGGTTTTGAGCTTGAAGAAGGTGAGTTCAAAATCAAAGGTTATGATGGCCCAACTATTCCTTGCGACAAATGTGATGGCGAAATGCAATTGAAGACAGGCCGTTTCGGTCCATACTTTGCATGTAATAGCTGTGACAATACACGTAAAGTGTTGAAGAGCGGTCAGCCGGCACCTCCACGTGTAGATCCAATTAAAATGGAACACTTACGTTCAACCAAACATGATGACTTCTTTGTCCTTCGTGATGGCGCAGCAGGTTTATTCTTAGCTGCAAGTAAGTTCCCGAAAGTACGTGAAACTCGTGCGCCTAAAGTGGCGGAACTACGTTCTGTCGCAGATCAGTTGGATGCGAAATATCAGTTCATCTTACAAGCACCAGATGTCGATCCTGAAGGAAACCCAACATTGGTGAAATTCAGCCGTAAAAACCAAACGCAATATATTGGTTCTGAAAATGCTGAAGGCAAACAAACCAAATGGTCTTTGGTGTACCAAGACGGTAAGTGGGTTGAGGCTTAAGCTTTAAAACCAATAAAGTGCTGACTTCGGTCGGCATTTTTTATGTCAGAATTAATCAAAATTTAAATGATAAAAATGATTGGGGGAATAGTGGAAATTCAAACAAAAAAGTTTGCTGTACTCATAGATGCGGATAACTCATCGATCAATGCTATTCCATCTGTGTTGGAAGAAGTTGCAAAATATGGAATCGCAAGTGTTAAACGAGTTTATGGAGATTGGAGCAGCGAAACCTTAAAAAATTGGCGTGAAGTCTTACTTCCACATGCCATCACACCTGTTCAGCAGTTTGCTTACACAAAGGGCAAAGATGCAACGGATATGATTTTGATCATTGATGCGATGGATTTGCTGTATGCAGGTGCATTGGATGGCTTTTGTATTGTTTCAAGCGACAGTGATTTTACCCCTTTAGCATCTAGAATTCGTGAAAATGGGCTAAGTGTTTACGGTTTTGGAAAAAAGTCGACGCCAGAGGCATTTAAAAAAGCATGTGATAAATTTATTTATGTTGAAAACTTACTGCAAGATAATGAGCTAAAAAATACTGAAGAAGATCTTATTAATTCACCAATTAAAGAAGTCATTGAAAATACAAAAGTAAGTGAACCAAAGCCATCTGTGCAGATTAAAGAGAATACAATCACTGAAATCATTGATAAACCCACTTTAAATTTGATTTATAAAGCTGTGAAAGATAATGCGGATGACAGTGGTTGGGCATATTTAGGTCTAGTTGGAGGGTATATCAATGCGGTAAAGTCGGATTTTGATACTAGAAATTATGGACATGAAAAACTTTCAGGTCTGGTTAAGGCTTTAGGCGTGTTTGAAACGAAATTAGTTGGGAGCCAAATGTTTCTCAGAAAAAGAAGCTTTAGTACTTTCATACGATTAGTGCAGAAAGCGATTAATCAAAATGCTAATGAAAGTGAATGGGTTGAATTAAGCATAATCATTCAAAATTTAGAAAATTCAGATTTAAATATTCGAAATTATGAAGAAGCAATAGAATCAATAAATAGCGAATGGTTGGATTTTAAAATAGAAAAATCCAAAAAATTCATAAAAATTAAAAGACTAATAGCTTGATTAAGTAGATTGGGTATACCATCAATGTGGAAAAAAATTCGGGTACTGTGCTTATTGCTGATTTTACTAGTGGTCGCAGTCAATGCCTATAAAGACAAAAACCAAGACTGGAGTAAACCGATCTTTGTATTGTTACATCCAATTAATGCAGATGGTCGAGAGAGCACACAAGCTTATATACAGCAGCTCTCTGTCAATGATTTAAACGATGTTCAACAATATTTACAAACGACGGCACAGAAATACCGAGGGCAACCGACTTATGTGTATTTTAAGTTAGGTCGAGAGTTAAAAGTTTTACCTCCCAAAGTACCCAATGATGCTGGCATGTTGGACGTTATCTTATGGAGTTTGAAATTCCGCTACTATGCTTGGCAGCAGCATGAAAATGTAGATGGTGTTTCGAGTGTGACGCTATTTTTAAATTATTACGATCCGACTCAAACCAAAGAACTTAAACATTCCACAGCCTTGGAAAATGGTCGAATTGGATCGGTGAATTTATTTGCATCGAATAAACAGACTGCGCAGAATAAAATCGTTTTAGCCCATGAGTTATTACACGCTTTTGGTGCAACTGATAAGTACGATTTGGCCACAGGTCAGCCAATCTTCCCTGTCGGTTATGCAGAACCCCAGCGGCAGCCTCTGTTTCCACAAAGCAAAGCTGAACTGATGGCAGGGCATATTCCTACCTCACAGACGCAAAGTAAAATGCCTGAAGATTTAGCTGATACTGTGGTGAATGACATCACAGCGATTGAAGTAGGATGGAAAAAATAATGTGGATAAAACCTATCTTATCCACAGTCTAAGTCAGCAGTGTGGATAAGATTTGGACTTTTCTTTTATTTTTCTTCATCATGAAGTTGCATAATCCATTGAATAACGAATAATTTGAGAAAAAACATGAGAACAGTAGGCAACGATTTAATTCGCAGTCAGCTCCATGAAAACCGTAAGTGGTATCTCGGTTTAGGTGCTTTATTGGTGGTCTTCGGATTGGTCCTTTTGGCAGCTTTGCCATTTGCGACACTTACGGTGATTTATATTTTTGGTGTGCTGATGATGTTAGGTGGCGTAATCCATTTCATTGCAGCATTTAAAATTTTTGAAGGCGGTTACCGCTGGTTCTGGGCACTATTTGGTGTGTTGTATTTGGTCGCAGGCTATTATGCATTTTCAACGCCTGTCAAAACGGCCATTGTCCTGACCAATTTATTGGCGATTATTTTGATCATTGCAGGGGTCATTCGTATCTTTAATGCTGTGCTATTTCGAGCATTTCAAGGTTGGGGATGGACACTATTTTCAGGTCTATTGACCTTGATTACGGGTGTGATCATTTTGATGTCGCCTGATGCGCCATTTTGGGTATTAGGATTATTCTTGGCGGTTGATATTTTATTCCAAGGGGTCAACTACCTTACTTTGGCTTCTTATATTCGACGTGAAGTGCCGAAAAGCTCGGCAGAGCAGTAAGCTGCTTGCGGATCTGATAAATAAAAAAAGAGTGCTGAGGCACTCTTTTTTTTATTCACTTTTAATGTGTACAACCCGTTAAGGTTTAACGCTATAGGGCTACTAATTGCAATTCGGTTCCATGTGTTGATCACAATAGCCAGCCATTCCACGGCACTGATTTGCTCATCTGTTAAAAAGGGCAAAGCATCTTCATAAACTGCATCGGGAACTTGGCCTTCAGCAATTAACGTGATCGCTTCGATCAAGCTTAAAGCCGCACGTTCTTTTTCATCGTAGTACGCAGTTTCACGCCATGCATTGAGTAGGCTAATACGTTCAATGCTTTCACCTGTTTTAAGTGCATCTTGCGCATGCATGCGAATACAGAACGCACATTCGTTGATTTGGGATGCACGTAATTTGAGTAAATGAGCTAATCCTTCACTTAGGCCAGCTTCATTTATTTTTTTCATTGCCAGTGCATCAAGTTCTGCGACTTTTTTATATAGCTCAGGTGCAGACTGACCTAGATTGATTCGTGACATTTCGAGCCTTTCTGATGTTTTTAGATATACCTGCTATTTTAAAACCGTTATGGTTGAGGACAAGTTTTATTTTGAGCATTTAGATGACCACTTTTGTTCTTGCGCCCGATTCATTTAAAGAAAGTATGAGTGCTCAACAAGCCTGTGACGCGATGCGGCGTGCAATTTTAAAACTCATACCTGATGCAAATGTCATCGCTGTGCCAATGGCAGATGGCGGTGAGGGAACTGTGGATGCGTTACTCAGTGCTTGCCACGGTCAAAAAGTGCCGATAGCGCTTACAGGTCCTTTGCCCAATCAACGTGTGACGACGTATTTCGGTTTGATTGACGGAGGAAAAACCGCAGTGATTGAAATGTCAAAAGCCAATGGAATTCATCTTGTCGATATGGCTCAGCGAAATCCATTACTGACGTCAACTTATGGTACGGGCGAAATGATCAAGGCTGCTCTAGACTTTGGAGTAAGTAAAATTATCATTGGCTTGGGCGGGAGTGTGATCAATGATGGCGGTGCAGGTATGGCGCAGGCCTTGGGGGCGCAATTTTTAGATGAAAATGGCTTCGAAATAGCAGTTTGTGGTGGTTATCTGGATCAAATTAACAGTCTTGATTTGACGCAGCTCGACTCACGTTTAGCGCATACAGAAATTATCATTGCCAGCGACGTCATTAATCCACTATGTGGTGAAAATGGTGCATCCCATATCTTTAGCCCGCAAAAAGGTGCAACGCAGGAGATGGTGCGTCAGTTAGATCAGAACCTCAGTCATTATGCCGATGTGGTTGAAGCGACATTGGATTGTGCTTTACGTGCTGTCGCAGGTGCAGGCGCTGCAGGTGGATTAGGTTTTGGGTTGATGGCTTTTGCAGGTGCATCGATGCAATCAGGTGTGGAATTGGTCATTGAACAATGTCAGTTGAATGAAAAAATAGCACAGGCAGATTATGTGCTGACAGGTGAAGGGAAAATTGATCATCAAACTAAGTTCGGTAAAACGCCATTTGGTGTGGCGCAAGTTGCAAAAAAGTATAATAAACCTGTGATCGCCTTTACTGGTCTAGTGGGTGAGGGGATAGCAGAACTCTATGATTTAGGTTTCACACAGATTGTTGGGATTAATCCACCAGATTGTAAGTTGAAAGATACATTAAAAAATGCAGAAACATACTTAGAAAAAAGTTGTAAAGATCTCATCAATTCTATATGTAAAAGATCAGAACCTACTCCTCTTAAGATGGATCGGTTCTGAAAAGTGTTATTTCTATAAGCGATTTTCTAAATAGTGCTGTGCAAATGTAACTTCTGCTTGGTACTCGGTTAGATTTTGCGGTTTAGGGAGACGAATATTAGGTGCAATACCAATGTCGTCAATTTGCTGCCCGGTACGGCGGTGGATAAATGTGGTTGCATAATACAGTGTGAATTGTTGAGATGGCGTTTTGATGGTTCGAATATTTGAAGCATCTAAAGCCCCATAAGTGTTACGCCCCATGACTAAAACATTCGGATTTTGACGTGCGGTTAAAATAAACATTTCACACGAACTACCGCATTCTTCATCTGACAGAATAACAACTTTTTGGGGCGTAGCTTTGACGTCTGAATGGGCGATCACATATTTTTCCTCTTTCTGCTTTGTCATCCCAACCCAGCTATTTTTGTTGCTTTCAAGTTTAGCAATCATACGATTAAATTCTACCTTGATTTCTCCATCAGGTAAGGTTTTGGCTGTTTCTTTCCATGATTGAATATTATCTGTAGATGCATAAATTTGGGGCATTTCAAACCAATACTCAGCTGCTCCCAAAAGTGGATAAAGGGGTTGTGCTGATGTATCAAAACCGCCTGAGTTTTTGCGTAGATCAAGAATTAAAAAACGTGCGTCTAACACTTGGTTTTGATTGTCTTGAATGATCTTTTCAAGTTGATTTTGAACAGACAGATCAAAAGTTGGGATGGTAATTAAGGTTGTCTGCTCGGATAATTTTTGCGTGGTCACGAGATTGCTTGATTGTATTGTTGAACTCTCTGTGATGGCTTCTGATATGGTTTTTTGGCCTAAGCTCAGATGGCCTTTACGAATAGATTTGAGAAAGTGATTGGTAATTTCTTTACAGGCATCGACCGAATTTACTTGTGTAATTTTAGTGTTTTGCTCATTTATGACCTTTTGAATATTTTCTGGATAGTTGTCCCAGTTTTTTGCTCGAATACCAGCATCATTTTTGAGTATAAATTCAGAGCTAAAGTTAAAATCTTTTTGGCACTCACTAGGTGTCATGGGACTAAGTCCATCTGCAGCTTGAATACTTGGGCTTAGAAAAAAACTACCACTCAGTACCAACAATGAAAGCTGTGAACATTTATTGAACATGTCATGATTCCTAGAGACGGTTATTTTCTAAAGTTATAAGCCTATGGATTTAAATAGGTCTTTGTTTTTCTAATGATATTGAATTGTAAATCTACTGATTTTTTACTGTATAAACAATGAAAATTTTAAATGAATAGTCATGGTTAAAACGGTGTGTTTCCGCGTCAAGTTGAGTCACTTTGTAGTCGTCTACGCTGTGAATTTAGGGTAGCTCTGTTAAACTACCAATTCACATAGCACGATGAGACACCATGAGTTTAGCCAACCTGATTGATGAATTAAATCCTCAACAAAAACAAGCCGCAACAACAGAAGCACAGCATAGCTTGGTTTTGGCAGGAGCAGGTTGTGGTAAAACCAAAACTATCGTGGCACGTGCTGCTTATTTAATTGATCAAGGCGTGCCTGCCAATCAAATTCAAATTTTGACTTTTACCCGCCGTGCGGCCAGTGAAATTGTCGCGCGTGTTGAACTTGCGCTTGGTGAGCAGGCCAAAGGTTTAAGAGCATCGACCTTTCATACCTTTTGTATGTACCTATTACGCCGCATTCCCAAAGCCTTTGGTCTAGAACAGTTTTCGATTATTGATCGTGATGATCAACTCATGATGTTCCGCCTGATTCGTGGTCGTGATGATAAGAAAAACCCGAACCACTTGCCCAAGCCGAAAGAACTCTGTGATCTGTATTCCTTTGCGCGGAATACGCGTCAAAAACTCAGCATTGCCATGGAAAAGCAAATGCCTGAGTACTTTGCGTTAAAAGATCAAATCGCGGATATCATGAAAGAATACGAAGCTCGTAAACGTGCGCGTAGTTTTTTAGATTATGACGATATCTTGGCGATTGTGGCGAAAGCCTTGGCGGAATCAGATGGACTGGTCGATTATGTCGCTTCAATTTGTCGCCACATGTTGGTTGATGAAATGCAGGATACCAATCCGCTGCAATGGGCGTTACTTGAGCCACTAAAGGAACGTGTCAGTTTGTTCTGTGTCGGCGATGATGCACAGTCAATCTATGGCTTCCGAGGTGCAGACTTTGAAAATATTCATCATTTCAAAGAGCGGGTACCCGACGCACAGATTTTTAAACTTGAAAAAAATTATCGTTCAACCCAAGAAATTTTAGACCTGTCGAATTGGTTGTTGGATGAAAGCGAAATTAAATATGACAAACGCTTAGATGCCTATCGTGGTGAAGGGATTAAGCCGAAAATGCATATTTTCCCGAATGAGTTTGATGAAGCCAAATGGATTGCCATCGACATCAAAGAGCGTCATTACCTCGAAGGCAGCAAATGGTCGGATCATATGGTGCTTGTGCGTTCAAGCTTTGCTGCTCGTCATATTGAAGCAGCTTGTATTGCCGCAAATGTGCCGTATCGCTTTATCGGCGGCATGAAATTACTTGAAACAGCCCATGTAAAAGACTTGCTCAGTGTGCTGCGTGTAGTGGCCAATCCTTTAGATGATATCGCGTGGATGCGCTTTTTAACCTTGTGGAATGGTGTGGGTGATGTCGGTGCGAGTAAGTTATCGCAGCAGATTTTACTTGAGCCAGAAATGCAAGCCATTGCAACCAAGTTGGAAAAGTTTGGCAAAGTACCTGACCAAGCGATTCTGATGATGAAGCAAATGTCGGTGTTGAAAGATCAGGTCAAAGAATGTGTAAGCTTGGCTGTTCAAGCGATTTCTGAGCAGCTGGAAGAAAACTATAAAAAAGATTGGAACCGCCGTGTCGGTGATTTTGATCTGGTGAAACAATTGGCATCCAAACATACGCAGTTGAGTGAATTCTTAGAAGAATATGTCCTTGATCCAGTTTCCATTTCTGAAATTGAACGCCAATCTGACAGTGATGTCGTGACCTTAATTACCATTCATTCGGCAAAAGGAACGGAGCAAAAAGTCTGTTATGTGGCGAATGTCACACCAGGGCAATATCCACATGCACGTGCTCAAGGTAATTTCGATGAAGTGGAAGAAGAGCGTCGTGTGTTATATGTGGCACTGACACGTGCGCAAAATGAATTGATTTTGACTAAGCAAAACTTGAACCATTGGGCACGTGAAACTGTCGATGAGCAAGGGCGTAAAGTAGAAAGTTACTTTATGAATGATTTAACTCGAAACCTATGTAGTTTGGAAACACATTATAAAACCCGTCAGCAAACCGTAAAAAGTGCGTTAATCGAAAGAAAATCGATTAATTTAGATTTTGGTATCGATCTCGATTAAAATAGATTTTTGACGTGATTTACACGCAAGTTAAAAAGCAAAATAGACAAATGCTTTTTGATGATGCTGTCTATTTGGAAGATTGAATGAAAATTTTAGTACGTAACTTAGAGCGTTCAGTTACTGAAGCTGAATTGGTTGAACTGTTTAAACCATTTGGCGCAGTAGAGTCTGCTGTTGTTGTTATGGATGCAAGCACAGGTAAATCGAAAGGGTTTGGTTTTGTCGAAATGCCAAATGGTCGTGAAGCTGTAAAAGCGATTAAGGGCCTGAATACTTTGAAAGTCAAAGGTGCGGGTATTCGCGTAAAAGCGGCTGAAGATAAGCCTAAAGCATAAATTCAAAAAGGAGCGTAACGCTCCTTTTTTTATCGGTGATCTATGAAAAAATGCTACTCGGCTTTGTCGATTGTTGCGCCATCTGGTTCGAACATTGTGTGTGGGCTTAAAACGCTTGAAATCCGCTCATGGCAGCCCGAACATTTGCCTTTAAAAGATTTAGTGATCGTGGAAAATCAACGCTACTTACATGAAAGCGGAGATGAAGATACTGGACGTGCAGTGGCGATGGTCGATGTATATGACGTTCATGCATGGACTGAAACAGAGGTAGAGCAAGCGCAGGCGACCTATTGGGCCGCAGGGTACTGGGCTTGGCGTCTGGAAAATATCAGGATGATTGATTGGGATATACCAGTTCCTGCAAAGCGTGACATTTATTTAATTGAAATCGATCATCCATAATATTTATTGTGAATTTCCTAAAAATCCGTTTAAGCTTATTCATGTAGAAAAACGCCAAAATTTAGGGAATTGTTCATGTCTCGTGTTGCTCGCTTTCATGCTGATCGTACCAATCAAAAATTATATTTTACCCGTCTTGCATGTCAGCAAGCCGAGCAGACCGATCATGTTCAACAAGCTCAGGCTTATCGCGAAGCAGCAGTTTTTCATTTGCATGGTGCAGTACTTGCGTTTTTACAAGAGTTGGTGCGTTACTATCGTTTAAATGATCCTGCGCCCACGTTAAAGTCGATTGAAACGCTGATGGCTGAAAAAGGTCAGGTATCACCTGAAGTGACTGTTATGCAGCAATTGGCAAAGCAGGGCTTTATTGCAGAGCTGAAACGCGCACATCGTATGTGTCAATATGCACCTGAACCGTCTGCACCAGAGCCAGAAGATGAAACGTCTTCAAATTTAATTATTAAAGTTACCCAAACACCGCAAGCATGGTTGCCAGATACCGCTATTTTGCGTGAATGGCATCGTGATCTAACCCAATTGATTGATGGATTTCGTAACGAGATGGTGGAGTTCTAATTGGACTATTGCTACTTGAAATAAATTTATTTAACCCGATATAAGATTATCTAAGTAATACAAAGTGCAGATGCCTTTATCACCATGTTGCGCATGGAGGGATATATGTCTATAGAACAGTTGAAAGAACTCTTTGGGAACCAGGAAGCAATTTTAGAGCTGGTTCAATTGGAAGGTGGTGAGTTGGCATTGCGTAATGCAGGCTCAGAAAAAGAGCCTTTGGTGACTATCCAATTCAATGAAGAATTACGCAATATTTTGGGCGATCAAATGAGTGTGATCGCTCAGCAAATGATTCAGGCTGCATTGTTTGGTTTGTTAGAAAAACAAGTGGATGAATGGCATGCCGAAGTGGTTGATGAAAAGCCCAAATATATGAGCTAATCATATAGCTGCTGACTTTGCGGATCATGATAATGAAAACGCACCTTTCGGTGCGTTTTTTTATGCCCAAAATGACACTTAGACTGTGCCCAGTTCAGTAGGTGAGATCAGTATCGAACCTAAAAATACAATAAAGACCCCGATGAGCTGTAAGAAAAAAGGATTTTTGGCATCTTGCCAATACAGAATCAGAAAGACGATGGAAATGGGATAAAACAATAGACAGCCCAGTCCCCATAAAATACTGGTTTTAAATGCAGCGATGAGAAAGCCCAGACCGCCAATTAAAATAATGGCAAGGCCTAAATAGAGGATGTACATGTTTTTCTCGTTTCTTGTTTGAAGTATTTAACATGATGCTTCGTTTGATGCTCATTTTATCAATATGTTTTTTAAATTCAATTATTTGTAATTTTAAAATTACTGAATTATATCAATTAAAAAAAGGCGATGCTTTAATGCATCGCCTTTTGGGTTTTGCTCATAAGAACTTAATTAGGCACTTAGTTTAGTGTGTCGGAGTTTGGTGATGGGCAATTTGGATTTGATTTAAAATATGATTGCTCATATTTTTCGCCATTTCCTCTTTGGCATAATAAACCTCACCGATATTGTCACGACGAATGACTTCAGCTTCTTCTTTACTTTCCGCACACACCAATACTTGGATAGAAGGATTCAGCATTTTGGCAATATCGACAATTTTATGAATATCTAAAATATCCATAGGTGAAATGACCAAAAGGCGTGCGTGTTGAATATGGGCCTGAATTAAAACACCCGGTTCTGTTGCTACACCGGATACCGCAGCGATGCCTTTTTCCCGCAAGTTTTCCACGATTTCACGGTTTTCTTCAGCAATAACCACTTTAATGTTTTCATTCATTAATTCACGGGTAATACGACGACCGACTTCACCATGACCAATTAGTACCACCTGATCACGTAGATAATCCTGTGAGACCTCATCCGGCAACATGGCTAATGGGTCACTACTACGTTCCAGTAAACGGGCCAAATTCGAGCGCTCACGGATGAGTCGCTGCATAGGCTCGATTGCAGAAAATACAAATGAATTCAGCGTAATCGAGATTAATGCACCTGCCAGTATCAGGTTTTGTCCTTCCATAGAAAGGAGGTTTAGAGATACACCTAAGGTCGCCAAAATAAATGAGAACTCACCAATTTGCGCCAAGCTTGCCCCAACGGTTAATGCGGTATTGATGGGGTAACGGAAGAACAACACCAACGCCATTGCAGCGATGGTCTTACCAATCATGATAATGCCGACCACAGCTAAGACGTGAAGCGGTTGTTCAATCAAGATCCGTGGATCAAACAGCATGCCGACGGAGACGAAAAACAAAATCGAAAAAATTTCACGAAGCGGAAGAGTTTCTTCTTCTGCACGGTGACTAAAGTCAGACTCTTTGACCACCATACCGGCAAAAAATGCGCCCAGTGCCATGGATACACCAAATACCTTGTAGGCACCAAAGGCAATAGATACGGCTGCTGCAACCACGGTGAGCGTGAATAATTCACGTGAGCCTAAGCGCGCAACCACTTGCATAATCATTGGCACTAAGCGTTTACCAATGATCAGCATGAAGGCAATAAAGCCAGCAACTTTGAGTAAAGTTAGACCTAAGGTCAGCCAAATATTTTCATCGGCACTGCCTGATGTGAGCGGTTGACCGCCAAGCAGTACGGCAGTCGCAGGTAGAAGGACCAGGACCAGAACCATCACCAAGTCTTCAACCAAGAGCCAACCCACGGCAATTTTACCATTGACGGAGTTGAGTAAGCCGCGATCACCTAAGGCTTTGAGTAGAACGATAGTACTTGCACACGACAAACTTAAGCCAAACACTAAGGCTGAGCCCATGCTCCAGCCCCAAAGCATGGAAATTCCCATACCGAGTAAGGTCGCCACTGCAATTTGTAAAATGGCACCCGGGAGGGCAATACGACGGACTTGCATCAAATCATTGAGTGAAAAGTGCATACCCACGCCAAACATCAGGAACATGACACCGAGTTCGGCCAATTGGTTAGCGAGATGGATATCGCCAACTACTCCAGGCGTATTTGGGCTAATAATAATACCGGCAATCAGATAGCCGATAAGGGGAGGAAGTCGCAGGCGTGCAGCAATATAGCCAAAAATTAAGGCAAAACCAAAGCCAACAGCAAGTAATATTATGAGTTCTACATCATGAGGCACTAAAAACTCCTTAAGCCTAAGTTAAGGGTAAAAAAGACAAGCACAAAAAGTGCCAAAAAGCATTTTGAAAGTTTAGCAATTCGAATAAAAAAAATGCAAAAAAAAACGACCTAAGTAGGTCGTTTTTTTCAAAAAACTAAAATTATTTGATTTTAGCTTCTTTGAAGATTACGTGTTGACGGATTTTTGGATCAAATTTTTTGATTTCCATTTTTTCCGGCATAGTACGTTTGTTCTTAGTGGTAGTGTAGAAATAACCTGTACCAGCAGAAGAAACTAGGCGAATTTTATCACGCATGTTCGTAGCTCCTTAGATCTTTTGACCTTGAGCACGTAGGTCAGCAACAACCTTTTCGATGCCCAATTTGTCGATAATACGCATACCTTTAGTAGTTAGACGAAGACGTACGAAACGTTTTTCGCTTTCTAACCAAAAACGGTGGTGATGCAGGTTCGGCTCGAACCGGCGTTTAGTTTTGTTGTTGGCGTGTGAGACGTTGTTACCAACGACTGGACGCTTGCCGGTAACTTGGCAAACCTTAGACATGGTGTAACTCCATTGATTTAGCCAACAGCAAATCTGTATGGCCAGTCAAAAAAAACATTGAATTCATTCAAGGGGCGTTTTATATCAAAAATGCGCTTAAAAGACAAGCGATTTTGCATAAAACGAACGATCACCTAGTGTGATCGTTCATGCCTTGATCGTTTATCGAAGAAGTGTCTTCGAAATCAGTTTGTGGATCGGCTTATTGAACGGTGGAAGAATGAATTTCAAACTATAGAGTTTTGGATTCGACATCACCGAGCGTTCATGCGACAAACTGAAGAAACCTTCTGGACCATGATATTTCCCCATACCCGAAGCCCCCACACCGCCAAACGGCAGGTCATCTTGAGCAACATGGGTTAATACCGTGTTTTGTCCGAAATGTCCTGAATGGGTACGTGTTGCGACATAGTCGGCACGTGCCTGATCAAAGTCGAAATAGTATAAAGCAAGTGGACGAGGACGGCTATTAATAAAAGCAATAACCTCGTCAATTTGATCATATTCCATGATCGGAAGGATCGGACCGAAGATTTCATGCTGCATAATTTGCATGTCTGGAGTGACACCCGTTAAAACAGTCGGTGCAATTTTACGTACAGCGTCCACATCTTCATTTTGTGGGTTAAAACTGATGATTTGTGCGCCTTGATCACGCGCATCTTCTAAATAACCTTGTAGGCGGTTGTACTGCTTGTCATTAATAATCGAGGTGTAGTCCTGATTTTGGGCAATACTTGGGTACATGGCTTCAACGCACACTTTATAGTGATCTAAAAATTCAGCTGTTTTACCACGAGGTAAGAACACATAGTCAGGTGCAACACAAGTTTGACCTGCATTCCAAAGTTTACCAACCGCAAGACGCTGTGCGACATCTGCAAGGTCAATAGACGGATGAACCAATACAGGTGACTTTCCGCCTAATTCTAAAATCACCGGAACTAAGTTTTCAGACGCTGCCGCCATGACGGTTTTACCGACATTGGTCGAGCCAGTAAAAATCATTTTGTCGAAGGCAAGGTGACTAAACGCATCTGAAATTGGGCCACCACCGTTGACGACTGCGACCAATTCTTGAGGAAATGCTTCTGCGAGAGCTTTTTCTAGCACATCACCGAATGCCGCAGAGGCACTCGAAATTTTGATCATGGCATGGTTGCCCGCAGCCAAAGCACAAATCAGTGGGCCTATAGAAAGAAGCAGTGGGTAGTTCCATGGCGTAATAATGCCGACGACACCAAGCGGTTGATATTGCACCCATGCTTTTGCAGGTTGGTGAATAATTCCGACATGGCGTTTGGATGGTTTCATCCAGTCTGTCAAATGCTTGCTATAATATTTAATGTGTTCAAGACATGTAAGTAACTCACCAATCTTGGTTTCACCAATAGAACGGTTACCATAGTCTTGATTAATTGCATCAGCAAATTGATCTTGATACTTAACTAAGATACGCTTAAGCCGAGCCAAACGATCAATACGTTCCTTCGCTGTAGGCAATGGGTAACGTAAATACGCTTGTTTCTGCTGTTCCAACATATTGTTGAGATGCTGCTGATCAAAAGAATGTGGTGTCATTGAAGTTGTTTTTGTCTGACTATTCATGTCGCACGACCATATCCAAATTAGCGATTAATTAATTTTTAGAGTAAATACTCTAAATAGTCAAGTTACTTTATGTGTTAGTGTTCTAATGCTTTGAAATAAATGGTTGTTTTAGGATGTCTCACACCAAAACCTTAAAAACGAAAGAACGTATTTTGCAGCTGAGTTTGCAGTTGTTTAATGAGCGTAGCGAGCGTTCAGTGACAACCAATCATATTGCTGCTGAACTGGGAATGAGTCCTGGTAACTTGTATTACCATTTCCGAAATAAAAGTGAAATTATTAAGGAATTAATGGAGCAATATCAGCATGAAACGCTAGAAATGTTAGCGCTTCCTGATGATCGTCAGCTTGATGCCAATGATAAAATTCGCTATTTCCAAGTGTTAAGTAGCCAATTATGGGCTTATCGCTTTTTACATCGTGATGTTTATCACTTGGTCGAAAATAATGAAGATTTCCGCAAAATGTATCCACGTTTTGCCGGTCAAGTCATGCAACAAGGGCAGAAAATTTATCGTGCCTTTGTTGACGCAGGCTTAATGCAGATGACCGATTCTGAAATTGAGGCCTTAACCATTAACTTGTGGATCGTGCTGACCAACTGGACCAACTTCCTTTATATGTCTGGCCATATTACTGACTCAAACACTTTGGAAGAAAAATGGGTGTGGCAAGCACTACGACAAATGGTGTTCTTAGAAGGTGCATATCTACGTGGTGAAAGCCGTGAAACCTATGAGCGATTGCTCGAAACTTTAGGGCCGTCGGACTTATTTGCAAGTCTTTCAAACGCAAAGCATCAGGTTACTGAATAAGACTATTTAGTCTGGCTTTAAAAAGCGTTAGAATACTCGGCTCTTTTTTCAATTTAACTGATTAGTGATATAAACCAACATGAATATGTCGACCGCTAACACAGCACGCTTACTCATTACCTGTGAAGATAAACCGGGGATTGTGCAAGCTGTATCGAGCTTTTTGTATCATCAGGGAGCAAATATTACCGCACTTGATCAATACGCGACTGAAGCTCAAGGGGGGCGATACTTCATGCGTGTTGAGTTCGAATTGGACAATTTACAAAGCCGTAAAGAAAGTCTAACTCAAACATTTGCGAGCAATGTTGCTGAGCGTTACAACATGCACTGGCGTTTAGCTTTAGTCAGTGATGTGAAGAAAGTCGGTATCTTGGTGTCTAAAGTTGACCATGCATTGCTTGAGCTGTTATGGCGTCATGCACGTGGTGGTTTGCCATGTGAAATCACCAAAGTCGTGTCTAATCACGATGCTTTACGTGAATCTGTAGAAAATTTCGGTATTCCGTTTGAAGTGGTTCCCGTGAACAAAGAAAACAAACGTGAAGCTTATGAGCAAATTGATCAATTGATGCAAGGCAATGATTTATTGGTTCTTGCTCGTTATATGCAAATTTTAGACGAAGAATTTGTTCAAAAATGGGAAATGAAAGTGATTAACATTCACCATTCATTCCTCCCAGCCTTTGTTGGTGCGAACCCATATAAACAAGCGCATGAAAAAGGTGTGAAGTTGATTGGTGCGACAGCGCACTATGTGACTGCTGATCTTGACCAAGGGCCGATTATTGAGCAAGACGTAGAGCGTGTAAGTCACGACTTTACTGTTGAGCAATTGCGCGAGTTAGGTCAGGACGTAGAGCGTAATGTGCTCGCACGTGCAGTCAAATGGCATCTTGAAGATCGTATTATTGTCGATGGTAATAAAACTGTTGTATTTCAATAAAACGAGATGAATTTTTGAATAAAAAAGGCATACTTTAGGTATGCCTTTTTTATATTATGATTAAAAAAAGTCATTAAAACTGACGAATTAATAGTTGCAAATGAAAACACTTCTCATTTATTATTGCCGTACTTTAATTGTGCTAACCGATGAGCATGATTGTATTTTTGACAAAATAAATGCAATCGCTTCTTCAAGGTAACTGAGTTTAATGAGTCAATCTCCCGCTCCAATGATGCAATCACCTAACCCGATGAAAAAGAAAATCATTACTGCGCTTCTCGCTGTTGTGGTAGGGCATATGGGGGTATTGTGGGCGGTCAGCAATATGAAAGCACCAGAACTTAAACCGATCGAAAAAGATCCGATTAAAGTTCGCTTTGTGAAGATTGTTGAAGAGAAAAAACCAGAACCTCCGAAGCCAAAACCAGAACCGAAGAAAGAGCCACCAAAGCCAAAAGAAGTTAAAATTGTAGATAAGCCTTTACCACCTCCACCGAAGAAAGTGGAAAAACTGGAACAGGTGAAAAAGAAAGATGCGCCGAAACCAACTGTTGAAGCGGTCAAAAACGTACCACCAACACCTGTTGTTTCAACTGTGGTTTCTGAAACGAAAGTCGTTCGTGTTGAACCAACACCTCCGGCACCTGTTGCACCACCACCTGCGCCTCCAGCACCACCTGCGCCACCGACACCTAAAACTGTGAGCATTGGTAATGGTGTCAGTTGGATTAAGAAACCGAATGTTCAATTTGAAAATGGTGAATTAAAAGCGTCGTGTACAGTTGAAGTTGCGATTGCTGCAAGTGCTGAAGGTAAAGTCGAATCAGCAACGATTAAAAACTCGACTTGTGGCGCTGCTGTAAACCGTAAAGTGACTGATGCAGTGAAGCGTGCACGTTTATCCAAATATATTGATAATGGTGTGGCAACTCCGACGCGAGTTGATCAACCATTCAACTTTAAACTTAATTAAGATTCCGGCTAACCCATTAGGAGTTCGAATATGAACTTTTCAGTTTATTGGCAACATGCAGATGCAGTCAGCAAAACACTGTATTTCGTGTTACTTGCAATGTCGATTGCGACTTGGACGATCTTCGTTCTTCGTATTATGGGCACACGTCAGCTCAAACAAGTGGCGTATAACCACCTTGCAGATGCACTAAGCAAACTGAAAGCGAAATTTGCTCCTTTGGCTTTTGAACAACGTAAGGCTGTGGCTGAACAAGCATTACTACGTCAAATTTCGGTAGAAAAAGCTAATGCTGAAAAAGGCGTATCTGTATTGGGTACGATTGCTTCAATTGCACCGTTCGTAGGTTTGTTCGGTACAGTATGGGGTATTTTTCATGCCCTTGTAGCAGTGGGTAAAAGCGGTCAAGCGGGTTTAGCGCAAGTGGCAACTCCAGTCGGTGAAGCTTTGATCATGACCGGTCTTGGTTTGGCTGTGGCGATTCCTGCGGTATTGGCTTATAACATCTGTGTTCGTTTTAACCGTACACTGTCGAATGAATTGCAAGATCAAGCGCATGGTTTATTGATTGATACTATGTTGCAACAAGAATCTGCAGCGAAGAAAGAAGACGTGAAAACTGCACAGCAAAGTTTAGCTGGAGGTCAAGCTTAATGGCTTTTCAATTGGGTGAAGACAACGATGCTGGCATGAATGAGATGAACCTCATTCCGCTCATCGATATTATGTTGGTATTGATGATCATCTTCTTGGTGACTGCGACTGTTGCCAACCCATCAATTCCATTAACCTTGCCACAAACGACTGCAGAAGTGATTGATCTGCCGCCTGAAAGCGTAACCATCAGTATTAACTCAGCGGGTGATATCGCTTGGAATGGTGATATTGTGACGCTTGAAGATTTAGAAAGTCGTCTTAATACAGCTGGTCAGCAAGAACGTAAGCCTGCATTGGTATTAAAAGCCGATAAAGAATCACGTTATGACACAGTTGCGCAAGTGATGTCGCGTGCGAGTGGAGCCGGACTCAGCGATATCGCCTTTGCCAGTGATAACTAAGCATTGAGCAAAGATAACTAAAAAAAGCGACTGAAATGTCGCTTTTTTTATGTCTCTATTTTGAAAATAGATGCCGTTTAATTAGATCACTCAGATTTGAGTAGGTCTTGAAATTTGCTACGTAATTTCATGAGTTTAGGTGGTATTGAAAAATTACAATAACCTTGGTTTGGGTTACGTGCAAAGAAGTTTTGATGATATTCTTCGGCAGGGTAGAAGGTTGGCATTGGACTCAGTTCAGTCACGATATTGATGCCTTCAGCTTTTAATTCTTCAATACGTTGTTCAGCAAGCTGCTTTTGTGATTCGTCCTGATAGAAAATCACTGAGCGATACTGTGTACCGACATCATTGCCTTGACGGTTCAGCGTGGTTGGATCGTGAGTTGCGAAAAATACATCTAGCAATTGGCTAAAACTGATTTGGCTGTCATCAAAATTGATCTGAATGACTTCTGCATGTTGGGTATTCCCCTCACAAATTTGCTCATAGCTCGGATGCTGAGTAACTCCCCCTGCATAACCACTGACGACTGTTTGCACGCCCTTTAGTTGTAGAAAAACTGCTTCTACACACCAAAAGCACCCACCACCAAATACCGCTTGTTGCATAGTGAAATCCTATTTTGTTCCCTGATGTTTAATATGGGGTTATAGCTAAAAACTGCAATGTACGTCTGTATACTAATCACTAGTTTATGTGCATTAAATGTCTCTGGCATGACTGAACAGTGAATAAAAAAGTCTGCCGAAGCAGACTTTTTTAATGATTTAACGCGGTTGAACAGCGCTTTCATATTGAATTAATAAATTGCCGTGACGGTCTAGCAATTTCAAGGTTTTTCCAAAAACTTGATAATGCGTTACCTTTTCGAGTGCTGCATGGTACTGTCGCTCTAGCCCATTGTTATTGAGACAAGCCATTTGTGTCGCAGCAATCGGGCCAAACGTTATGGTGTCTTTGCCAGCATTATAGCCACCCATTATACGATTACAGCCGTCTGCACCTGAGACACGTTTTGAAGCCGCATCGAATTGAATGCTTGGAATATTATGCGCATTGGGTGCTGTTTTGATTGGAGTGTTACCAATTTGAGTGGCAATCCAAGTACGGTTTTGTAATAGGTTTAAATTTTCAGTTATGGTGTTGTCTTGTGCAGGCATGCTTTCACAGCCTGTCACCACTAAAGTTGAAACCAAAGTTGCAGCAACAAATATTTGTTTTAGCATCGGAATTTCCCCGTGGAAGCATTTCAACTATCTAAGCAAATATCGCACAGATAAGCTAGCCATATTTGTATCATTATTTAAGAATTACAATTGATTGGCGCTTGGATTAGACTGTGAATGCGGCAAACCTTGTCGAATTAATTTGGAATATTGTTCACTGCTCAGTTGCTTGATTTGAGAGACACGAGGGTTAACATGGGCTTTTTGATACCATGTTTTCATATCCCAATTTTGGTCTATGGCATGGAGGTCATATAAATAATTCGGCAAATAACCGGATGCAAATAAGCGGTAATCGGTTGGAAGTTGATGTTTGGAAACGGCTTGAATCATGTCAAACACCAGTGTTGTACAATTACTGGTGAGCGTGTTGTACCATTTAGGTTGAGTCTGCAGTTCATCGGCTTTATGGAGATATTCAATAAACAGCGCCTGCATTTCAGATTTTGGCATGTTTACGGGGAAGAAATAAACCTGTTCTCCGCGTGTATTGCTGCGGGTATAGATAATATCTTTTTCATCTGATGCAATGAGGCTCAGTTCATATTTACGGAAAAAACCACCAATCGCAGAGAATTCTTCGTTTTTCTCTTTGCGAATTTCAATCGAAAATGTCAGCGGTGGTCGGTCAGCAAAATCAAAACTGACCAAGGTATGGGCGATTTGCGGCCCCATCCAATACGAGGTAATGATGTTGACGCCATTGATTTGACTCAGGTCATATTGGCGAGTTTCCCAACGCGGGGTAAAGCTACCATCGGCATGCCAGTCGAAATTACGCACATTGTGTAAGGTGACCAGATTGCCTTGCTTTTCATAATGTAGAATTTCTGCCACTTCAGGATTCCATTCACGATCTTGACGCGCTTCCATGCCAAAATACCAAAATAGACCGCAAATAAAGCCCACTATATAAATCAAGACATCTTTACGACGGCTAAAAAAGTGTTGGGTAATATAGATGCCTAAAATGCTCAGGGCAAAAGCAATCCAGATTCCAATGATAATGCGGCTGCCTAACCAGCCTGCCGGTTGCTGTATCCACAGGGCAGCACAAAGCCAAATCGAAGAACAGAGGACAAACACACTAAATAGAGCATGAAGAATACTTCGCCCTATTTTTTTGAAGATTGCTTGTTGGTCACTCTGTTGCATATTTTTCTTTTAGCTTAAGATTTTTCTTTATTTTCGGTAAGTTGCGAACTCAAAAGCAATCCCAGTTTTGTCGTCGATATGTTGTTCTGACGCCACTTTTTGAAAGTCCGCAGGAATTTCAGGATAATGCGCATCACCTTGAACATCGAGTTCAACATGCGTGAGTTCTAAACGGTCTGCGATGCCGATGGTTTGCTTAAAAATTTCACCACCACCAATAATAAAAAGACTCGTTGGTTTTTCTGAACTTGCGACATCAGCAACAGCTTGCGTTAACGCCTCGTCGATACTATATGCGACTTTGGTGCCTTCAAATGACCAATTGCTATCTCGTGTAATGACCCAATTGACACGCTTCGGAAGGGTACGTCCCATAGACTCTAAGGTTTTGCGTCCCATAACCACTACACCACCTTGGGTGATGGCTTTAAAGTGCTGTAAATCGGCAGAAATATGCCACGGCAAATCATTACCTTTACCAATGCAGCGCTGCTGATCCATAGCGACAACGTGCACGATTTCTAAATTTTGAAATGCCATAGTTTGAACTCAAATAGCCGAATTATTTGTCGTCTATTAGAATGCAAAATCCCGCTTGAGGTAAAGCGGGATTTTGCTTTTCACTTGGGATTTCTGAAATTAAACCGCAACAGGGGCTTTAATCGCAGGATGTGATTCATAACCTACGATTTCAATATCTTCAAATTTAAAATCGAAAAGATCGGTAATTTCAGGATTGAGTTTTAATTGGCACAGACCCATTGGTTCACGTGTCAGTTGCAACTGCGCTTGTTCGAAATGGTTGGCATATAAATGTGTATCCCCACCGGTCCAAACGAAGTCGCCTACACCTAGACCACAAACTTGCGCAATCATGTGTGTTAACAGGGCATAGCTGGCAATGTTAAACGGCACACCCAAAAAAACGTCAGCACTGCGTTGATATAATTGGCAGGATAATTTTCCGTTTTGGACAAAAAATTGGAACAAGGTATGGCATGGTGGCAATGCAACATTACCTGCCTCATTTGGGTTCCAACCCGACACGATTAGACGACGAGAGTTAGGATTGGTTTTGATTTCATTGACCAACCATTTAATTTGGTCAAAACCATCTTGTTCATATAGGCCATCGGCTTTTTTGGTTGCACCGAAATTACGCCATTGATGACCGTAAACAGGACCTAATTCGCCAGCAGGACGACCAAAACGCGCAGTTTGTTCTGCTGTAGACCATTCATCCCAAATGGAGACTTTATTGTCTTGCAAATATTGAACATTGGTATCGCCTTTAAGGAACCACAGTAGTTCAATCACGATAGAGCGGAAATGAACTTTTTTGGTGGTGAGTAAAGGGAAACCTTGAGAAAGATCGAAGCGCATTTGATGACCAAATACAGAACGTGTTCCCGTACCCGTACGGTCGCCCTTGTCGCCGCCGTTGTCGAGAATGTGTTGTAAAAGGTCTAAATACTGGCGCATGTCTCTCTCATAATTTGCTAAATTTCTTGTGGCACATATTAGCTTGTTTTGCGTGTGGAAGGAACTGCGATGGGCGCTTGAATATGGTCAGGTTTAAAAAATCAAAAACATACGGTGTTTATTGGGTGATGAGAAAATTTTGCAGGCAACAAGCGCTGGATTTTCTGAGTTGAAGACGTCTATTCATAACAACTACATCAAGCGTTAACGAGACAATATGTCTGTTAAATCAAGCATGAGCTTAGAAGACTTAAACTTTATTGTTTACTTATTAAGCGATGTTCCATTCGCAGCGGTGAAAAAAAATACAGATAAGTTTGATTAAAAAATAAACGTGATTTTTCTCATTATGAAGAGGTGATTTTGAACAACTATTTTTGATTAAAAGTTTGATATCAAAAATAAATCTATTTGAATTAAAAATAGACGGTCGTATTTAATTGTGAAGATTTGTTTAAGAAATCTTACATTTTTTACATGAAAAAACATGATTTACGCGGTACTATCACCCTCGTTAAAATTTTTGAATGCCTAAATATAGGCGGGAGTGTGGGGTAAAGAATGGCTTATGATCACAATGTAAACTTGAGTGAAGTGCATGCTCCAGTTCAGGCAAATATCATAATTCGTTCTCAGGCGAGTAAAAATACGGGCAAGTCCAATACCACTCAAAAAGCAGCGACTAAAAATGTGGTATCCCGAAATGGTCAGCGTATCGATATCGATCGTTTGACTGGATTTTTACAAGGCATTACCCGTCAAAGCAGTACTCAGAAATGTGCCCGCAGTGTTCGTCTAGCACTTGAGTCCGCTGGGGCACGTTTTAACGGTCACCCCGTTGCCGCAGCAGATTGGGGCAGCACATTACAAAAAATTGGTTATCAAAAAATTAATTTAGCGTTTGATCGACCAAAGAAAGGCGATATTTATATTATCGACCGCAATCAAAGTAGTCGTTATGGTCATATCGCAGCATATTCAGGTAAGGATTGGGTGTCTGATTATCGTCAAGCGGGTTATGCGGTCTATCGAACTCCAAATGTGAAATATAGCTATTATCGCTTAGCGGATTGATAGTCCTTCAGTGAAAAAAGGTTAGTCTTCAATTCTTTTTGCACGTTGACTGTAGATCGAGACAATAAATAATCCAATTGCAGTAAAGCCCACACATTGCAGCGCTAAAATCCAGCGTTGCTCATCGGGTAGAAAATAAATTAAGCACACTAAACATAAAATTGGCAAACCAGCCAAACCGCATTTTAATGACGGAGACAGTGTTTTTAGTTTGTCTTGTCTGAGCTTATAAAGCAGATCAATCATCAAACCAATGGCTAAACTTATGCCCGCAAAGCGGGGATCAAGTTGTTTTTGTTCAGCGCATAGAAAAATAAGCACGCAGGTACTGATACAAATGATGAGCTTGATTTGTCGGTTACAGCGCTCAGAGTACCAAAACGTCAGCATTTAAACTTTACCTTCGGGCGAAGAGTTCTCGTTTTTATTCAGCAGTGAAATCGGGGAGAGCAGGCAGATCGCCAAAGCCATAAAGCCAATGCCTTGAGCACCCGGAATCAAAATTTCACCCTTATTCATGTTGATAAAAACCAATGCCAACAGCAGTGCAATCGGAATCCACGTCAATAAACGATAGAGCAAACCTGTTGGATTTTTTGCTGCAAAATGAATCTTGCAATAACGACAAATCAGGAAAATCACGCCTGTACCCATGAACATGAGAATGGCTTGAAGTGTTAGGGGTTCCATCCAATACAGAACACCGGTCAGTACGGCCATCGCAATAAAAAACAGGATTTTTTTAAGTACAGAAACGCTGGGGTTAAACCAAAATTCAAGCATGGATCGATAGTTTAAAAATAAGCTGAATAAACTGTAGCACAGATCGGTTGTCTAATTCAGTCACTTCATGTGCAGTAAATGCGTATGAAGGAGTAAATTTCAGCGCATAAAAAAGCGAGGCTTAGACCTCGCTTGCTTAAAGACTTTTAGAAAATATTAGTGATTCTTTTGTGGACCCCAGTCATAGATTTTTTTCTGGTAGGCATACCACATCATCCATAGGCCAATCAGAATCATTGGAACTGTCAGGAACTGACCTTTACTCATCCATCCAATGAACAGTTGACCATTGTCCGGCTCACGGAAGAATTCAACGGTGAAGCGTGCGATACCATATCCGATGAGGAACAAGGCTGAAACGGCATAACGTGGACGAGGTTTTGAACTAAACCACCACAGCACGATAAACAGAATCAAACCTTCACAGAGGGCTTGATAAAGCTGCGACGGATGGCGCACCAACTGAAGCGGATCGGTCGGGAAGATCATGCCGAAAGCAAAATTAGGGTCGGTCACTGCACGACCATATAGTTCGCCACCAATAAAGTTGCCAATACGACCAAACATTAAGCCTGTCGGAACGCAGGGTGCAATAAAGTCGAGGGTCTGGAACCAAGTCATTTTATATTTCTTGCACCACAGTAACATGGCAATCATGACCCCAAGGAAACCGCCATGGAAGCTCATGCCGCCTGTCCAAACTTGGAACAGCCACAGTGGGTTGGCAAGGAACTGATCGAAACCATAAAAGAAGACATAGCCAAAGCGTCCACCAATCACGACACCCAATGCACCGTAGAAAATCAGGTCAGAGACCATTTCTGCGTTCCAGCCGTCACGTTGTTTTGCGCGGTAGCTTGCCAAGCCCCATGCAAATAAAAAGGCCAATAAATACATCAGACCATACCAGTGAACTTGTAGTGGCCCCAGTGATATCGCCACAGGGTCGATATTTGGATATGTCAGCATTGCTGTTCCTTGTCATTATGTTTTGCACAGATTTTAGCTGAATGCGCTGAAAAATGTTGTACATTCAATGTGTAAAGATATTGAGAATTGAATATGTGCATTGTGGCTTTTGCTTGGCAGGTCTTGGATGACATGCCACTCTGCCTGATTTCGAATCGTGATGAGTTTTATCATCGACCGACGGCAGGCCTAAAACAATGGGTGGATAGTCCGATTATTGCAGGGCAGGACTTACAGTCTGGTGGAACATGGATGGGGATAACCGCTCAAGGGCGTTGGGCGATTGTGACCAATTTTCGTGACGGTCGTGATCAGACCACATATCCCACTTCACGTGGCGCTTTGATTCAGCAATTTTTAGAATCTGAGCAAACGCCCATTCGTTTTGCGCAAGCAATTGAACAAATCCAATGTAATTATGCTGGCTTTAATTTATTCGTTGGCGATGCCACTCAAGCCGTTTATATGAGTAATCGCGGTGAAGCACCACAAGTCTTAGCCAAAGGGGTGTATGTCACATCCAATGGTTTAATGACTGAACATTGGGAAAAGACCCGACATTTACGCAAACGTTTCACGCAAGAATTTTTACCGATGCTACAAAGCCAGCAACCACAGGCGGATATAGACGCTGCTGCGTGGGATATTTTGGAAGATGAACGTAAAATCATTCCATCATTGTTACCCAATACTGGGATTCAGGCGGAAATGGAACATTTGTTGTCTTCAACCTTTATTCAAAGTCCAGTGTATGGCACTCGCTGTTCAAATTTATTATGTATGCGGGATTCACAGTGGCATTGGCAGGAAAAACAGCAGCAAGGTGAGCAACAAGGACAGATCACCCAGATAGAAGTGCATTTAAAGCCATAAAAAAAGCCGACGATTCGTCGGCTTTTTTTTTAGAGATGTCTTATGCGGTTTTTTGCGTTGGCTGAGCTTGTTCTACCGCTTCGCCAGCAATCACACCACCATCTTTACGGGTGATGACTACGGTCGCTGAGCGAGGACGTGAAGTCGCTGCTGCATTGGTTTGTGATGCAGGCCAGTGGCTGGTCGGTTCAGCATAGGATGCTGAATCTTCGCCGGGATGTTGCACATTGATAAAAATCGCTTTGTAGTCAGGTGTCATCGTCACACCTGTGATTTCACATTCTTTAGGTCCAGTCAGGAAGCGACGTAAGTTTTCATCATTCAGTTTTGCACCCACAATGGTTTCTTGACCCGATGATGTCGTGGCTTTTGTGCCATCACCGACTTGACCTGGAAGTGCAGCAAGCATCATACAGTTGGTGGTATCGGTATAAGCACCGTCATCGGTTTGAATCCATAACACACCACGTGGGTCGAACCACATCCCATCAGGTGATGACAAGTCATTATTGTCATTTAGACCAGATAAGTTAATGTTGCTTGCCATTTTTGCTTCAGCACCAAACAGGTAAATATCCCAAGTAAAGCTGAGTGCTGTGGTTGTATCACCATCTTCACGGAAACGGATAATATGACCGTTGACGTTGCCTTTACCACCTTCAGGGTCGGTGTAGTTACGAGGGTTGGCAGCATCTAGTGCATGCGTCGTACCACGGTTCGAGTTATTGGTGAGGGTCACATAGACTTCACCATTGTCTGGATGCACAGCGACCCATTCAGGACGGTCCATTTTGGTAGCACCGACAGCATCTGCGGCAAGACGTGCGAAGGTCAGCACATCTGCTTGTGAGCTAAAAGGATACACGCTGTTGCTTTGGTTTAAACCATTGACGTTATAGCTCAATTCAATCCATTGACCTTTGCCATCATTGTTAAATTTGGCAACGTATAACTTACCGTTGTTCATGTATTTGTCGCCCGCGGCATAGCCACCGTTGACATCTTTTTTATTCCATTTTTGGTCTGATACAAATTTATAGATGTATTCACCGCGCGAGTCATCGCCCATGTAAAACGCAAGGTTGTCATCTTCACGTAAGCGACTTGCACGGCAGTCTTCATGTGCAAAGCGACCCAGTGCTGTACGTTTTACTGGGTTTTCACGGCGGTCAAATGGGTCGATTTCGACAATCCAACCAAAGGTGTTTGGACCATTACGATAATCTTCTGCTGCCTGAGTACCGGTAACATTCGCTGACCAACGGTCATATAAATCTTGTGACTCATTACTTCCAATCGCCGTTTCCCAACCATAGCGTGAGTTTGCACCCGCTTTTAGGCCATAACGGTTGAGTGCCACAATTTCAGCAGGACTACGTTTGGCATCATCGTCTTTTGCACGAGCGAAGTAACCAATGAAGTTTTCTTCTGTTGTCAGGTAAGTGCCCCAAGGGGTATAGCCATTACCGCAGTTGTTGTGTGTACCACGGGTTTGCTGGCTATTGGTTGAAAATTTCGTGCAAACTAAGCTTGAGCCTGCTACAGGGCCTTTAAAGTCCATTACGGTCGATGCGGTAATACGACGGTTAAATGGAGAATTTTGTACCAGTTTAACGGCTTGAGTCTTGCTGTCTTTTTCAATTTGAATCACAGAAACACCGTGTGCATTGACTTCACGGATGACTTCATCTTCAGGGCGACGGCCTTCCACTTTGGTTGGGCCTTGTGGGTGTAAGAAGGTTGGATTGATGTATTCATGGTTCATCACCAACAAACCTTGGTCTGACTGCTTGGCATCATAGCGTCCAGAGGTGGTATTTAAACCAAAGAAGCTCATACCGTCATGGCAGTCACCAGAGCGGAATTGGAAGCTCGGGCCAGAAGGAACATTGTTATCATCCCATGCTGGGTATGCAGGGTTAATCGAGTCACCCATCGCATATAGCACATGCGCTTGATAGCCTTCAGGAACAGTCACAATATCGTCTAAATTCTTTTTCACTGGTGTGAAATTGAACTTGGTCGGTTTTTGATTTGGATCAGTGACAGGTGGTTTGGTATTGCTATTTGAATCTGAGTCATTGTCATCATTACACCCCGTTAATGAAGATGCCAATGCAAGTGCGACTGCACCACTCGCAGTCTTGGTAATCAAGCTACGACGGCTGATGCGCTGTTCTAAAATGTCACGAAAATGAAGGTTATCCGAAGTGTTGTTATCAAGTTCTTGATCTTCGTTATATGGCATGTTTGTCATGAATTTAAATCCTGGCAAAGGTGTGCTGGGTAAAAGTTGATCACATAAAACTATCGATAAAATATGACAATGCTTTGAAGCTAATGTTGCAAACTGATGAAATAGGCATTTGGATTTCGCTGCATGTAAATTGCAAAACATTAAATGGACGCATAAAAAAAGAGGCTATCTCAGCCTCTTAGGTGTAAAACTCACCAAAATTGTCGAAACATCAGTTTGTTTAAGTTGTAGTTGTACGTCGTTTTTCAATCAGCTTGCCAAAGAACAAACCCAGCTCAAACAGCATCCACATGGGGATGGCCAACATGATCATCGAAAGCGCATCGGGTGGCGTTGCAAACATGGCGACAAAAAAACAGCCGACGATAATAAAACGACGCTTCTCTACCAAAGTTTGAGTAGATACCACCCCGATCAAAATCAAAATTAACGTGATGATTGGAATTTCAAAGGTCAGTCCAAACACCAAAAAAAGCTTTAAGCAGAAACTTAAATAACTATTGATGTCCGTCATTGGGGCGACCGTTTCAGGGGAAACACTCATAAAAAAATGTAGGATGGATGGCAGGGCAACCCAATAGGCAAAGGCAATACCGGCATAGAAGAGGACGATGCTGCCGAATAATAAGGGCATCGCCAAATGCCGCTCTTTTTCATACAGTGCAGGTTTGATGAAGGCCCAAAGTTGATAAATCACGAAAGGCATCGCGAGCATAAGCGCGACAAAGAAATTTAGCTTAAACGGCGCCATAAAGGTGGCGGTCACATCCGTTGCGATCATGGATGAGGTCATCGGCAACTGAGCACGCAGAGGCTCTGACATCAATTGATAGCTTTGATTGGCAAAGGGCAATAAACAAAAGAACAGAATCAAAATGAGCCCTGTAATTTTGATCAAATGCCGACGCAAAATCACCAAATGTTTGGTGATCGGCATTTCTTCCAAATCAGGCACAGTGTTCTGTGAATTATTCAGTGAAAGATCTGTCATACGGCCACCTGATATTCTGCTAATGCATCGGTCGAACTTAATGTGGGAGCTTGATCTGTTTTAATTTCGTGCTTTATTTTCATTTGGGGTGTAACCACGGCAAATATCGTGCTCTGACCACGTTCGATGTACTGATAACGTGGGGATAAATTTTTATTGTCAGGTAGGACGGCTTCTTGTTGTTTTTGCGCAGTCTGTTCTATGGGGTGTTGCGTTTGTTGTAATTCATTCATCTGCGCTTGCATACGCGCTTCGAGCTGTTGAATACGTTGCATTTCTTTTTGCATTTCTTCACGAAGTTCGGACATGCGAAGCTCACGATCAATATCTGTTTGCACGTTACTGATCAGTCGTTTAACTTTCCCGTACCATTTACCTGCAAAGCGGATACCTTCAGGCAGTTTTTCCGGGCCAAGTACGATCAGCGCAATAATGCTGAACACCAGTAATTCGCTAATACCAATATTGAGCATTATGACAACTCCTTAGCTTTGAACTGAGGAATTGGTTTTATTTTGAGCTTCATGCTCTAGCGTGCGAGGCTCATTAAGCTGTGTCTTTGCTGCGTCTTCATCACGCATCGATTTTTTGAAATCTTTGACAGCGCCGCCGACATCTTTGCCCAAGTTTTTTAGTTTTGATGTACCAAAGAGTAAAATCACCACAATTGCAAAAATCAGTACATGCCAAATCGATAGTCCAGCCATCTTGTTATCCTCTTGTTGGTCTGCACAACATTTCAGCAGTTGTAGATGACAGTGAAGTGACCAAGATGTTGCAGTTTAAAGACAGCCGCGAAGCTTATGTTCAGTGTTACTATGCATAGATTGAGCAGTGAGGGTGGTGTAGTGGCGTTTCTTCTTCCGATATTGGGTTTTTTAAGTGGCCTCGGATTGGCATCATTATCAGGAACCGCATCGCTCAAATCGATTTTCTCGAGCTTACTTGCACGCTGTTTTATTCCAGCCGTGATCATCTACAACATGGTGTTCTATCAAGCAGGCAGTTTAGCACTCATGCTCTTTAGCTTTAGTGTTGCCGTGCTGATGTTTTATTTATTTCGCTGGCTGTTAAAAGATAGTTTACGTGCCTTGTGTGTCAGTTATTTGAACTTGGCTTGGCTGGGTTTTCCTTTTGCCTTAGCACTGTTTGGCCCTGAAATTAGTGCAGCGATGGTGGCTCTGTATGTCGGTGGCTCTATCTTTGGCAATATGTGGGCCGTGACAGCCGTCAGTTCAGCCCAATTACCATGGTCGAGCGTGATGCAAAAAGTGGCGATGTCTCCCCCTGTATTTGCCTTGATGATTGCAGGCGTCTGTCGAATAGTTGGACTGCAGCATTTAGAAGAACATCAGATCTTAGATTGGCTCTATCAAGCTGCAAAAATTGGAATGAGTTTCACGGGGATGTGTGTCTTAGGCATGTGGCTGCGTCAAACCAAGGTACAATGGCGTGATCTGATTAACAGTAGTCGTATTTATGCGATGAAACTCACCGTTGGCGCGGTGATCTGTAGTTTGAGTTATGCCTTTCTTCCGATTCCCCAGATCGAGAAATATATTGGGGTGATGTTTATGCTGTTCTGCTTACCCCCTGCAGCGAATATTGTGGCTTTAGAAACGCATTATCAAGGAACAGGCACTTCGGCACGTTATATTGCTTCAGGCACGATTATGAGCTGTATCGTCGTCAGTTTTTATGGGTTAATTTTGCATCTTTTTTCGCTTTAAAATGAAAAGTGAATTATAGATGCCCACAAAGGGCGACTACTTGGGCTGTTTTCAAATCTGCCAATCACGCACGAGGGCGTATATCATTGCGATACCTATCAGGCCTGGAAATCCAACCTGACCTTGCGACAGATTAAGCATGATCGACAGTACGATCAACACTGCAAAAATAGCGTAGGTGGCACGAAAGCCTGAGGTGAGCGGGTAGGTTAGTTGCACATGGCAATGAGGGCAGCTTATTTTTTGAAAACCAAGAAAAGAGCGTGTTGGGATTTCAGTTGAGGTGTGATGACATGCGTTGCATATGATCTGTATCGGTTGAAGTGCCATAATTATTCTATTTTTATTCAGGGATTGGAGTTAATCTTTGGCATTAAGATTAACTCCAATTTAAATTATTTCAAACTTGCTTTAAATAATTTCATCGCCTGACCACGATGGCTGATTTTATTTTTTTCTTCTTTTGATAATTCAGCACTAGAAACATTCAGTTCTGGCAGCCAAAACAGTGGGTCATAGCCAAAGCCATTTTCACCACGTGCTGCTTCCATCACTTCACCGCGCCAAACACCTTGGAAAATTTGTGGGAGTGGGTCTTCTGCATGTTGGACCAAAGCCAAGACACATACAAACATCCCTTCGATGGCTTCACCCTCTTTACGGAGTGGTTTGAGGTCAGCAAGCAACTTGGCATTGTTAGCGGCATCATTGCCATGTTCACCTGCATAGCGCGCAGAGTAAATCCCTGGTGCGCCACCGAGTACAGGAACGCAAATGCCAGAATCATCTGCAATGGCTGGCTTGCCTGAAATTTTCGATGCGTGACGCGCTTTGATAATGGCATTTTCAACAAAGCTTAGACCGTCTTCGATGGCATCTTCAATGTTCAACTGACCTTGTGGAATCACTTCAACAGGAAGATTAAGCTCGGCAAACATTTTTTCAAATTCTGCAATTTTGCCTTTGTTATTACTTGCAAGCACCAAAGTGCCTTGAGATAACCAATCAGTTGAAGCCATGTGAATATTCACCATAAAACAAGATTTGAGGCTATTTTAACAAGATGCTGTGGCTGACAGGCAATAAAAAAGCACCCGAAGGTGCTTTTTAAGATTCAAAAAACTTATTGCGCTTGAATCCATTTGTCTGCACGGTCACGTGCTTGACGAATTTGGTCTTGGCTTAAGTTGGCTGCCAAAGCGGTTTTCTTACCTTCAGACAAGCTAATCACTTTGTTGTCGAGCATGCCATCACGAGTAGAAAGCTCATACCATTGGTATGCACCCATGTAGTTTTTCTTTTGCTCTTCCATCATGGCTAAGTTAAAGCTTGCGCGGTTATCACCACGGCTGGCTGCTTTTTCGAAATATTGACGAGCAAGCGCTTCATCTTTTTTAGTCCCAATGCCATCAGCGAGCATACGACCCACATTGAGCTGAGCTGCAGATAAACCTTGATCGGCAGCAGCTTTGTACCATGCAAAAGCTTGACGTTCATCTTTTGCAACGTCTTTACCTTGTTGATATTTAGTGCCTAAGTAAAACTGAGCACCAGGCTGACCTGCTTTAGCAGCTTTACTTAAGCTGTGAATATCCATAATTGAATATTGTGCAGCTTGGCTAGAAACTGAAGATGATGGAGCAACATAATCCGCATGGGCTTGTATGCTAAAAAGTCCAATCAGTAGCGTCGTGCTTAATAATAATTTTTTCATAGAGCGCTCACTCGATAAATTGCGACTTCACCAAATAGATTTGGGAGACGTTTACTCAGTAAACTATCTTGTTGATCCCCATTCACGGCAAGTCGGTTAATAATCCGGATGTTATTTTCAGCACACAGCGCTTCAAAATCACGGAAAGTACATAAATGAATATTGGGCGTGTTATACCACATATAGGGTAACGCGTCTGAAACAGGCATCATTCCTTTTAATGCAAGGAAAGAACGAGTCTTCCAATGTGCAAAGTTTGGAAAGGTGATAATGGCCTGTTTCCCCACACGCACCATGTCTCTTAAAAGAACGTCTGGTGCATCTACAGCTTGCAAGGCTTGTGCCATAACCACATAGTCAAAAGACTGGTCGGCAAAGCGACTTAAACCTAAGTTCAAGTCCTGTTGGATGATATTTAACCCGCGACTGACCGCAATTGCAATCTTTTCTTGATCAATTTCTAAGCCATATGCACGAATATTGTGCTTTTTGCTCATATGTGCAAGCAGTTCACCGTCACCACACCCTAAATCGAGTACGCTTGAATCTGGTTTAATCCAACGTTCAGCCAGTTGATGATCAATACGCATTAGTTGGTCTCCTTCGGTGTTTCTTGCAGGTGTTTTACACCGCCTAGGAATGCACGTAAGCTTTTCACATATAACGGAATCGGGAACAAGAAAGAGTCATGACCTTGTTCAGCATCAATATCCACATAGCTCACAGGCTTATGATTACTAATTAATGCATCTACAATTTCTTGCGAACGAGCAGGGGTAAAACGCCAGTCCGTTGTAAATGAAACAACTAAAAATTGACACTTGGTTTTAGACATCGCGGTTTTTAATGATTGCTCATATTCACGTGATGGATCGAAATAATCTAAAGCCTTGGTCATGATCAAATAGGTATTGGCATCAAAGTTACGGCTAAATTGCTCACCTTGATAACGCAAATAACTTTCGACTTGGAATTCGACGTCAAAGCCATACATAAATTTACCTGACTTTAAGTCACGGCCAAATTTTTGTTTCATGGCTTCTTCAGAGAGGTAAGTGATATGACCGACCATACGGGCCAAGATCAAACCTCGCTTAGGATAACTATCATTTTCTAAATAGCGACCATCATGGAAATCAGGGTCAGACAAAATCGACTGACGCGCCACTTCGTTAAAGGCAATGTTTTGCGCAGACAGTTTTGGTGTACTGGCAATAATCACGCACTTTTGTAAACGATCTGGATAGTCCACAGACCATTGTAGAGCTTGCATGCCGCCTAAAGAGCCGCCAATCACCGCATACCACTGCTGAATTTCTAAACGATCAGACAACATGGCTTGGGTTTTGACCCAGTCACGGACAGTCACTAATGGGAAATCAGGACCATAAGGGCGATTGTCATTTTCAGGATTTGGAGAGGTCGGTCCAGTAGAACCGCTACAGCCGCCAATATTATTTAATGCTACGACAAAGAATTTTGACGTATCAATGGCTTTGCCTGGTCCAATACATGCGTCCCACCAACCCGGTTTACGGTCATCTTCATGATGATAACCTGCTGCATGATGATGGCCTGACAGTGCATGACAAATCAAAATTGCATTAGATTTGTCTGCATTCAGTTCGCCATAAGTTTCAACCATGAGCTCAAAACGTGGGAGTATGCGATCGCATTCGAGCTCTAACGGCTCTTCAAAAATAAACTTTTGTGGGGTAACTAAGCCCACTGAGTCAGCTGGAAAAGACACAGGAATAATTCGCCTTAAATCTTTAGTATGAATAATAAAAGGATACCACTTGAGGGTATCCTTCTAAAGTCATTTTATTGCTATTTGATATTTATAGCATTGAATTAGACTGCAGCAGCAATCACTTGTTCAGTACTCAAAACACCTTGTTCAATTAAACGGTTAGTGCTGGCAATAATCGCCTCGATAGATGCGGTCACGATGTTGTCATGCACACCTGCGCCGAATGCAGACTTACCTGTACCTTTCACTTGAAGCTCAATCAACGCCAAGGCTTTAGCATGTGCGCCTGAACTGATGCTACGTTCTTCATAGTTCAAGACATCAATCGGTAACTGCAAGGCATTTAAGATAGCAGAGATTGGGCCGTTGCCTTCACCACGTAATTGCTGGATCTCACCGTTCACTTCGACATCAAGCTCAATGACTTGTTTGCCATTTTCATCATGTAAGCGGTAGTTTTTCGCCGCATAATGCGTGTCTTTGGCAGCCACATACGTGTCTTTAAATAAAGACCAGATTGCTTGCGCAGAAATCTCGGTACCGTCTTCATCTGTTTTTTGCTGTACGATTTGCGAGAACTCAATTTGAATACGACGAGGCAACACCACGTTGTAATTTGATTCTAACAAGTACGCAATACCGCCTTTACCAGACTGTGAGTTGACACGAATCACGGCATCATAGTCGCGGCCCAAGTCTTTCGGGTCGATTGGCAAATAAGGCATATCCCACATTTCTTCGTTCTTTTGGAACTCGAAACCTTTTTTAATGGCATCTTGGTGTGAGCCAGAGAACGCGGTGAAGACCAAATCACCAGCATACGGATGACGAGGGTGTACCGGCAAGCCTGTGCATTCTTCAATGATTGAAATGATTTCGTTAATGTTTGAGAAATCTAAGTTTGGCGCAACACCTTGGGTATACATGTTCAATGCAATCGCTGCAACGTCCACGTTACCTGTACGTTCACCGTTACCAAACACACAGCCTTCGACGCGGTCAGCACCAGCCATAATGGCCAACTCAGAAGCGGCAATACCACAGCCACGGTCGTTATGACAGTGCACAGAAATAATCACACCGTCACGGCGTTGAATGTTACGGTGCATCCATTCCACTTGGTCTGCATAGACGTTCGGACCTGAAACTTCAACCGTTGCAGGCAAGTTTAAAATCACTTTGTTCTCTGGAGATGCTTCCCAAATTTCAGTGACCGCATCACAGACATCTTTAGCAACTTCTAATTCTGTTGCAGTAAAACACTCTGGACTGTATTGGAATACAAATTCAGTTTCAGGCTGTTTTGCAGCGTATTCTTTGACTTTCGTTGCGGCATTAATCGCTAATTGTTTTGCACCAGCAACATCAACATTCAACACTTTATTGCGGAAAGTTGGAGAATTTGAGTTGTAGATATGCACGATTGCGCGTTTTGCGCCCTGCAATGATTCAAATGTGCGTTGAATCAGATGATCACGCGCTTGAACCAAAACTTCGATGTACACATCATCAGGAATATGGCCGCCTTCGATCAACAAACGCGTGAAATCGAAGTCGATTTGTGATGCAGAAGGGAAGCCGATTTCAATGTGTTTGAAACCAATTTTCACAAGCATTTGGAACATTTTGAACTTTTGTTCAATGTTCATTGGCTCGAAGATCGCTTGGTTACCGTCACGAAGGTCGGTACTCATCCAGATCGGCGCTTTATTGATTTCGTTATTTGGCCATTGACGGTCTGGTAAGTCTACACGTTGGTACATGCGACGGTATTTTTTGCTTGGATCTGCCAACATCATGTGAAAACTCCTTATAGCACCGTGGATAAATGTCGTGGATAAACGGCAAGGTACTACTTATATAGATTGTGTCTATTCTAGCAATTTACAAGTTTAATTTCGGAGTCTTTAGCCGAAAGTCGAAATAAATCTGTAAAGATTCACATGACTTAGCTTTACCGTAAGCTCGTAAATGTATAACTAAATATTAGTCCATATATTCCGGAAATAATTTCCTATTTTTGCGTCAAGATGCCATTACTGGAAAATATTTTTCTATAAAATTAGCTTTTTTGAAAAATATAATCTTTATTAATCTCATCGACGGTGGCTGTTCCCATCAATGCCATCGTAATCTCAAATTCTTCTTTCAGTATTTTGAGTACATGTGCAACGCCTAAAGCACCCGCAGTCGCTAAACCATAAATGCAGGGACGGCCGACTAATACGGCAGATGCACCCAAGGCTATCGCTTTAAACACATCTGAACCACGACGAATACCACCATCATATAAAACTGGGAAATCCAGAGGCACAACTTTTTTAATCAGTTCTAAGGCGGTGAGAGGGGAAATGCAACCGTCCAGTACGCGCCCACCATGATTCGACACAATAATGCCTTGTACACCGTGTTGCAGGGCAAGTTCAGCATCATGTGGACTGACAATGCCCTTTAAAATAATCGGTAATGAGGTGTTTTGACTGAGCCAAAGGATATCCGCCCATGTCGGCGCGATTTTCATCAGACCTTGAAATAATGGGTGTTCATTTTGCTTGCTTTGAGGTTGTTGAATAAAATGATGAGGCTGAGGTTCATACTTAGGAAGTTCAAAAAACGCATGTCTCTCTCGGTCACGAATTCCTGAATGTGGAGAATCAACGGTCACCACAATCGCTTTAAAACCATGTGCTTCTGCCATTTTGACCAGTGATAATGACTTTTCGCGCTCACCTTGCCAATACAATTGGAACCATTTGAATGGATTGCCCTGCTTTAACTCACGCATATCTGTATTGGTAAACGTACTGAGGATCATATTGCTGCCAAGGACTTCGGCGGCGAGGGCTGTTGCAGCTTCAGCATCAGGATGAAATTGTTGTTGATGTCCGATCGGGGCAACAAAAATAGGGTGCGGAAAGCGCTGTCCTAATATCTCAATTTGGGTATGACCTTGGGTCAGATCTCTGAGCATACGTGGTAGAAGTTGTATCTGTTCAAACTGAGACAAATTGCCACGTACACTGTGTTCATCCATAGAACCACCTTGTAGGTATTGCCACACCATGTGTGACAGGTGCAGTTCAGCCTGTTTTTCGTAATCGGCAATGGTTTGTAAATGAGCAGGAATCTGAGTCAGTGGTTGCAATGGAGAATGTTGACTCATAGAACTGCCCATTGACGTAAAAGATTATGGTAGTGATTCGTCAGTTGTAATATTTCTTTGCTATCGCCTAAATTTTGTCGTAATTGCATAATGGTCTGATCTAAATTAAAAAGCATGCTTCTTTGCCAATCATCTTTGACCATGCTTTGTACCCAAGTACAAGCTGCTATACGGGAGCCTGAAGTCACAGGTTCAACACGATGTAGACTGGTCGCTGGATAAATAATTGCATCGCCAGCATCTAACTTAACTTCATGTTCACCATAAGTATCCTCAATGATCAGTTCACCACCTTCATATTCATCGGGTTCTGATAAAAAAATGGTCATTGAGACATCTGTACGCACAGTTATATTTTTTTCATGATAGTAATGGATTGCATTATCGACATGATTACCGTAGTGACCGGTATCTTGGTAGCAATTGAAAAGCGGAGGCAAGATTTCTTTAGGTAATGCAAAAGATTGAATGAGCAGACTTTCTTTAATTTGCGGTAATACTTGCTGACTTAACTGCTGATAGAGCTGACTGTTTGAATTGATTTGTAAATTTTTTTTGATGTTTTGAGCTTGTGCTCCGGCCGAACTTTTTCCTGAAACCCACTGATTATCTTGGTTCATCGCTTGTCTGATGCTTTGAACGTGTTGCTTTGAAAGGACATGAGGGACATGAAGAAGCATAATTTAACCTTAATCTAATTTTAATCAAATCTACATAAGATAAGCATAAATAAAAAAGCCTTAATACAAGATTAAGGCTTTTTTTAGAATATTTAATTTAGAACTTAAAATTAAATGTTAAGCGATAGTTACGTTCAGCACCTGCGATGTAACGTAATCCACCACGGTTGATGCTGTTAATGTAGTCTTCATCAAATAAATTGTTGATGTTGAATTGAATCCCTACATTTGGTGTTGCTTGGTAACTAACCATTGAGTCAAATACCCAGTAGTCAGGGATGACAGCAGGACCGACCTGATTGCCATCTTTGTTTTTAGTCATTTCACCATTGTAACGCGCGCCGCTACCAATGCTCCATTTATCCATATTGTAGGTCGTCCACAATGTGAATGCATCAGAAGGCGTAAATGGCATATTACTTGAACCATCTGCTGAAACTTGCTGGTTACTCGCAGCTTGGGTTACATTTTTAATGTCTGTTTTTTGATGTGTATAACCAGCAATAACTTGCCAATTGTCATTTAAGTTACCAATCACGCCAAGTTCAACCCCTTTAACTGATTTTTCACCAGTTTGGTAGTATTCTTCACCATCTTTTTCCAACTCATTTGTGAGTTCAGTTTGGAAAAGTGCACCTGTTAAGAGTAAACGGTTGTCAAAAAATTCCCATTTAGCACCAACTTCAATGGTTTCAATTTCTTGAGGATCAAGATCTAAGTTGTTATTGCTGCTCGCTGAACCAGATGGGGCAAATGCATTGGCATTACCAATACCGTCACCACCTGTAATAGTACCCGGTGCTTGTTGTTGGATGGCGTAGTTAGCATACAAGCTACCGTTTTCAGTTGGTTTATATAGTGCCCCAACTTTCCAGTTGAATAGGTTGCCGTCATCCTTAAAGCTTTGTGCAACATAATTTGCCGGTTGACCTGAAGCAGCCGTATTCACAAATGTATCGGCATCAAGTTTATAACGATCTAGACGAACGCCACCATTCACAGAAAATTGTGGTGAAATTTCAATAGTATCGAAGGCAAAAATAGAGTAGGTATCCATTTGAGCTTCAGAATCACCATTACCATTGGTATTTCTGACTAAAGCGGTATGTACAGTGCCTTGTGGGTTATACAATGAACTTGTACCGGTAACCGTAGCAGTCCAACCACGTGTTTTCATTTCTTCACGTGTAAATTCAACCCCTGTACTGACATCATGTTTTAAGCGACCTGTATTGAAACTTGTAACCAAGCTAGTTTGGTTAGTTATAATTTCATTTTCAGTATCACTATTATTTGCACTGCCTGAAACGCGCATCGCAGTAGGATCATTCAGGTCAGTTGACGTTGTAGTGAAGGCATTACCTGAGAATGTCGTTAAATATTGATGCTCTGTTTTGCCCCAACGAGAAGTATTTTTGATTTTCGTATTTTCTGATAAATCATACTCTAAACGAGCAGTTGCCATGTCCGCAGTGACATCATCAAAATCTTCAGGTGCACCATAATAATTTGAAGTATCAACTTTATGGCTATTTAGATATGGCGCAAGACTTTTAATACTTGCATTCGTACTTTTATTTGCATCAAACCCTGGTAAACCTACAGTTGGGATACCACCATCCAAGACATTGTCTTGTTCAATATGTAGATAGTCTAAGAAAAAGCGAAGATCTGTGCCTAAACCAAAGCCTGCTGAAAGTGCAGCAGCCCATTTTTCATTTTCAACACCGTCACGACCAATACCGTCTGAGTTTTCACCCATGGCATTAAAACGGATGGCCGTTGTATCGTTTATTGCTTTATTAATATCCGCAGTTGCTCGGTAATATTCATCTGAGCCGAAACCAAGAGTTGCATTGTTAGCGTCTTGAAGTTTTGCTTCTTTTGTTGATAAATTAATTGAACCTGAGGCAGCTGTACGACCATTATCTGTACCAGCAGGGCCTTTAAATACTTCAATTTGTTCGTAATTAAACATGTCTCGAGTAACGTTACCCAAGTCACGTACTCCATCGATGAAGATACTATTTGCTGTATCAAATCCACGCATGGTAACAGCATCACCAGTATTCATTCGTCCGTTTTCACCTAGGGAGAATGTGCCGACACCAGGAACGTTTCGAAGTGCTTCTGTTAGGGTCGTTGCATTTTGTTCTTTTAATACTTTCTCAGGGATAATGGCCATAGTCTGAGTCGTATTTAGTTGAGATTGCGTAAACTTATCTGAAGACGCTTTTTCTACTTTATAATTCTCTTTATTTACAGTTTGATTAATCGTCTCGAGTTGGACAGCTTTTTCTTCAGCCATTACATTGCCTGCAATGATTGAAAGTGATGAAGCAATCGCTGTAGAAACAATTTTCTTACGTGTTTTAATGAAGGCCATTTCGAACCCGATTCGGAGTAGTGAATTTGTATGCGAATAATAATGATTCTTATTTGTTCTTACATCTTTATGTAATTGTTATTCACGATAAATAATCGTATCGTGATAGCCATATTTAATGTAATGATATAACAAGTATTAATTAAGTATCTGTTTTTTATTAAGTATTGATAAAACATATTATTGGTTTGTAATTGATTGAGATTACAAATATAGCCATGATTGTGAATTAAATAAGAATAAATCGTAAATTGTTGATGCAAAAAAACCTGCCGAAGCAGGTTTTTTTATAAAGTGTTATTTAGAATTTAAAGGTTGTACTTAATTGTACGCGGCGGCCTTCTTGAGTATTGCTATAATGGTTGTAATAGCTATTTGCGACTTTCTCATAATCGTTAAAGTCTTTATCAAAGACATTGTACAGAGCAACACCAATATCCCAGTTTGGCGTGACATTAAAGTTTGAACCGACATGTAATAATGCGTATTCCTTGTAGTCACCAAGGGCATCATAAACCTGTTGATTCGCTGCAGTTAGATTGTCATGGGTTGAGGTGAAACGTGCACGTTCACTTCGATACTCACCACGCGCCCATAAATTCATAAAGTCAGCAGCTTGCCATTTAAGCGACGCATTAACTATGTGTTCTGGTGTGTCATTAAGTACAGGATTGCCTAAACTGCTATCTTTAATTTCAGTTTCAGTCCACGTGTAGTTCAGTCCAAATTTCCAATTATCGGCAAATGCCCAGTTTAAACCAGCTTCAATACCATAGACTTCAGCTTCTTCGGCATTCACAGGGCGAGTCACATTCCATGAGTCTGGTGTGCTACGGTTATAATCCATCACCCATGGCGTTCCAACCGATGCCATGAAAGCTTCACAGTCAGCTTTAGACCAATTAATACCCGAAGTCGTTGTGTTATCAGTATTACAGCTAATTTCCTTGTTACCCGTCATGATTTTATCTTCGATTTGACTAAAGAAAGCCGTAACGTTGAAGTCAAAATTATGATTGGTTGAGAAATATGTACCAAATTCAAAGTTTTTACTGGTTTCAGGTTTTAGATTTGGGTTACCAAAAGTTGGTGTACGGCCCTGACCACTGACATTGACCACACCGTCAGTTAAGCGTTCCAAACGTGGGGCTTTATAACCCTCACTATATCCGCCTTTGAAGGTCCAGTTTTCATGTGCATTCCATACCAAATATGCACGTGGCGTCCAAAAATCACCAAACGTATCGTGGTCGTCATAACGAAGACCAAGTGTTAATGCTAGATTGTCGTTCAGCGACCAAGTATCTTCGGCAAATAGACCCAATTGCTCAAAAGAAACTTCTTTTTTTACACGTAAACCATCACTGATACTGGCTTCCCACCATTGACCGCCTAGAGTAATACGGTGGTCTTCAAAATGTTGAGTGGTAAATTTAGTATCAAAAATCGTATCTTCACTTTCTAACACACGAGGAGTGATGGCTGTTGACATCCCTTGTGCACGTGCAGGAATTAAACGTCCAACCGTTTCTGTTTGAGTATTGATAATACTTGACTCAAGTTTACCAATAGCATTATTCCAAGTATGTGCGAGGATCATTTTCTCACGGTTATATTCTTGAGCATCACCATAACCACCGTTTGCACCAAGCGTCCCTAATTGACCTTTGCTATTGTCATACCATTGTTCAGTTTTTTCATATTCAACTGAAATATCATGGTCGCTGTGCGGTGTCAGTGTTAAGCGAGCACCGATAGTTTCTAGATCTGATTTAGTTGGGCTATTTCCGCCACTAAGTTCAGCACCAGTATCATCGTCATCACTACGTATTAAATCTGATTGATCACGTTCCGCTTTACGTGCACGGATTTGTAAGCCCAATAAATCTTGAATGATTGGCCCTGTTAAAAATGCATCGACAGCGCGTTGGTTACCAAAGTCTGAGTGATTTGGCAGCACTGTCCCTTCTAACGTGACCGAACCTGTCCATTCTGGTGAAACTTTTTTGGTAATGATATTGACTACACCACCAATTGCATCAGAACCATATAAAGTAGAAGCTGGTCCGCGGATGACTTCGATGCGTTGGATAGCCGAAACAGGGGGGATAAAACTATTATTCGACTCACCAAATCCATTAGGGGCAATGTCACCTGTACTATTTTGTCGGCGGCCATCAATTAAAACCAAGGTATATTCGGCGTCCATACCACGAATACGAATATTTAATCCGCCGGTTTTCCCTGCTGTAGGGCTAATATCGACACCTTCTACATCACTTAATGCATCTGCAACGGATGTAATTCGTTTATTTTTTAAGTCTTCAGCCGTAATCACGGTAATTGAAGCAGGAGCATCCTTTACTTTTTGTTCAAAGCCCGCTGCAGAAACAACAATGGTCTCCATCTGTTGAGCTTGAGATTCAGCTGTTTCAGCATGTGTGAAACTCGTAGTAGTTACAATTGCCCCAAATAAAGCAGCGGAAAGAGGGTTGAGATTAAATTTACTCATAAAAGAATTCCAAATATGGACGAGATAAATATATGAAAATAAATTAAAAAAAATATCATTAAGAATAATAGTGAGAAAGTTTCTCATTTTTAACAATTAATTAAAAAATAATCAATATTTCTTCGAAAAAAGCTGAAAAATTCTAAAAATAAGAAGGGCATCCATGCCTGAATTTATAGTGTTATAATCCATTTTTGTATATCTTTAATTGTTGTCATATAATGTGGCACTTTTTTTTAAAACTGTTTTAACTAACAAATTATCGAGGAAGCCATGCAAGTAACTTCTGAAGCGGTTTCGGGCGTTGCCCGTCGTTTAAATGTATCTGTACCGACGAGCCGTATTAACGAGCAGTTTGAAGCTCGCTTGAAACGCACTGCCAAAACTGTGAAGATCAACGGCTTCCGTCCAGGTAAAGTACCTGTAAACGTTGTTCGTCGTGAATACGGTGCTGGTATCTATCAAGAAGTTGTAAACGACATCATTCGTGACACAGTATTCGAAGCGATCCAACAAGAAAAAATCAATGCTGTTGGTATGCCAAACATTGAAAAAACTGAAATGAAAGATGATGCTTTAGTTTATGAAGCAACTGTAGAAGTTTATCCAGAAGTTGAAGTTAAGTTCGAAGGTCTAGAAGTTGAACGTAAAACAACTTCAGTTGACGACAAAGACGTTGAGAAGATGATTGAAAATCTTCAAAAACAACGCGCTTCATGGGTTGAAACTAAAGGCATGGCTAAAAAAGACATGCAAGTAACTTTCGACTTTGAAGGTACTGTTGATGGCGAGAAGTTTGAAGGCGGCGCTGCTGAAGACTTTAAACTCGTTCTTGGTTCTGGTCGTATGATCCCTGGCTTCGAAGACGGTATCGTTGGTATGAAGAAAGGCGAAGAGAAAGTTATCGATGTAACTTTCCCTGAAGACTACCAAGCTGAAAACCTTGCTGGTAAAGCTGCTCAATTCAAAATCACTGTTAAGCTTGTTGAAAAACAAAAACTTCCAGAAGTTGATGCTGAATTCTTAAAAATCTTCGGTCTAACTGAAGAAGAAGGCGTTGAAAAGCTGAAAGCTGACGTGCGTAAAAACATGGAACGTGAAGTGAAAAACGGTCTTCGTAACCAAGTGAAAGGTGCAACTTTTGATGCGCTTGTAGCTGCAAACGAAGTAGAACTTCCAGAAGCAATGGTTGCTCAAGAAATTGACCGTCAACGTCAACAAATGATCCAACAATTCACTCAACAGTTTGGTGCTCAAGGCGCTAAAGCGTTTGATTCAAGCATGCTTCCAGATGACCTATTCAAAGAGCAAGCTGAAAAATCAGTTAAACTTGGCGTATTAGTCAGCAAAGTATTAGCTGATGCTAAAATTGAAGTTGATGCTGCACGTGTTGATGCTTACATCGAAGACATGGCTTCTTCTTACGAAGATCCTAAAGAAGTAATTGAATACTTCAACAACGATAAACAGCAACGTGCTCAAATCGAAGCTGTTATTCTAGAAGACCAAGTTGTAGATCACATCTTAGCTTCTGCTAAAGTAACTGATACAACTGTGAGCTATGAAGACTTATTGAAAGAGCAACAAGCTCGTCAACAAGGCTAATTTCTAGCTTTCAAAAAAAGGCGCATTAAGCGCCTTTTTTTATCGAAATTTGCCCCCAAATAAGTTGTCCTGATTTCACAATGCTTATGAAAAAAATATCTGTTATTTAATTGGGAATCTTTTGCAATTTCGACAAATATCCCTCATATTGTGAATTATGGGTTGAGTCAGAAAAATTTAGGAATAAATAACGTATGTATGTTCCAACAATTGAAAACGCACTAGTGCCAATGGTGGTAGAACAGTCATCTCGTGGCGAGCGTTCTTTTGATATTTATTCACGCCTTTTGCGTGAACGTGTGATTTTTTTAACCGGTGAAGTTGAAGACAACATGGCAAATTTGATCGTTGCCCAAATGTTGTTCTTAGAAGCAGAAAACCCAGATAAAGATATTCATTTATATATCAACTCACCAGGCGGTTCGGTTACAGCAGGTATGGCGATTTACGATACCATGCAATTTATTAAACCTGATGTTGTGACTTATTGTATGGGTCAAGCAGCATCGATGGGTGCATTCCTGCTCAATGCTGGTGCTAAAGGCAAACGTTATTGTCTTGAAAATGCCCGTGTCATGATTCACCAACCACTTGGTGGTTTCCGTGGTCAGGCATCTGACATTGAAATTCATGCACGTGAAATTCTATTCATTAAAGAACGTTTAAACCGTTTGATGGCAGAGCATAGTGGTCAAGACTACGATACTGTTGCTCGAGATACTGACCGTGACAACTTTATGACAGCGCAAGCTGCAAAAGAATACGGTCTTGTGGACGAAGTTTTATCTAAACGTCCATAAGTTTTAAAGAATTAATTATTGGAGTGAATATGTCCGAACATCCTCAAGGACAAAAGCATTGTTCATTTTGCGGTAAAACGCAGTCTGAAGTCGGGAAACTGATTGCAGGTGAGGACGCGTACATCTGTAATGAGTGTGTGGACGTATGTCTTGACCTAGTTCAGACCAGTCAGCAAGTTGAATCAAATGACTGGGCAACTCGTCCTTTACCAAAACCGCATGAAATCCGTGCTGCGCTTGACCAATATGTGATTGGGCAAGATGTTGCGAAAAAGACCCTCTCTGTTGCGGTATACAACCACTATAAACGCCTAAAAGTTGGCACCAGTGGTAAAAAACCAGAAGACGGAGTAGAGATTTCGAAAAGTAACATTATGTTGGTTGGACCAACAGGTTCAGGTAAAACGCTGCTTGCTCAGACACTTGCGCGTCTTTTAGATGTGCCATTTGCGATGGCAGATGCAACGACTTTAACTGAAGCCGGTTATGTGGGTGAAGACGTTGAGAACATTGTTCAAAAACTCCTTCAAAAAGCCGATTACGATGTAGAAAAAGCACAAAAAGGCATTATCTATATCGATGAAATCGACAAAATTACCCGCAAGTCTGAAAACCCATCGATTACTCGTGATGTATCGGGTGAGGGTGTTCAGCAAGCGTTATTGAAAATGATCGAAGGTACGGTTGCGTCGATTCCGCCTCAAGGTGGTCGTAAGCATCCGCAGCAAGAATTTATTCAAATTGATACTTCAAATATTCTGTTTATCTGTGGTGGCGCATTCTCTGGTCTAGAGAAAATCGTACAGCAGCGTCAGGAAAAAGGTGGTATTGGCTTTACGGCTGAAGTGCGTAAGAAAGATGAAACTAAAAAATTATCTGACTTATTCCGCCAAGTTGAAGCGACAGATTTGGTTAAATTCGGTCTGATTCCTGAATTTATTGGTCGTTTGCCAGTCATTGCAACCTTGGAAGAACTCGACGAAGAAGCATTGATGCAGATTCTGACTGAACCAAAAAATGCATTGACACGTCAATACCAATATTTATTTGAAATGGAAAATGTTGACCTCGTATTTGAAGACTCAGCATTGCGTGCCGTGGCTAAAAAAGCCCTTGACCGTAATACGGGTGCACGTGGTCTACGTTCGATTTTAGAAAATTCATTGCTTGAAACGATGTATGATCTACCAAGTCGTTCAGATGTGGGTACGGTTGTCGTCAATGAAGCGGTGATTAATGGTGAAGCGGAACCTGAATTTAAATCAGAACGTCAACCAAAGAAAACTGAAGAAGCTGCACCGAAGTCAGATTTAAAAGTTGTGAACTCTAAATCTGCTTAGCGCTATTCGTCTGAAACGTGTGTAAATCCAAGATTTGCACACGTTTTTTATTTCCAAAAATAAAAGCAGAATGTTAATCTCAGCAGGATGGCGTGGATGCCTGAATGTAAAAAACTGAAAACAAAAGTGTAAAAATAAAAAAAGACGCAGTGAGGGATAATCATGCGTGAAGTTGCAATTCTACTTTTAAGCAGTGTAGCGCTGCTGGGTTGTCATGGAAAATCAGCCGTTGAGCAAACGTCATTGGCTTCGACATTAAAGCCTGTGGATCCTGAAAGTACACCGGGTCATATTGAGCAATATCGATTGGGTATGTTTACCATTGGTGGTTGGGTCAATCAGAAACAAGGCCGACATTTTCAAGAAGTAAAAGCTCAGCATGATCAAGCAGCGATCGTGTATTTATATCGTCCAGACAGTAAATGGAATCGTCAAGAAATTGTGGCCAGCAGCTTATTTCTGAACAGTGAGCGTATTCCAAGTTTATTGAATAATCATTATTACTGGGTGGAGTTACCGGCAGGGAATTACCGCTTATCGTCCAGTCGCCCTTTGGGGGTGAATCATTTTCAAAAGCCTAAATATTTAGACTTTGATGTTGAAGCAGGTCAATCCTATTTCATCAAATATGATGAAGAGAATTTATCCAGTAAAAGAACGGTTTCAGGGCCATTGCTGCTCATGCCTGAAAAAATTGGTCGAAATGAAATCGCATTTACAGAGTTGAAATCCAACAGTTTTAACTTTGTGGCAGAAGATCAAAACACTGGAAAAGTGCGGAAAAGTGCGCAGAAGTTGAAGGCACCTCATTATGATCCTGCGGAAGATGTACAGTTGACCAAGCCTTTTAAACTGTGGAATCCATTAACTTGGTAATGTAATTAGCTCGTGTTTTTTAGTGTAGGAAAATATTAAATAGAGAATGTCATTCGGCAAACAGCCTAAATATTGACATTAAAAAAGCACCCGATGGGGTGCTTTTTTAGATCTTGAATGTGGCGAAATTAGTTCGCAGCAGCATCAACTACTGGGATTTTACCAATTTTTGCTTGCCAGATTTTTGGTGCAGTTGCGTGTACAGAAGTACCATTCACGTCAACAGCTACCGATACAGGCATGTCTTTTACAACAAATTTGTAGATCGCTTCCATACCTAAGTCAGCAAATGCTACAACTTCAGCTTCACGAATCGCTTTCGATACTAAGTAAGCAGCGCCGCCGACAGCCATGAGGTAAGTCGCTTTGTTGTCTTTGATTGCTTCAACAGCAGCAGGACCACGATCCGCTTTACCAATCATACCGAACATGCCAGTTGCTTCAAGCACTTGACGTGTGAACTTATCCATGCGTGTTGCAGTTGTTGGGCCAGCAGGACCAACGACTTCGTCACCGACAGGATCAACAGGGCCAACGTAGTAAATAAATTTACCTTTTAGGTCAACTGGAAGTTCTTCACCTTTGTTTAACATGTCAACCATACGTTTGTGCGCAGCGTCACGACCTGTATAGATTGTACCGTTAAGAAGCAGTGTGTCACCCGGTTGCCAAGAGTTCATTTCTTCTTGAGTGATGTTATCTAAGTCAACACGTTTAGATGTTGATGAATCCCAAGTCACCGCTGGGTAGTCTTCAAGGCTAGGCGCTTGAATATGTGCTACACCTGAACCGTCTAATTGGAAATGTGCATGACGAGTTGCAGCACAGTTAGGAATCATACCTACTGGTTTACCCGCAGCATGACATGGGTAGTCTTTGATTTTGATATCAAGAACAGTCGTTAAACCGCCAAGACCTTGAGCACCAATACCTAAAGCATTTACTTTTTCGAAGATTTCGATACGAAGTTCTTCGATTTGGTTTTGTGGGCCACGACGAAGTAATTCGTCCATGTTGATTTCTTCCATCAATGCTTCTTTTGCAAGCATCATGGCTTTTTCAGCAGTACCACCAATACCGATACCGAGCATACCAGGAGGACACCAACCTGCACCCATTGTTGGAACAGTTTTAAGTACCCAATCTACGATAGAGTCAGAAGGGTTAAGCATTGCAAGTTTAGATTTGTTTTCTGAACCGCCACCCTTAGCAGCAACAGTAATATCAACTTTATTACCCGGAACGAGCTTGTAGTGAATTACAGCAGGGGTATTGTCTTTGGTATTTTTACGACCAAAAGCAGGATCAGCTAATACTGATGCACGAAGAATGTTTGAGTTTTCAAGATAACCTTGACGTACGCCTTCGTTGATTGCATCGTCTAGGCTCATGGTTAAATCAAATTTAACGTCTAAGCCCACTTCAAGAAATACGTTCACAATACCCGTATCTTGACAGATAGGACGATGGCCTTCTGCACACATACGAGAGTTAATTAAAATTTGTGCAATCGCGTCTTTTGCGGCTTTGTTTTCTTCACGGTCGTACGCACGGCTCATCGCTTGGATGAAGTCTTGTGGATGATAGTAAGAAATGAACTGAAGCGCATCTTTTACCGATGTGATCAAGTCATCTTGCTTGATAATAGTTGTCATACAAATATCTCTTGAGCGGGCTGTTAGCTAGCGGGCTAAATTATAAGACAAAAACACAGTTGTGTGGGTATTTCGCTTAATCTTTGGCCGAAAGTTTAATAGGCTTAAACAGCGCCATGTTTCGCAGTCATAAATGGCCTGAAAATGACGTTTTAACTGTCATATTTCATGAAATATTTGTCACAAAACTAGAGGGAGAGATATGTTTTTATTTTCAAACTATTGAAAATAAATGATATTTTTTGTTTTTGAATATTTCATATTTGTCATATAACTGTCATAAAACTTTTACATAATGACGTCATCAAAGTTAGAGTGTGAAATATATGGTTACTCCAGTGTTGTCAGTTATTGGTTTTTCTCTGTTTATCGCAGCAACTTGGTTCTACGGTCAACAAGAAGATCAAGCCTAAAGCTTTATCTTCTTTTTTTTGCTTTAAATTTTATAAAAATAATATTCTTCTTCAAATCTTCAAATCTTCAAATCTTCAAATCTTCAAATCTTCAAATCTTCAAATCTTCAAATCTTCAAATCTTCAAATCTTCAAATCTTCAAATCTTCAAATCTTCAAATCTTCAAATCTTCAAATCTTTAGTTTCAATGATCAATTTTGTGTAAAAGTGCTTTAAAATTGAGTCTAAACGCGACAACATTTGATTATTTAACATATTGCCAAACATCAGGATCTTCATAATTTTCATCGATACGGTAGCCTTGTACTATAACTTCTTTTTCATCAATTTCTCTTGATTTTTTATTTCTTATCAGCTCATTTGCAAATGCTTGTTCTAACTCTTTTGAGGTCATTTTGTAAGTATCAATATTATTCTCTGAATCATCCATTGAATTTCTTTCATCATAACGAATCGTATTGAAAGCATAACGAACCATATATTGTTCTTTACCATCTTCAGTTTTTTGAGTTTGTTTTATACTCAGATCCAAAAGGATACCATTGGCATATAATCGGTAGCCAATAGAGTTCCCTCCAACTGTATTGATTATTTTTTTCCATTCTTCATAATTAAAGATATAAGTCGGGTCAATGACATCACCTGATTTCATTAGATATCGAATATTATCTTCCTTTGCTATTCGTGCAGAAAAACGATAGAAATAATTTTTCCATTCGGCCTGATTTATACGTTTCATTAAGTCAACATAAGCTTGGTGGGCTTGTTCAGGACGTACAAATTCTTCTTTGTTTAGCCCTGCATTAACATCAAGCCCTTGTATTCCATCCTCATTATTAAACGATGTTCCTAGAACTGAAAATACATGATCTATCACTAAGCTATTCTCACCATTTTCAACTTTAATCTGACCTAAGTTGGGCGGTGTAAAATCTAACTCTTTAAAACCTGCTCCAGATGGATGACTATCGGGATGCCCAAGATTATGTTGAGAAAAATCTTTAAATCCTTGTTTGCCTAAATGTAAACTAAAACGCAGTTGATTCATGACATTATTCTCTGTATTTTTTGCACTAGGTTGACAAGCTGAAAGGAGATAACCCACCATAAAAATAACAATGCAGTAATTAAATTTTTCCATCATTACTATCCTTTCCAACTGTAAAATTAGCTTTGCTATCGCCCCATTTCGCAATAATTTTTAGTTCTTCTTCTAAAAAGTATCTTCCTTTATCACTTTGCATTAAACGATGATATTTTTCTGTTGCTTTATTAATCCATTCCATACGGCTATCATAATTGGCGACTTTAGTGTTTGATAATGGTTCGCTGTATACTGTTTCTGGTACCTTATCAAGTACACCGGCGTGTCGCCCCTGATATTCTCTTTCCATGTTTTTGATATTATAAGAACTCGGCAGAATACTTTTCAATTTTTGGTAGATATTCAAAAGCACTTTTAATTTCTAAAGTGCTTTTAAGTTTTTAATTATGGGTAAACAATTTGACCAAGGAATGTTTATAACTTCTTCTTTAATATGAGTAAATTTGGAAACATCACGTTGAGTTCGGCATTGATTGAAAGAGGTTGAAGACATGCTCCAAGCATAATGCCAAGGTGCAATATCCATAAATAACCATAAGTTACCTTTTGCAAAAGTATGTACAGGATCACGAATTACCCCTAGTGGAATCCATTTATATCCCCATGCAGTTAAACCATGTTTAACAATGGCAGCTAAGATTATTTGAAGCAAATGCACCTAAGCCCATCCAATAGTAACGACCAACTAAATCCTTGTTTCCATGTTTTTCTTTTTCTAGATAAATATTGGCATAAACTGAAGCAAGACGTCACGCCCTAGCTTCATATCCAGGCTCTAATTTATGTAAATTTTTCCTTTTATTTTTTAAATTAGATATGTGTATCAGAGCTTTGATTTCTTTTTTTAAGCGAAGAATGAATATATTATTGGTCATGTACCAAATACTCAAAATTCAGCCATAGAATTTAAAAGAAATTTCCACTAATTCTGAGCCATTTTTAATATAATGGAAGTTATATAAAACAAAAAACCACCCAATCTTTCGAAAGGGTGGTTAAGAACTCGAAACTAAAATTAAGCTTCTTGTTGTTCGGATTGGATTGCCGTTAATGCAATGGTAAACACGATGTCATCGACCAATGCGCCACGAGACAAGTCATTTACAGGCTTGTTTAAACCTTGCAGCATTGGGCCAACACTGACTACATTTGCAGAACGTTGAACTGCTTTATATGTAGTATTACCTGTATTTAAGTCAGGGAAGATAAACACATTGGCACGACCAGCCACTTTCGAGTCAGGTGCTTTAGAGCGTCCCACACTTTCCACCGATGCAGCATCGTATTGAAGCGGGCCATCAATAAGTAAGTCTGGGCGGCGTTCTTTGGCAATACGTGTTGCTTCAGCCACTTTCTCGACATCTGCTCCTGCACCTGAAGTACCTGTTGAATATGAAATCATCGCAATACGTGGGTCAATACCAAAAGCTTTCGCTGAATCTGCAGATTGAATCGCAATCTCTGCAAGCTGTTCTGCATTTGGATCTGGATTAATGGCACAGTCACCGTAGACATAGACTTCATCTGGTAACAGCATAAAGAATACAGAAGAAACCAATGAATAATCAGGTGCAGTCTTAATCAATTGGAATGCTGGACGCACTGTATTCGCCGTAGTATGTACTGCACCAGATACAAGGCCATCCACTTGATCGAGTGCAAGCATCATGGTGCCTAAAACCACGGTGTCTTGTAGCTGTTCGCGTGCTTGTAGATCATTGAGTTTGCCTTTACGCAGCTCAACCATTTTAGGCACATAGTTTTCACGAATCAGGTCTGGATCAATGATTTCCAAATCATGAGGAAGTTCGATATTACGTGCTTTTGCAACTTCAATCACGGCTTCAGGTTTTGCCAATAAAATACAGTGTGCAATGCCACGTGATTGACAAATGGCAGCCGCTTGAATGGTCCGTGGTTCATCACCTTCAGGTAGAACAATTCGTTTTTTCGCAGCAATGGATTTTTGTACCAATTCATGACGGAATGCAGAAGGGGATAAGCGTGGTTGATATGAACCATTTAATACTTCAGTAATCCACTCAGCATTAATGTGGCTTGAAACAAAGCGGGTCACTTGTTCTGCACGTTCTACGTCATCGACAGGAATTTCATTGCCTAAATTTGAAAGTTGTTGTGCCGTTTCAAAAGTGCTTAAAGGCGTATGTAAAATCGGTAAGCCTTGCTTAATCGCGGTTTGGCAGAAATCCAAAACTTGTGGGTTCGGTTGATGATGTTCAGTCAAAACTAAACCGGCAAGTGGAATACCATTGCTACTTGCAAGGCTAGAAGCCAACAACACATCAATACGGTCAGAGGCGCTGATAATCAGTTCGCCTGCCACAAATTTGTGAAGTTCATGTTCAATATTCGACGCAACTAAGCTGCTATGTAGTACACGGCGATGAGCAGCATCGCCTTGGTTGATCCATTCCGCTTGAATATGCGTCGCCAAGTCAGACATGCGCGGTACGCTGAGCGTATTACTAAATGGAACGAGGCCAATAACAGGTAGCTGTGTAGAACCAATTTGCGGATTACTTTGTTGTAATTCGAGTACAAATTTATTGGTGTCACTAATTAAACGCAGATTTGGATCAAGTGTGACAGGAATTTGCGCAGACTCTTCTGGCAAGCCACGTGTGCGCATAAACAAAACACCCGCAGTACGTTCAGATGCAGCACCACCAAATTGGCGTAGTGAACTGTCAATTTTCTCAGCCGTTTTCGTGGCATTTTGAATATCTGCTGTGCTGACAATAATCACTTTGGCATCGAGTGCTTTTGCTACAGTCGCATTCAGTTCTGAGGCAAAGTTATCTCGGCTGTTTGGAACCAAGCCTTCAACAATAATTAGGTCATGCTTTTTTGCAATTTCACGGTGCAAACGAACCGCTTCTTCGAGCAGTTCATCACTTTCATCATGACTGAGTTGTTTCACGATGGTGGCATGGTGAATGGGTTCTACCGTTTCATTATTAAATAAATGACGATAAAGAGCCGTTGTACGGTCTACAGTATCTGCGACATTTTCCTGTGAAAATGGTTTCAGAAAACCTGCTTTGACCCCTTGGCATTCCAAAGCATAAATTAAACCTAAGCATGCAGATGTTAAACCTACACCTTCCCCAGTTGGCACGAGTAAAATTGTTTTCATACGGTGTCTAAATTAAAGCTAAAAATTAATATTGAAGGCGAAGGGGCTGATGCGATTGCTTATGCAATCGCAGCTTCAGCATCAGGCTTTTTTGTAGCAGACGCTGTCACCTCGTCTACAACATGCTCAGTTTCTTTGGCAATACGGCCTTCTTCATCGGTAGGAACAACCCAAATTTGTGGGCCAGTACCGTGGTCAATACGACCTTCAGTACCGCGTTTTAAGTTGTCATTTAATTCTTTACTCAGGTTGAAACCAAAGTGCGGTAAGTATGAAACCGTTTTTTCACGAATGTAGGCAGAGTTTTCACCAATACCACCTGTGAAGAATAAACCGTCAATACGTGGTAGACCACAGCTGAGGCCTGCCAAAGATTTTGCTAAACGGTAGCAGAATACTTCAATGGCAAGTGCGGCATCTTCGTTGCCTTGTTCTGATGCTTCGATCAATGTACGCATGTCATTTGATAGATCAGACAAACCGAGTAGGCCTGATTGGCTGTTCAGCATTTTGTCGATTTTGTAGATATCCCAACCTAAGTTGCTCGCAAGGAAGCTATGAATACTTGGGTCGACATCACCACTACGCGTGCCCATTACGACACCTTCAAGTGGTGTTAGACCCATTGACGTATCTACAGATTGACCATTCCAAATCGCACAAGTCGAGCTACCATTGCCCAAGTGAGCAGTTAACCAGCCACCTTGTTTAAAGCTGCCTGCCAACATTGAGCCACGCTCAGATACGTAGGCATGGCTAGTACCGTGGAAGCCATAACGACGCACGTTATGTTGTGTGTACAAAAATTTTGGTAATGCATAACGGTATGCATGAGACGGCATGGTTTGGTGGAATGCTGTATCAAATACGGCTACTTGCGGAAGTTCAGGGAACAAACGCATGGTTGCTTCGATACCCACCAAGTGAGCAGGGTTATGCAATGGAGCAAGCGGTGTTGCTTCACGAATACGTTCAATAATTTCTGGTGTTAATAGCTCAGCTTTGGTTAATGTACCGCCGTGAACAACACGGTGACCAATCGCTTGAGGATTATGGTGAGCCAAACGCTCTAAAATAGTTTCGAGGGCTTTTTCATGGTCAGCATGTGGAATAGACAGCTCAAGCGCAGCACCACCCGTAGTGACCCCTTTAATACGTGCATCAGCAGAACCTAGGTTCTCGGCCAGACCAAAAATACGATCTTCACGGCGCTCAGAAACTAACGCATATTTGATAGAAGAAGATCCGCAGTTAATTACTAATACTGATGTAGACACGTTTAAATACCCGAATTCTAATTGAAATACTTATCCATAATGTTGATCTGATTGCAGTTGTATTGATTGATGCAATTTAGATCTGTGATGATGTTTTATCATGGGTTTTTTTATCGTCCTAGATAGACTTTAGGAGATTAGACTTAAGCACTATCGACCCTGAGCACAATAATAATTAAAATTTATCAGTTCATAGTTTTCATTTATTAATAAAATAATCCTCAAAATTTATACGATTTAAGAGATATACATAGAACATAACATGCGGTTGCTGCGCTGTAATCCTAAAATTGTTGCAAAAAAGCAGGTAATTTGAACTTCTCTTATTTTTCTGAAGCATTTAATTGTCAAAATATCTGTTTTTCGATTCTAGATCCTGTGTGTTTGCAGGCTTATATTTCAATATGTGAACCTTGGGTCTAGTTTTTTAAATTGCCATAAAAAAAGCTGTGCCTTTAATCAGAAAAGCACAGCTTTCATTGTCTTATTGGGTGTTATTGGCGAATTTGACCATCACCAAATACAATCCATTTTTGAGAAGTCAGACCTTCAAGACCGACTGGACCACGTGCATGGATTTTATCGGTTGAAATGCCGATCTCAGCACCAAGACCATATTCAAAACCATCTGCAAAACGCGTCGAGGCATTGATCATCACTGAACTCGAATCTACACGCGCCAAGAACTGACGAGCCAGACTAAAGTTTTCGGTAATGATCGAGTCGGTATGGTGTGAGCCATATTTGTTGATGTGCTCAATCGCTTCATCTAAGCCAGTAACGACTTTCACTGCCAAAATCGGGCCTAAGTATTCGGTATACCAATCTTCTTCAGTTGCAGGAACAATCGATTCACCCAAAATGCGCTGCGTTTCAGCACAGCCACGAAGTTCAACTTTTTTCTCCGCATAAAGTTCAGCAATGCGTGGTAAAAACTCTTCAGCGACATTTTCATCGACAAGTAAGGTTTCCATGGCATTACATACGCCATAACGGTGTGTTTTGGCATTGAGCGCAATAGGTAATGCTTTTTGCAAATCAGCCTGAGCTTCCACAAAAACATGGCAGTTACCATCAAGATGTTTGATGACCGGCACACGTGCTTCATTGGTAATACGCTCAATTAAGCCTTTACCACCACGAGGTACGATCACATCGACATATTCAGGCATAGTAATTAATTGGCCAACCGCAGCACGGTCTGGGGTATTAAGCACTTGAACGGCATGCTCAGGTACACCTGCAGCAGTTAAGCCATGTTGAATCGCTGCTGCAATTGCTTGGTTAGATTCCAAAGCTTCAGAACCACCACGTAAAATAATCGCGTTACCTGATTTAAGCGCTAAAGATGCGGCTTCAAGCGTTACATTGGGGCGAGATTCGTAAATCATGCCGACAACACCTAGCGGCACGCGCATTTTGCCCAGCTGAATACCTGTCGGACGAAAGGCCATATCGGTAATTTCGCCAATCGGGTCAGTGAGTGCGATTACATCTTTTAGACCTTGGAGCATGCCTTTAAAGCGTGTGGGGGTAAGTTCTAAGCGATCAAGTAGAGCACTATCCAAGTTGTTGTTATGCGCTTTGGTCATATCCACTTGGTTAGCTGCCAAAATTGCAGTTTCACTGTTTTGTAAAGCAGTATAAATTGCTGATAAGGCATTATTTTTAGTCTGGGTAGAAGCCCCTGCGAGCACACGTGATGCTGTGCGTGCTTGCTGTCCTACCGTTTGCATGTATTGTTCAATAGACTCTTGCATAGCGGTTTGATCACTTAGAAATTTCAACTCGATATTAACAGCCTGTGACTGAACAATGAAGCACTTAAGTGCATATTCGACTGTACTTGCTGACCAGAATTAACATTTTGAAATTGTTTTTAGAACAAAAGTAGATAAGCGGCGGGGATATCAGTTGCTTGTAAAATGAACCTCTGTATAGAATGAAACAATAGCGACATTGAAGTCGTACAAATAACGATTAAAGAGCAGGACGCTAAGTCGAGCAGAGTCTCTAAATGAATTCCTGACAATAAAAATAAGGCAGGAATGGAGGAAAGGAATATGAATTCCATTATCCAAATGGATCCCACCGTACAGGAAAGTACGCATTACAGTTTTTTCGATCTATATGACAAGCAAAGCTTTAAACAGCCTGCCAGAACGACATGGATTGATGGCTGGAAGGTCGAATATATGGCCATTGCACAACCTGAAACGATTCATCGCACCCCGATTGTTATTATTGGTGGGGCATTTCAAAACTTTAATTCCTACAAATATTGTGTCGAACAATTATTTGCGGCAGGCCCAATTATTTTAATTGATTTACCCTCCATGGGCTCAAACCAGCAAATTACCAATGTCGATACTTCGGTGTCGGCAGGGACTTTAGAGTTGGGTGATCTGGCGCAGATGTTGGGCGTTTGGTTGGATATCGTCGGGCTAGAAAAAGTATCCGTGATGGGGATGTCACTAGGTTCAGTGGTGGCAGCAGGTCTGGCCGATCAACGTCCTGAATTGATTGATCGCATGATTTTAATGGGCGTGATGCAAAAAACGCGCAAGAGCTGGCGCATGTTGCTTGAAGAATCCTTGCACTTAATGAAAGAACAGCGCATGGATGAATTTGGTCAAGCGGTGATTTTGTATTTGGTCAATCATGCCAAACTGGATGTGACGCGGATGTCACCGACAGCGAAGCGTTTGTTCTTTAGACAAATGGCTGAATTCACCAATACCGAACAAGAGCGTTATGACATTAACTGTAATCGTTTGCTGCGTTTGCAAGACGTGCCGATTCCACAGTGTGATGTATTGGTGTCATGCGGGCAGTACGACAGTTTTACTTTGCCACATGAAAATGCGGGCTTTGCATTGCAATGTCCGAATATGCAATTTGCTATGATTGCCAATGCGGATCATTTACCGCAGTTGCAACGCCGTAAGGAAACCATGAATTTGTTTGCAACTTATCTACGCGGTGAGTCTATTCAGCAGTTGGAAGGGATCATTCCAATGAGCCGTGAGCAAATGCAAAATATTGAACGCCGTGGCGAAGCGCGTGTAAGTGTACAACAGCCATTCACGCATTTATCTCATCGCCATTCAGACCTTGTGGTTGATACTCAAATTATGGATTTAAATTATTTTGGTGTGTTGTTGAATGTGCAGGCTGAAATGTTGGACTCCATGCACGCATATCCACGAGATTTGGCTTTACATCTAGAAGACGAAGAAGGTGAGTTTAAAATTGAATGTCTCATCTTTGACGTTGTGGATACACAGGTTCGCGCTTTGTTTAAGCATGGTAGTTTTGAGTTGGCAGAGCGCTTATTACGCTTTGTACAACGCCAAAAAGAAGATGTATTGTTATTAGAAGCCGTCAGTTAAAACATGAACAACTAAAAAAAACAGCGCTTTAGCGCTGTTTTTTTGTTTTGGCATGGACCATCCAAACCAAATCGCCACAGTGCTGCTCTGCATCGTGGAAAGGAATCACTTGTTCATGTTGCTGTTGTGGAAAGTATAAGGCCGGCTGAACGACTTTTACTTCTTCAAATCCTGTATGGGTGAAAAACTGCTGTAATTCAGCAGGGGATTGAAAATGAAAAGTAAAAGCGCTGCGAGACATGACTTTGAGTAATTTACTACTGGCCCAAATAAAACGTGCTAAACGGTTTTTAACGGGTTCTGGATAGATGTCGGTCAGATAATGTAATTCCTGAAACGAGGCGCCATATTCGGTGATCCCTTGCAATAACTTATTCAGTAGCGTTTGATCAAAATAATTAATTAGCCCTTCACTAATCACCACCAAAGGACGTTCAGGGTTGAAACTCTGAAAAATACGTTCAAAATCTTGTGTGAAAATGTCGCCAGTTAAGACCTCGGGGGCATGCGGGTCAATCTGTTTGAGTGCCTGTGTTTTGATTTTTGCCATATCTGGCAAGTCGAGTTCACGATAGTCAATTTCAGGATGTTTGGTGCGAAAATTCCAACCGCGCGGGGAGAGGCCACAGGCAATTTCAAGGACTTGTAGCTGAGGGTGTTGGGCAATGAGTTGATCTAAATGTTGATCGATCATGGCATGGCGCTGTTTGAGCGTCGAGCGCATGCTACCGCCCACATTCTTTTCTGCCCAGCTTTCTAAAGGATGGACTAAACGTGCTAAAAATTTGCCTTTACGTGTGGCAAAAACGGGATGCGAAATCCCCATGCTGTACCAAATATAGCCGGTGTAATGTGCAGTAAAGGAAATGTGTCGATGTTCCGATAAACTTTGTGTCATGTCGTCCTGACCTAATGTTGTTTTTATTGGCAATTTTTGTATAGCGCCGAAGCACTTATTTTGTCTTCATCATAAATCAAAAAGGAGCACCTTGTCGTGCTCCATTTTCTAGAATTTTGAAAGTCTTGGATTAGCAATATTGATTTTTAAAATCCACAATACGGTTACGCACGTTTTGCCAGTCCGCCCCGAGTTCAATGCTTTGTCCAATCTCAATCTGTGGGATTTTACCGCGCATACGTTCTAGGCGTTCTTGATTTGGGAGAGCCAAGTTTTGAATGCCATCCAGCGCAATGCATGCAGATTCACGGTTATTACATACAAGGCCCATATCACAACCTGCATTTAATGCTGCTTGCATACGAGCATCTGCGCCGCCAGCGACACAAGCGGCTTGCATGCTTAAATCATCGGAGAATAAAACGCCATCAAATTGGAGCTCTTGACGTAAGACTTTCTGAATCCAATACGGTGAAAATCCAGCAGGATTAGGATCAATATTTTCATAAATCACATGCGCAGGCATTAAGGCATCAAGCTGTGGTTGCAGTTGAATAAAGCTTTGCATGTCTTTTTGGTAGATCTCTTCATAACTACGATGGTCAATAGCAGCAGCGACGTGTGAGTCTGCTTTCACTGAACCGTGGCCTGGGAAATGCTTACCTGTAGATGCCATTCCTGCACGTTTCATACCTTTTAAGAAAGCACTTGCCAGTGGAATGATATCTTGCATATTTTTGGCAAAACTACGGTCACCAATCACATCACTAACATCATTTAGGTCCAGCACTGGTGCAAAACTAAAATCGATGCCGACCGCAAGGACTTCAGCTGCCATCAACCAGCCACATTGTTCAGCCAGTTCAACAGCTTTTTCAGGTTCAGTTAAGTAAAGTTCTCCAAACTTACCCATAGCTGGTAGGAGTGTGAAGCCTTGTTTTAAGCGTTGTACACGACCACCTTCCTGATCGACCGCAATTAAAATATCAGGACGAATTTGACGCATATGGTCGGTTAGGGCACGAACTTGTTCAGGAGATTCAATGTTACGACCAAATAAAATCATGCCGCCAACTTGTGGTGCCTGTAATAGTTCAATATCTTCTTGGGTAAGTTCTGTGCCAGCAATGTCGAGCATTAATGCGCCAATCATATTCGGTGTCCGTGTTGGAATTTTTAAGGAAAAACAATACCTGAATTCTGCAATGATTTGCTACACTTTGTCAGCAGAGAATATGATAAAACTACACGACATAAACATATTAAGTTGTTTAAGATTTTGAATCTATTCAATTCAGGTCGAAAACCAACACGGTAATATTGGTCTTAATACCAAGGAAGTACAAATTATTTATGAAACTTCAAACATTAGCTTGTGCCGTTGCGATTGCGACAGGTGGATTCTTTTTCACTCATGTGGTGAATGACGCAATTGCTGCCAATAATACAGAAGCAGTGAGCGCGGGTACCATTCAGCCCACACAAGAGCAAGCCTTGGTCTCACGTCAGCTTGCAACATTGGTAGACCGTCAACACTATTTAAATCAGCGTTTAGATGCCAATACCTCTAACCGTATTTTAGATTTTTATATTGATAGTTTAGACGCTGAACATACGTTGTTCTTGGCATCGGATATTGAAAATTATAAAAAACGTTATGGTTCAACTTTTGGTGCAAATCTCAAAGCGGGCAATTTAACAGGGCCGTATGCGATTCATGCGCAATATCGTGAGCGCTTAAAACAGTTCTACACCTATATGTTGGAAGAGCTGAAAAAGCCACAGAATTTAAATCAACCGAATAACTACATCGAAACTGATCGTGAAAAAGCACCATTCTTTAAATCGACAGAAGAGCAGCGTGCGCATTGGAATAAAATGTTGGTCTCTCAGCTGATCAATTTAACCATCAGCAAAGAAGAAGAGAAAGCCAAACAAAAAGCGTTGAAAGATGACCCAACACTGGCAAATGGTCAAGACTTAACAGGTCCTGAAGACTTAACACCTGTACAGACTTTAACCAAGCGTTATACACGTCAGTTAGAGCGGATTAGTCGTTTAAAAAGCGATGATGTGCTTGATAAAACTCTGAATGCCATGATGCTGACGTATGATCCGCACAGTAACTATTTTCCGCCTGTAGATGCGATGGAATTGAACCGTCAAACCACGTTGCAATTGGAAGGGATTGGGGTGTCGATTCGTCCTGAACGTGGTAACGAAGACTACACCAAAATTGAAACGATCGTGGAAGGTGGTCCAGCCAGTAAGTCAGGGCAAGTCAAGTCGGGCGATCGCATCGTTGGTGTTGCTCAAGATGGCGACAAAATGGTGGACGTGATCGGCTGGCCGAGCAATGAAATTGTCGGACTGATTCGTGGTAAACGTGGCACCAAAGTGACTTTACGTTTATTGGGTGCTGGTGCGTCCATGAATCAAGCGCGAAATGTCACGATTGTACGTGATGTAATTCAAGAAGAAGATGCAGGCGTGCGTTCACGTACCGTTGAAATTGAGCGTGATGGCAAAAAACATAAGTTTGGTGTGATTGAAATTCCATCGTTTTATTTAAATTATCGTGCACGTCGTGCGGGTACAGACTACCGTTCTGTGTCGGAAGATACCAATAAAGCCTTAAAAACATTAGATGCGCAAAATGTTGAAGGCATCATCATTGACTTGCGTAACAACCCAGGCGGCTCACTTGAAGAAGTGGCACGTATGCTTGGACAAGTGATTAAATCAGGTCCAGTGGTGCAAATCCGTGATGGTAATGGCAATGTCAGCGTGTTTGAAGATGATGATGGTGGCGCGCAAACTTATGCAGGCCCATTGGCGGTATTGATTAATTTGGCTTCGGCTTCTGCGAGTGAAATTTATTCTGCTGCGATTCAAGACTATGAGCGTGGTGTGGTGATTGGTAGTACCACAACGGGTAAAGGAACAGCGCAGGTACAACTTGACTCTTTAGCCTATGGTCAAGCAACCTTAACGCAACGTAAATTTTACCGAGTGACGGGCGGCAGTACCCAAAATAAAGGGGTCGTACCGGATATTAAGCTGGTCGATATTTACAATGAAGAGTTTGGTGAGCGTAAATCGAAAAATGCTTTACAGTGGGATACTATTCCAACCGCACCGTTTAAACGTGAAGGCTCGATCCAAGCCTATGTTCCCGATTTGATTAAGTCATCTCAGCAACGTGTCAGCATTGATCCGCAATTTAAATATTTAGAACAACGTACTGCGATTGCGAAAAAGACAGAAGAGCAAAAGCGTGTGGTGCTTGACTTAGCGAAGCGTAAAGCCGAGCTGTTGGCACTAGAGCAAAAGTCTTTGGATGCTGAAAATCAGCGTCGTAAAGTGGTGGGTCAAAAACCTTATGCCAACTGGGAAAGCTACCAAGCGTCTATGGATGCATTGGTGGAGGCACGTGCAAAAATGAAGGCAAACCAGCGTCCAGCACTGCCTGAAGAAGAAGTCTTTGTGACGGAAGCAGCAAACGTGCTAATGGACTATGCCAAATTACAAGGCAAAACGCATACAACAACAGCCAAAAAGTAAGTAATTCATCCATAAATAACATTGAGATGATTGCTTGAGTTTTTGACAGAAAAGATGAATTTATCCATTGAGAAATAGCGAGCTACGGCTCGCTATTTTTTTGTGAGTAGGGCGGTGTTCGATTTAAATCTAGAAAGCAATCTATAAATGATTCTAACTTATTCATTTTATTATGGTTAGAAACTGTTCTAAAATAAAAACCACCTGATGCATTTTTTATCAAAAGTTTAAGTTTTAGTGAACTTCATCAAGCTTTCTTTTTTTAAATTAATCAGTTGCTTAAAATCTTGAAAGAAAGACTTGACCATTATCGTAGACTAATAGATTCTAAGGGAAAATAAGTAAGTAATTGAAAACGTAACAAGTTAAAGGGAAGAGATAGATTGGGTAATTCGGTTAAAGAAAGTGCCACGATAACCTAAGCGGAACGCTTGATATGACCCATATTCATTATGATTACAATCTGGTCGTTGGTTCAATCGTAGTTGCATTATTAAGTTGTTACTTAGCGGTTTCACTCGAACAAATGTTGTTTCGTGGAACACGACCAAGATATGAAAATGTCATTTTATTATTCAGCGGCGCAATTTTAGGTGCTGCGATTTGGTGCATGCATTTTGTAGGTATGATGGCCAGCCATTTGCCTTCAAATCATAGTTTTGATACCAGTCTGACTCTAACTTCCTATTTTATCGCCTTTGTTGCGTCCACTTTTGCAGTGTGGCTGACCACTCGTCCGACCTTACCTTTTCCGCGTTTAATTTTAGGCTCCGTGTTAATGGGACTTGGCATTTCCGGCATGCATTATACCGGCATGCTGAGTTTAGCCGTTCAGGGCTATGAACAACGCTACGAACCTTTAATTGTTATCTGTTCAATTTTGGTCGCGATTTGTGGTTCAGGTTTAGCATTTTGGCTGACATTTAAAAATAAGTATTCGTCTAAACGTAACATCATGAATGCCTTTGTTGCAGTCATGCTGACTTTTAGCATTGTCGCTATGCATTATATAGGAATGGCGGCTGTAGATTTTGTACCGCTAAACTCGATGGATGTATTGGTCGCGGCTCAAATTAATCACAATTTATTGCTGTTTATTGTCTTATTTGTCACCAGTTTATTGTTGATGGCAGCCTTTAGCGTTGCAGTACTAGAGCAACGTTTAGAGCATCGCAGTTTGCAGTTGATGCGCGCAAATCGAGAACTGGCCAATCAAGCGGTACAGGACAATTTGACTCGTTTACCTAATCGACTGTTTTTGGCTGAATATGCACATTTCCTATTTACAGAGCATCGCTTAAGACAAGATAAAATTGCTTTTATTTATATTGATATTGACCGTTTTAAAGCGGTCAATGATGTGTTTGGACACCATGTCGGTGATCAACTGCTGATTCAAATTGCTACGCGTATTCACCGTTTAATCGATGATCAAGCCAAATTGCTACGAATCGGTGGCGATGAATTTCTGATTGTGCTCGAGTCGGCAAGCAATGACTCTGCCACAGCAATGTCTGAAAAAATATTGGAATTGATGCAAGAAAGCTTCTTGATTGCAGGCAAGGAAATCAATATTTCAGGCAGTATTGGTATTGCGATGTACCCTGAACATGGTGCGAACTTGCAAGATCTGCTGATCAATGCAGACACTGCAATGCTGAGTTCGAAGTATCAGGGGCGTAATACCTATTCGTTTTTTAATTATACTGCCGACCAATTTGAAGAAAAAAGTCAGACGAAACTGATCAATGATTTATATAAAGCGGTAGAAGAACAGCAGTTTAGCTTGTTTTATCAGCCAAAATTTAATGCCACTGATCTTGAAATTTGTGGGGTTGAGGCCTTAATTCGTTGGAATCATCCAACCTTAGGTATGCTGACGCCAAATAAGTTCATTAATGGCGCGGAAAAAACAGGACTAATTATTGCCATGGGCTATTGGGCGCTTGAAGAAGCCTGTAAGCAAATTCAGCACTGGGAAAAGCTGAACATGCCGCTGTATCCGATTGCGGTCAATTTATCAGCGATTCAGTTTGAGCATAAACATTTATTTAGTACCTTAGAGTCGCTTTTTGCAAGGTATGAAATTAACCCATCAAATTTAATTATTGAAATTACCGAGTCAACAGCGATGCATCATATCGATGCCAGTATCTTGACTTTTGAACATTTGAGAAAGATGGGAATTAAAGTTGCGATTGATGACTTTGGTACGGGACATTCAAGTTTCTTGTATTTAAAAGAACTGCCTGTAGATGAACTGAAAATTGACCGTGAGTTTATCCGCAATTTGAGCGTCGGCTCTAAAGAAGAAATTATTTTAGAAAGTATTATTCACTTGGCAATTCGACTGGGTTTAACGGTCACTGCAGAAGGTGTAGAGACAGAACAACAAGCAGAAATTTTAAAACGTTTAGGTTGCCAACAGTTGCAAGGATATTTGTTAGGAATGCCGATGCCAGTGGCACAGCTTGAAGAACGCATGAAAATGAAAGTTGAATAAAGTCCTCGTAGTCTGATCGCATTGCCAATGAGTGAGAAAAAAAGACAGAGAAATGCTTTATATCGTCGATAAAAACAGGTCGTCATCCAATGTAAAACATCAAGACACACCACGCTAAGATTTTGACTCAACCCGATGTGGTTGATTATTTTTAATGGTCAATCTGATACAATATCGCCAATTTTCCATATTGATCAGATCTGATCTTTTGCACTGCGAGTTTTGCAGTAGGTGTCTTTCATGAGTTTTAAAGAAGAATTAGCGACACAGGTCGCTCAGCGACGTACTTTCGCTATTATTTCCCACCCCGATGCCGGTAAAACCACAATGACAGAAAAACTGTTGTTATGGGGACAGGCGATTCAGGTTGCAGGTATGGTAAAAAGCCGTAAATCTGATCGTGCGGCAACGTCTGACTGGATGGAAATGGAAAAAGAACGTGGGATTTCGATCACCACCTCTGTTATGCAGTTCCCGTTTAAAGACAAGATGATTAACTTGCTCGACACCCCAGGGCATGAAGACTTTTCTGAAGATACTTACCGTACATTAACCGCTGTTGACTCTGCGCTTATGGTGATTGATGGTGCAAAAGGTGTCGAAGATCGTACGATCAAATTGATGGAAGTGTGTCGTATGCGCGACACGCCGATTATTTCATTCGTCAACAAAATGGACCGTGAAATTCGTGAGCCATTAGAACTGCTTGATGAAATCGAAAACGTATTAAAAATTAAATGTGTTCCGATTACTTGGCCACTGGGTACAGGTCGTGACTTTGCCGGTGTATTTAACCTACTCGAAGAAAAATTCTACGTTTATAAGGCAGGTTTCGGTTCAACCATTACGGATATTGAAGTCCGTGATGGCTATGACTATGCAGATTTGCGTGAAAAAGTCGGCGATCTCGCTTGGGCCGCATTTGAAGAATCATTGGAGTTGGTTCAAATGGCCAATGAGCCTTTAGACCGTGATGAATTTTTGGCAGGTCGCCAAACGCCAGTCTTGTTTGGTACGGCACTCGGTAACTTTGGTGTAGACCATGTTCTGGATGCATTTAGTCAATATGCGCCTGAACCTAAAGCACATCCGACTCAAGACCGCAAAGTTGAAGCGACTGAAGAAGGCTTCACAGGTTTCGTCTTTAAAATTCAAGCCAATATGGATCCAAAACATCGTGACCGTATTGCATTCATGCGTATCTGTTCAGGTAAGTATGAAAAAGGCTTAAAAATGAAACATGTGCGTCTAGGTAAAGATGTACGTATTAGTGATGCCTTAACGTTCCTTGCCGGTGACCGTCAACATCTTGAAGAAGCATGGCCGGGTGACATTATCGGTTTGCATAACCATGGTACGATTCAGATCGGCGATACCTTTACTTCAGGTGAAGATTTACACTTTACCGGTATTCCTCACTTCGCACCTGAAATGTTCCGTCGCGTGCGTTTAAAAGATCCATTGAAGTCAAAACAGCTACAAAAAGGCTTAAAAGAACTGTCAGAAGAAGGTGCGACTCAGGTCTTTATGCCGCAAAACAGTAACGACTTAATCGTGGGTGCTGTGGGTGTGCTTCAGTTTGAAGTGGTGGCTTATCGCCTGAAAGAAGAATACAAAGTTGATTGTATTTACGAGCCTGTAAGTATCAATACCGTACGTTGGGTATCTTGTGATGACGAGAAAAAATTCAACGAATTTAAGAAAAAAGCACATGACCAATTGTCTGTCGATGGCGGTGGTCATTTAACTTATCTTGCACCAAGTCGTGTGAATTTACAGTTAATGCAAGAACGTTATCCGGATATCGTGTTCCGTAATACACGTGAACACTAAGTTGTTCTTTTACAGAAATAAAACAGCTTCTTCGTGAAGCTGTTTTATTTTGTGGTAGAGTTTTTAAATCCATACATTACGCAATCATTTGGTCGTTTAGGACATCATGAAAATATTCAAGGATGCTACAGTTTTTGCACTTTTGGGGAGTGTTTTGCTGCTCAGTGCATGTGATTCAGGAAAAGAAAACAAAGCGACAAAGCCGGCCGATGATGGCGCTTCTGAAGCGGCCGTGATCAATCCAGATGTTTTGCCTTATTTAAATATCCAAGAGCAAGCCGCTAAAATTGCCAAACCGTTTTGTGAAAATAAAAGTTGTATTGATTTAGAGATACAAACCATTCAGACCGTAGATACGTGGTTGAATAGCTGGATTGAAAAGAATCAGGCGAGCGTCGTACAAGATCAGATTGCACTAAAGCAGAATATGAATCTCCAACAAGCTGTCGATGCGTATGTGAAAAAATCAGATGCTTGGCAGGCCGAGTTTAAAACCAATAAAGCCTATGAATTGGCGATGTACACACGAGTTCCATATCAACGGAATCAATATGTGCTGCTGCAAATCGGTGTCGATACCAAACAGGAAAATATCACGGTCAAAGAGCGCTATTATTTTTTTGTGGCAGACCGTCGTGCGAAAAAAAATCTCAAACCCTTAGATATTATTGATGCAAAGCAGCAGCAAAATATGGATGCCATTGTGCAGCAAGCCTATGGCAAATGGTTAGATGAACAAGAGGTGGATGTCAAAAAATCGGCACCGAAAAAGCTCTATTGGGGCCAAGCAGATTGGTTCTTTGATCAAGAAGGTGTCGGTTTGCATTACCGTACAGATGAAATTATCAAAGATAGTACACAACTGGATATTTATCTCAGCAAAGCGCAAACACAACAAGTCTTGAAAGCTGATGTGTATCAGCATATGTTCTAAACAACGAAAGTATTTAATTTGATGAGATATTTACTGAGATAAATATCAATTATTCGAAATGAAAGGTTGAAGCAATGGTGCAAAAAAATAAAATTTGGGCAAGCTCAATATTGGCAGTTTCTGTTGCATTCACGGCGTGTCAGCCACAACAAGCTGAACCTGAAAAAAAGCCGGATCAAGCCAAAACTGAACAGCCAGATTTGAGTGCAAAACTGATTGGTGATGCGGAAAAATTACAACTGAATTTACCTGAATGTGATGGCGGGGTCTGTCCTGAAATTTCAGTTGAACGCTTAAACAGTAATCAAGCCTTTATTGATGAATTTATTGATGCGGAAATTTTAAAACAGTTGGGAGAGATCCTGTCTGTTTCGCCTTTAGAAGATAAAACGCTGAGCAAAGACGCTCCCGCTGCAAGTGAAGTACCTGCAGCGTCTGAAGCAAAATCTGCTTTGGCAAAGGTTGAAACGCCCAAATTAAAATTGGAAAAAGCCACGCAGCCTTATATGCAAGCATTTTTAAATTTAGATAAAGAATTGAAATCTTTAAGTGCCAATCAGCAAATCAGTTTGATGATTAAACCTAAAATATTGAATGCTGAAAAACCCTTGGCAACAGTGGTTTTAAATACCAGTTCATATTTAGGTGGAGCGCATGGTTCTTCTGCACAGCAATATTATAACTTCGATTTAAGCACTCAAAAATTGGTGCAGCTCAACGACATATTATTGCCAAATCAACGTGCTGAGCTTGAAAAGCGGGGCTATGAAGTCTTTAAAACTTGGGTTAAAGATGCCAAGTTGGCAGACAATATTCAAGAATACGAACAGATTTGGAAATTTAAACTTTCTGATAATTTTTATCTGAGCCAGCAAGGTTTAATTTTGCAATATGCCGAATATGAAATTGGGCCGTATGTGGTGGGTTTACCACGTTTGACCATTCCGTATGATCAATTGCAAAGTGTATTGAAAAAACAATATCTACCACCAGTTGAAGCTGCTGAAGCCTCAGCCGCAAAAGCAAATTAATTAGTTCAATGGCTTACTCACTGTTTGATACGCATACACATTTTGATGTTCCCGATTTTGACGCTGATCGGGAACAGTTGGCGTATGCTGCCAAACAGGCGGGTGTCGATGCTTTGGTATTAATTGGTTTTTTACAGTCACGTTTTCAAGATTTGCTGCATACCCAAGAGTTTTTAGCTCGTTTATCTAATGCTCCAACAAGCTATTTAGCTCCCGGCTTACATCCGTTTTATATTGAGCAACATCGTACAGAACATTTGTTGGATGTGGAACAGATGCTAAAGCAGCATGATTGTGTTGCTGTCGGTGAAATTGGTTTAGATACCTTTTTGAAACAGCATAAGCAGCCTGAACTTTTTCAAAAGCAGCAGCAGTATTTTTCCGCACAACTTGAGTTAGCACAGCAGTTTGATAAACCGATATTGCTGCATATTCGCAAATCCCATGCGGAGGTGCTTTCGATGTTGAAAAAGCATCAATTTAAGCTCGGTGGTATTGCACATGCATTTAGTGGTGGTGTTGAAGAAGCGAAGGCATTTACCAAGCTAGGTTTTAAAATTGGTGTAACGGGGCAAATCACCAATCCCAATGCAAAAAAATTACGTCAAGTGGTTCAGACTTTGGGTGCAGCGCATTTGGTCTTAGAAACCGACTGTCCCGATATGACACCCTTATGTTGTCAGCATTCGACGGAAGGGCGTACCCGTAATACGCCGGTCAATTTGCCCTATGTCTTGCAGGGGCTAGCTCAGAGCTTAAACCGTACTGAATCTGAGATTGCAGATATATTATGGAAAAATTCATTACAAGCATTGCATCTGGACGCTTAAGCGGCAACAAATATTGACGCCGCTTGATTGAATCTGATTTTATTCGCATCGTGCATGCAATGATGGTTTTATAAAAAAAGGCGCATTATGCAATTTCTAAAATGCTTTAGACTTGGCATTATGCTGTTAAATTATTTTGAGTGAGTTTCACATGGCACAAGGACTATTGGCTGGCAAACGCTTTTTAATCGCGGGTATTGCAAGTAAGTTATCAATCGCATTTGGTATTGCGCAAGCTTTACATCGCGAAGGTGCAGAACTGGCTTTTACTTATCCAAACGAAAAATTAAAAAAACGTGTAGATGATTTTGCTGAACAATTTGGTTCAACTTTAGTTTTCCCATGTGATGTAGCAGTGGACGCTGAAATTGATACCGCTTTTGCTGAACTTGCTAAACATTGGGATGGTCTAGATGGTGTTGTGCATTCAATTGGTTTTGCACCGGCACATACTTTAGATGGCGATTTCACTGATATTACCGACCGTGAAGGTTTTAAAATTGCTCACGACATCAGCGCATATAGCTTTATTGCGATGGCTCGTGCGGCAAAACCTTTATTGGCTGCACGTCAAGGTTGCTTATTGACGCTGACTTACCAAGGTTCTGAACGCGTAATGCCAAACTATAACGTTATGGGTATGGCAAAAGCGTCACTAGAAGCAGGCGTACGTTATTTGGCTACAAGTCTTGGTGCTGAAGGTATTCGTGTAAATGCAATTTCAGCAGGTCCGATTCGTACCTTAGCGGCTTCAGGGATTAAATCTTTCCGTAAAATGTTAGATCTAAATGAAAAAGTTGCACCGCTTAAACGCAATGTCACCATTGAAGATGTCGGTAATGCAGCATTGTTCCTTTGCTCACCTTGGGCAAATGGTATTACAGGTGAAATTCTGTATGTTGATGCAGGCTTTAATACTGTAGGTATGAGCGCTGATCTAATGGCAGATGCTGAGTAATTTGCTCCTCCCTTTTTAAAAGGGAGGGTGGGAGGGATTTTGTTAAGTAGAAGTAAATCCCCCTCATTCCCCCTTTAGTAAAGGGGGAAGCTAAAAGGCAATAAAAAAGACCGCAAAAGCGGTCTTTTTTAGATTTGAAGATAAGCGATTAAGCTTGGCCTTCAGCAGCAGTTTGCGCACGTTGCAAATTCGCTTCGAATTCAGCATCGAAGTTAATTGGTGTAAGCAACAATTGTGGGAAGCTGCCTTTAGTAACCATATCGTTCACTGCTTCACGTAGGAATGGGAACAAGATATTTGGGCAGTAAGCACCAAGAATGTACGGAAGACGTTCTTCTTCAACGCTATCGATCAGGAAGATACCTGCTTGAGTAACGTCAACGATAAATGCTGTGTCACCCGCATTGTTCGCTTGAACGACAACTTTCAGTGAAACTTCGAAGTGTGTTGGATCAACTTTTTCTGCAGAAGAAGAAAGGTTGATATTTAGTTCAGGCTGCCATTCTTTAGTAAATACTTGAGCCCCAGGTACTTCGAAAGAAATATCTTTAGTATAAATACGCTCTAATGCCAATTGTGGTTGAGCTTGTTGTTCTTCACTCATTGTTTATTCCTTAATATGAGGTGACGATTTATGTTTAAAATTAAGATAGCATGCCGTCGAGTTTGCCTTCACGCTCTAAAGCATAAAGTTGGTCAAAACCGCCAATAAACTGATCATTAATAAAAATTTGAGGAACGGTACGGTGGTTGGTGCGTTGCATCAATTCAACACGTACTTCAGGCGCTTCATTTGATAAATTAATTTCTTTATAAGCCACGCCTTTACGCTCTAGGAGCTGTTTTGCACGAATGCAGTAAGGACATACAGTTGTTGAATAAATCGTAACTTCAGCCATGTTAATCTCCTAAGAAGCGCTTATTTGCTTTTAACTAAAGGTAAGCCTTGAGCTTTCCAGTTGCTAATGCCGCCGTCTAAACGGTATGCATCTGCATGACCGACTTGTTGCAATGCAGAACCTGCCACTTGACCAAGGTTACATACAAAAACCAACGGGCGATCAGAAGTTTTTAACTCTTCAATGTGTTTTGTAATTTGGCTATATGGAATATTACGGCTACCGCTAATATGACCTTCGCGGAAGTCTTTCGCATCACGTAAGTCAATCAATTGAGCATTTTTAGCTTTAACTAAAATCCCTAAAGATTGAGGTGAAATTTTGCGACCATTACGCTGGCCTTCAAGAATAAAGAACAGCACGACCAATACAGCCAGCGTTCCAAATAAGAAGGGGTGATTCCCCATAAATTCGAACCAACGTTCCACAATTCACCTAACTACAATTTTAAATTGCCAAGAGTATAGCCCATAAATATGGTGATCAAAATCACCCCTTCAAGGGCATGAACAGAATAAAAATTAATTTTTTTGCTGCGCTTCCGTGATTTCGTCGATCAGACGTAAATAACTGTCTAATCGGCGCGGCAAAATTTCGCCATTTTGAGCTGCTATTCTAAGCGCACATTGCTTTTCATGTTTATGCGTACAGTTACGGAACTGACAATAACCCAAATGTGACTCAATCTCAGGGAAACCTTGTTGAACTTTCTCCAATTCTAGGTGCCATAAACCAAATTCACGGATTCCCGGTGAATCAATCAATGCAGAACCTTCACCAAACGCAATTAAGCGCGTAGACGTGGTGGTGTGCTGACCGAGCGCGGAGTTTTCCGAAATAATATTGGTTTTTTGCGCGGCATCCGGAACAATGGCATTAATTAAAGTGCTCTTACCAACCCCAGACTGACCTACAAATGCGACAGTTTCACCTGAAAGGCGAGCAGAAAGTGCGCTTAAGTCACCATCAGATTGGGTTTGCATGACCTCATAGCCCAAGTCACGATATTCTTGTAATAGCGTTAAAATCGGATCATTGTCTTCAAGCAAATCGGATTTATTTAAGACCAATAAGGCTGGAATATCAGCATCTGCACAGGCCACCAAATAGCGGTCAATCAGGCCAGGTGCTGGCTCAGGAAGCGGTGCAAATACAATCACAATCAGGCTGACATTGGCTGCGACAGGTTTCACTTTGTGATAACGGTCAGGGCGTGTCAGTAAAGATTGGCGTGGATGAATCGCGGTAATAATCCCTAAACCTGTAATCGGGTCAGCTTGCCATTTGACACGGTCACCCGTCACCAATAATTCGAGATTGGTACGGGTATGGCAGCGCCAAACACTGCCTAATTCGATGGGTTTCCAATGTGGTTCAGGTTCACCTGCTTGCACAATGGGTTTTTCAGGATGCTGGTCGGGTGTAGACAGCGCTTGAACTTCAAGTTGACGACCATAATGTTGGACGACCAAGCCTTCCAAATCTGCAGAAGTATCGATTTCTTCCTGACGAGATTTATGTTGCTTCTGAATGCGACGTTGCTGCTGTTCAGTCAGTCGGCGCTTACGAATTAAAGCCATTCATATCCTAAAAAACCATGAAAACTAGATGGCAAAAATAGCATGAAAGCAGGGTCTATTTACAGCGCAAGCCCAATAAATTTGCTACTATGTTCATTTTTACAGCCTAATAAGATTGCACATTTATGAGCAGCACACCTGATACACGCCTGATTTGGATTGACCTTGAAATGACAGGTCTAGATACAGATAACGACCAGATTATTGAAGTTGCAACAATTGTGACGGATGATAATTTAAATATTCTGGCGGAAGGGCCTGTGCTTGCGGTACATCAGTCTGACCGTGTGCTCAATGCGATGGATGAATGGAATACTCGCCAACATGGTCAATCAGGTCTGATCGAACGTGTACGTCGTAGTAAATTGACAGCACAAGATGCTGAACAGCAAACTTTAGAATTTTTGAAAAAATGGGTGAATCCAAAATCATCACCGATGTGTGGTAACTCAATTTGCCAAGATCGTCGTTTCTTACATCGTTTAATGCCTGAAATGGAACAATACTTCCACTACCGTAATCTTGATGTATCATCAGTGAAAGAATTGGCGAAACGCTGGCGCCCAGAGATCATGGGTGGCTTGAAAAAGAATGCCTCGCATTTGGCGATGGATGATATCCGTGACTCCATTGCAGAGCTTAAATACTACCGTGAATATTTCTTTATTATGAATAAAGACTAAGGTTGTAAGATTGAAAAAGAGGCGAAAGCCTCTTTTTTTAGCGCTACTTTCTCAACTTTTCTGCATTGAGTTTTTTGAGGTTTAATGCCTCGAAAACTACCCATAAACACAACATAATTATAAATTGTTGTTCACTTTCATAGTGTGCAAAAGCCACCAATGCGAACAGAGTGAGAAATAGAATTCGGATGATATTGCTTAGATTCAAATTTTTCTTTTGATATATCACGATCAGTGTGGCGTAGGCCAAAATAAGTAGGGTATTCAGACACAATAAAATAGAAAAAAACATGGCGATCCTACATAGGCGGATAACAATATTATTTGAGTTTTAGTATAAATTTTAATCGAAATTATTGTGCTTATTTTCATTTGTTGGATCAAGCCATCTGTGTGATAGAAATATTACCGCAGTCAAAATGAAGGAGTTTTGTTAGAATGGCGCTTCTGTTTCCTGCTTTTGTACTTTTATGACTGAACTGCTCCAAGATGATGAATATGACCGCCGTTTTGCTGGCGTAGCCAAAATATATAGTGATGAAAGTTTTCATCATTATGAAAAAAGTCATGTCATGGTGATCGGGATCGGTGGTGTAGGCTCATGGGCGGTAGAAGCTTTAGCACGTACAGGTATTGGTGAGCTAACCTTGGTCGATATGGATGTGGTTGCTGCATCGAATATCAATCGACAATTGCCTGCCATGAGCACGACACTGGGACATGAAAAAATTGAAGTGATGGCAGAGCGCTGCCGTGCGATTAATCCCCGAATCAAAATAAATTTGATTGATGATTATCTTACGCCTGAAAATGTCAAAGAAATTTTGGCAGGTGCTCCTGACCTAATTTTAGATTGCATTGATGATGTGAAGGCAAAATTTGCCTTAATGCTACATTGCCGTTTTAATAAAATTCCGTTGATCGTTTCGGGTGGAGCAGGGGGTAAACTTGATCCGCTGAAAATCCGAGTCGCAGATTTATCAAGAACAGAGCAAGACCCGATGTTAGCTAAATTGCGGACACAATTACGCGGCAAAGGCATTTGTAAAAAGCCGAAAGAAAAGTTTGGCATCACCTGTGTTTATTCAATTGATAATCCATTTTCCAGTGCTGATGTTTGTCCAAGTGCAGGCTTACGTTGTGGTGGATATGGTTCAGCAGTAGTCGTGACGTCCAGCTTTGCGATGGTGGCTGTGTCAGAGGTGCTCAAAAAACTTGATGCAAAACGAGCAAAAGCATGACAGCTATCTCATTTTGAAAAAAATAAAGCACCGAATTCGGTGCTTTTTTTGTATATAGAATTAAAATCAGACACAATGTTGGAATAATTAAAATATTGATTTTTTTGGGGCGAGTATGTGGTTTTTACTGATACTAATTTTGGGGATGGGAGCACTTGCGTTTTGGATGTGGAAAAGACCCGATCCAGTTAAACGCGATCAGGCTAAAGCGGTTGGGCATGACTTGTGGATAGACCAATTAGATGCACAGCTGAAATTTGCAGAACGTTTAATGCTTGATGCACCAACCGACTATGCGCGTGCCTATGAGTTGTATCAAAATTTGGCCAAACAGCATGAAATTCCGCAGGCCTATGTCGCTATGGGGCAGATGCATTTACAAGGCTTAGGCAGAGAAGTCAGTGTGGAAAATGCGCTGGCTTTATTGGAAAAAGCCAATAGTTTAGGTAGTGATGATGCTGCATATGTGTTGGGGCAAGTTGAAGAAGGTATCTATGGCGGTGTGCCCAATATTGAAAAAGCGCAATATTGGTATCGACATGCGATTTCACGCGGTCATTTGGATGCACAATATCGACTCGCCGAACTAAACCCAGAAGATCAGACACATGCCGAGCAGCAACATTTAGATTTGTTGCAAAAAAATGCGGACAATGGACATGCCAATTCACAGTATCAATTGGCACAGTTCTATTTAAAACAAGCCACGCCAAATATTGCTCTGGGATTGGAATATTTACTGAAAGCTGCCCAACAAGACCATATGGCGGCTATTCAGCAATTGCAGCAATTCTATGCACAAGGAAAGTATCTTGCGCAAAATGATGAAAAGTCATTGCAATATTTAAAGCGAGGATTGCTACTCGGGCACCAGCAGCAGTTGTATGAATATTATCAAGCAGTATTGATGGGTAAAATCGACGTCGATCAGCGTCAGCGGGTTTATCATGATCTTTTGCAGCAGGCCAAAGAGCACAAAGTTGCAGCAGCCAGCCGATTATTAGGCATTGCACATTTTCATGGTTGGTACTTGGAGAAGCAGGAAACTTTAGGTTTTCGCTTTCTGACCGAAGCTGCTCAACTTAAAGATGCTGATGCAATTAGTCTTATTGCAGCGCTGTATTTTGAAAAGTATTTGGTTAGTGATGATCCACAAAAAGCATTTGAGTTATATCAAACAGCGTATCAATTCAAACCATTATTCATTAACCAAGTCGGTTTGGCACTATGCTACCTACATGGGGTCGGTGTTGAGCGAAATATCAAGCAAGCACAGCAACTTTTAATTGAAGCTGCTAGGCATTTAAATGATATGTCCATTACTTGTGTGGCCGATCAGAATTATGTGATTGGGCGTTTTTATGCATTGCCAGAGTATCCATTAGCACATCGTGATCAGTGTTTGAGTTATCTCGAAAAAGCCGCAGAACAAGGTTCGCAGGATGCTGCTTGGTATCTCTACCGTTTAGCCGTGGACAATATCTTGCCTGATGTACAGTTTGATGAAGCTCAAACCCAGCGAGCATTGTTGAAGGCGGCGAAATTAGGCCATCCTGATGCACTTACGCAACTAGGTCTAGTTAATTTAAAAGGACAATGGGGAACACAAGATTTCCAACAAGCGTTGCAGTATTTCTCGCAAGCGGCGGGATTAGGAAATGTGACTGCCTTGTACCAGCTTGGTGAAATGTCAGAACATGGTTTGGGTGTGCAGCAAGATTTAACTCAGGCACATAGTTATTATGCACAAGCTGCTCAGGGGATGAATGCGGCGGCGTTAACGCGATTGGGCTATTTATATATTCATGGCATGGGCGTAGAGCGTGATCTTAAAATTGCACAGCAATATTTGGAAAAAGCGGCCTTGCAAGGCTATGTCGAAGCACAAGAACAATTGGAGAATATTCACGCATTTTTAAATACCAATTAATATTGATGCAAGGCAGTAAGGTGGTATGAAGAGACCTGAAGTTTAGTTTGATGGTCTCTATATTTTTTTAATGCAGAAATAAATAGAGTAAAAATAACATAAAGAATTAATGTGGAAATTTGAATTTTTACTTACATAAAACCCAACAAAGCAGGCAGTTTATGCCTAGAAAAATATGAGTTTTTTTGATTAAATACCCCGCATATTTTATAAAAATCTGATTTTAGATAATAACGATGCTGAACAATATATATTCTGCAATTGAAAAATTGGGCATTAGTCCACAAAAACGTGCTTTGCACATTCAATTTTCCAATACCACGCTGAATGAACAAGTATTCTTGCAACGTATTGATGGGGAACATGCCTTAAGTGAAGGTTTGAATGTTCAGCTCATCTGTCTCTCAACTTCTGCCACGCTCGAACTGAAACAATTTATTGGCACGCAAGTCGCAATCGATCAGGTGACCGATGCGGGGCAACTTTTTCGTATTACCGGGATCATTACAGAAGCATTTCAAGGCCAAAGTGATGGTGCATTAACGCTATATAAGTTGACCTTAGAAGATGCAACGGCACTATGGCATAAGCGTCGTAATAGCCGCGTGTTTATGAATAAATCGGTCAAAGATGTGGTCGAGATTATTTTTAAGGAATGGCAAAAAAAGAGCCCACTTTTTGCAGCGAGCTTAAGTTTGGACTTAAGTGGCTTAAAAAAAGAGTATGACGTTCGACCATTCATGATGCAAAGTAATGAAACCGACTATGATTTTATTACCCGCTTACTACGCAGTGAAGGCATTCATTGGTTGGTCGATGAAGCTCAATCTTTTGTAACATCGTCTGCGACACCCATAGCAGCTCAAAAGCTACGTTTGATTGATGAAAATAGCCAATATCAAGCTTTGGAGCGACGTAATATCCGTTTTCATCGCAGTAGTGCAACTGAAAAAAATGACAGTATGACCAGTTTTATCGGTCAGCGCAGTCTGCAACCGACGTCGGTACATGTGCAACGATGGCAAGCGGATGTGCTTGAACAGGACGAGGGTGGTGGTGCAGTACAAAGCAAGCATCTACATAGTCAAAATCAAGATAATGCGAGCTTAAGCTTAGAGCAGGCATGGCATGTGAGCCCTGCATGGATGCAAGATCTGAATGGTGAAGATGCTGCAACTGCCTCTAATAGTGCTCAAGTTGAACGTCTCAATCAAAATTTTAGTGATTATTATGCGGCTCAAGCCAAACAATTTATTGCTAAAAGTACCGTGCGTGATACACAAGTTGGTTATTGGTTCAAATTGGATGAGCATCCAGAGATTGACCAACATCGTGGTGCCGATCAAGAATTTTTGATTTTATCTAAGTCTTTTTATAACCAAAATAATTTACCCAAAGACTTAACCGATCAAGTTACACAGTTAATCCATCAAAGTCAGTGGCAAGTCAAACAAAGCGATGCGGATGAACGCCAAG